>CAZXEY010000062.1:0-17795 GCA_964639695.1 uncultured Antarcticibacterium sp. | reverse complement strand
GAATTTGGAGATAAATTATCTGATGATAAGAAGAAGCCAATCGAAGATGCTTTGGCAGAACTTAAGAAAGCTTATGAAACCAAAGAAGTTGATACGATTCAGCCTGCTTTAGATAAAATAAACGAAGCGTGGAAAGTAGCTTCTGAAGAAATGTATAAGGCACAGGCTGAGCAAGGCGGACAGCCCGGAGCAGCCGGAGGACCACAAGGTGGACCCGGAGCAGGACCTCAGGGAGGACAACCAGGCGGAGATAACTCTAAGCAGGGTGATGATGTTGAAGATGTAGATTTTGAGGAGGTAAAGTAAGCAGGACGTAGGCTTTGCATAGCAAAGTTGTACGTATCGCTTATCCCGACGCAAGGAGGGATCTCCTTCAAACTCAAATATTAAAAAGCGTAGTCATTTTTTGACTGCGCTTTTTTCATTTTTAGGATTTGAATAACAAAGCCATACGTATCGCTTATCCTGACGCAAGGAGGGATCTCTTTTTAATTCTAATATTTATAAAGCGCAGCCAAATTAAAGGCTGCGCTTTTTTTATTTAATAAAGACCTTGAATTTTTTTAGAAAATAAATAGTTGTTTTCATCCTGCTCTTAAACCTTTCCTCACATCCTCTGTCTTATTACCAAATCAATCATAATATTTAGAAGTTTAAGTGAACTTTTCTTGGAGAGGATCAAATGATTTAGGTTTATTTCAATTTTCTTTTTTATATTCAGCTTCTTAATATTTTAACAAAATCACTATGAATAAATTTACCTGGACATTTTTGTTCTTTTTGTTCATCCTGGCCCCTTTACAGGCCCAGGAGGACGAACTAGCCCCTGTAACAGGTACAGTGGCGGTAACAAATGTTAACATTGTTCCCTCACCGGGAAAATTAATAGAAAAGGGTACTGTTCTTATTAAAGACGGTATGATAACCGGTGTGGGTACTAATATTTCTATTCCGGTAGGAGCCAGAATAGTAAAAGCAGACAGTATGTATCTTTATCCCGGATTTATTCTTGGTATGTCTAACGTTGGGATTAAAATGCCTGAGCAAAAGGATCGGCCTAATGTAAAGGATCCGGGAAATCCTCCAAACGATGTAGCAGGAACTACGCCAGACAGAACAGTGAACGAATATTTGGATCCCACCTCTAAATCCATAGGAGACTGGAGAGCTGCAGGATTTACCGTTGCTCAATCTGCCCCATCAGGGGGAATGTTACCTGGAACCGCCGCAGTTCTTCTTTTAAAAGGAAACTCTGTTGGAGATCTTATTCTTATGCCGGGTACTGCCCTGTATGCGACTTTTGAAGGAGGAAGAAGAGTGTATCCTTCTAACATCCTTGGTGTAATGGCAGAGCATAGAGAAATGTACCGGCAGGCAGAACAGGCGAAAAGATTCCGACAAATCTATTTAGCAGATCCTGCAGGAAGAGAGCGACCTCAATATAACAGTGGTTTGGAAGCTTATTACCCGGTTATAGATAAAAAGATCCCCGTTGTATTTAACGCAAAGGAAGTTTTGCCTGCGCAAAGAGCAATGCTACTTCAAAAAGATCTTGGATTTAATCTTGTTATAGCAGAACTAAAAGAAGGCTGGGATTTGACCAGTGACATTAAGAACACGAACTCCAAAGTTTTATTCAGCCTGGATATGCCGGAGTGGAAAGAAGAGAAAAAAGATTCCGCTAAAAAAGAGACCACTTCTGCAGAAAAGCAGATCCTTGAGGCGCGCAGACAAGAGTTCCTTAAAAAATATTACGAGCAACTCGGGCAATTTGCAAATGCCGGAATTCCTTTTGGATTCTCAGGACTGGAAGGAAAACCTGCAGATGTTCAAAAGACCCTTCAAAAATTCGTTGAAAACGGACTTTCGGAAAATGCAGCCCTTGCAGCGTTAACCACAACTCCCGCTTCGATGTTGGGAATTAGTAAACTTGCAGGAACTGTTGAAAATGGTAAAATGGCAAATCTTGTAATTTCATCAAAACCATTTTTCCAAAAAGATGCTAAAGTAAAATACGTAATGATCGAAGGTATGCTTTACGAATACGACCAAAAGGAGGCAAAGAAAGCAGATCCTGATAAAGCTGCCAAGGTAGCCGGAACCTGGAATTATAAACTGGATTCTCCCGATGGACCTGTGACAGGGAAACTGGTGCTAAAAAATGATAATGGTTTAATTACCGGAATTATTTCCAATAGCCTTACCGGAAACGATAGTACTATAAAGGACGTGATTCTTACTGAGGATAAATTATCTTTCAATTTTGATATAGTTATTCAGGGCCAAATGATGAATATTCTCGCTGTATTAACTCTGGCAGATGATACTTTGGAAGGTACCTTCAGCGGAATGGGTGAAGTATATTCAGTAACAGGAACAAAAGCTCCAACTAAGTAATCCGGTGTTTACGGAATTCAAAAATTTAAAATAAAATGATAAAAAAACAATTTTCACTAATTATAATGATTAGCTGTTTCCTTTTTGTGAGTACTTCATTTGCTCAAATCCAAAAAGGAGATGTTCTTATTAAGAATGGAACGGTGATCACTATTACAGACGGAACAAAGGAAAATACCGATGTTCTAATAAGAAACGGAAAAATTTCAAGTATTGGTCAAAATCTTTCTGCCCCTTCGGGAGTAAAAGTTATTGATGCAACGGGAAAATTTGTAATGCCGGGAATCATTGATGCGCATTCTCACATTGCACTGGATGCAGTTAACGAAGCTACCAGCCCTGTTACGGCAGAAGTTTGGACGGGCGATGCTTTAAATCCTCTGGATGTAGGGATTTATCGGGCTTTGGCAGGAGGAGTAACGATCTCCCACGCCATGCACGGTTCTGCAAACGCCATAGGTGGGCAGAATGCTACTATTAAACACCGTTGGGGTACTGTAAAAATGGATGAAATTCGTATGGAAGGTGCACCAAGAACGATAAAATTTGCTTTGGGAGAAAATCCAACCAGGGTTCACGGTGAAGGTAGCGGTCTAGTTCCCAGAACCCGTATGGGAGTGGAGCAGGTGTTTCGTCGTTCTTTCTCTGAAGCTAAAGAATATATGGAGGAATGGGACGAATACAATCGCAATAAGAACAAAAAAGGATATAAAGGAACTCCTCCAGTTTATGACCTGAGAAAAGAAGTAATCGCTGATATTTTAAGAGGAAACATTATCGTTCACTCACATTCTTACCGTGCAGATGAAATTTTGATGTTAATGAATGTATTTAAAGACTTCGGAATTAAGAAGTTGGTTTTCCAACATGCTAATGAAGCATTTAAAGTAGCTCCTGAAATTGCAGAGTTTGGAGCTATGGCTTCTGTTTTTGCAGATTGGTGGGCTTACAAATTTGAAGTTTATTATTCAACTGCATACAATGCTGCAATCTTAGCCAATAATGGTGTGACTACTTCAATAAATTCAGATAGCGGGGAGTTAATTCGTCATCTATACCACGAAGCAGCCAAAACACAGAAGTATGGGATGTTGACCGATCAACAGGCACTGGAGATGATCACGTTAAATCCTGCTAAACAATTAGGAATTGAGAACAGGGTAGGATCTCTTGAAGTAGGTAAAGACGGGGATGTTGTAATTTTTGAAAATCATCCTCTTTCGATCTATGCAGTTCCTCAAATGACTTTTGTAGACGGAGTAAAATACTTCGATATTAAAGAAGATAAAGATGACATTAGAACTTACGTTAATCCTGCAGAAGAAGTGGATATAATGAGAGAAATGACAGAGCACGAAAAATGTATGTCTAATACTGAATGGATCTTTGTAAACGAATAAACCAGTACGATGAAAAAATTAATATATACACTTTTACTTGCAGTACTAAATTTTAGTTTTGTTATGGCTCAAAGCCCCAAAGCTGAATATGGTAATTACGCAATAACAAACGCTACAGTGCATACTGTGACAAATGGAACCATGGAAAACGCTACGGTTCTTATTAAGGACGGTAAAATTTCTGCAGTAGGAAAACAAGTTACCTATGGACAGGATTTCCAGGTGATAGATGGAACGGGAAAGCATATATATCCTGGGATGATTGACAGTGGAACGAGATTAGGACTATCTGAAGTTGGTTCTGTAAGCCTTACCCAGGATTATAATGAGGTAGGAGAAGTAATTCCACATATGGAGGCTTTAACAGCAATTAATCCTAATTCAGCTCTTATTCCTGTTACAAGGGTTAGCGGTGTTACTACGGCGCTTGCAGTACCTTCAGGCGGGTTATTTCCGGGGAAAGCGGCTTTAATAAATCTTCATGGGTACACTCCGCAACAAATGCATACAGGATTTTCAACACCGGTTATGAATTTCCCTGCTTCAGGAAAAAGAGGCTGGTGGGACAGGAGGCCTGAAGAAGAGATCAAGAAAGCTTCAGAAAAAGCTATGAAACAACTGGATGATATCTGGCAGAAAGTGGAACAGTACCACAGGATCGACAGTGCAAAGGCTGCAGGATCAACTTCTGTTGAACTGGGTTATTATCCTGAAATGAAAGCTTTACTTCCCGTTTATAGAAATGAAGTACCGTTATTAATTGAAGTAAATAAAGCAGCTGATATAAAGAAGGCAATAGAATGGGTAAAGGATAAAAACATTAATGTAATTTTTACCGGTGTGAATGAAGGATATCGCGTAGGCGATGAACTGGCAAAAGCTAAAATTCCGGTAATTGTAGGTCCTACATTAAGTACCCCTGTTCAGGATTACGACCGGTTTGATAAACCATATGCCAACCCGGGTATTCTTAAAAAGGCGGGAGTTAAAGTAGCAATTCGTACTATGGAGACCGAGAACGTAAGAAATTTACCTTATAATGCTGGATTTGCTGCTGCTTATGGAATGACTAAGGAGGATGCCCTTAAAGCAATTACGATAGTTCCTGCTGAACTTTTTAATGTGGCCGATGAATTAGGGTCTATTGAAGTTGGAAAGCAGGCAACTTTGTTTATATCGACCGGGGATCCTTTTGAAACTTCTACAGATGTGGAGCAGGTATTCATAAGAGGATGGAAAATACCAATGGTAAGCCGCCATACTCAATTATATGAGGAATTCTTACAGAGAAGTCCGGGTGTGAAAAAGTAATACTTCTAATGAATTATTGAAAACGCAGCCAACCGGCTGCGTTTTTTTTATCTACATCACAAAATGATAATATAAATACACAAGATTAAATACAACAAGAAGAGAAAAGCAGACCAGGCTAAAGATCCTGTATCTTTTTCCTGGGCGGTCTTCACTTCGCATTTGTTCACCTGTAACCAACTTGTAATTAAACCAGGCCAGGAAAGGAGCAGATAAAAATGAAAGTCCGGTGGCAAAATCAATCAGATGAATAAATGAACCTGAAAGGAAATAAAGTATGGCCAGGGACATTGCCGGAATTATAAAAATAAACGTTTTATACAGCTTCCATTTATCCTGAAAATCTGTTAAACTTTCTTTTTCAAAATTTTTCAATTCAGAAATTACCCTTGGATAGGCATCGGTAACTGTAAGAACTGTGCTGAACATAGTAACAAAAGCGGCAACAGAAATTAAAGGTTTACTCCAAGCTCCCAAAGTCTTTCCATAAAGATCAATAAGTTGAGATGAAAATTCCACACTGTTGGCAGAAAAAGAAATTCCACTCCCAAACATTACGAGAACGCCCAGTAGAAAGAAAAGTACTCCTATAATTGAAGCGGAGAGGTAACCTATATTAAAATCTGTAAAAGCTCCTTTTATAGAGAGCTTTTGCCGGTTATGTATGGATTTTTCTTTGGTCCAGATGGAATGCCATACGGAAGCATCCAGGGGAATGGGCATCCAACCCATAAAGGAAATGATAAATCCTATGCTCATCGTGGTCCAAAGAGTAGGAGCTTCTGTAGAGGCAGCTTTTACAATAGTTCCTGCTCCAAAAGCCATAATAACGGCAAACAGGGTAGCAATCGCCAGAAAGGTGACGATGATCTTCATGCTTTTATCCAGCCCGGGATATTTCCCAATAAGTAGAACAGCAACACAAGCTCCTAAAATAAGCAGGCTCCAGACAAAAGGAGATAAACCAAAATTAAACAATCTTTCTGCCAGCCCGGCTGTAACAATAGTCACTGCTGCCTGGATAATAAACATACTTCCAACGGTAATAATTATATAGGTCCAGTAGGGAAATTTTCCCAGGCTTTTGTAGCCGGAGATAAGATGTTTTCCTGTGCCGGCAGCATAACGGGGACCAAATTCTAAAAAGGGATATTTAGAAATGCAGGCGATAAGGAGAACCCAAAGCAAAATAAATCCATAATCTGCTCCTGCACGGGTTGCCTGCACAAGATGCGAAACTCCAATTGCTGCTCCCGCCAAAAGAAAACCTGGACCTATACTTTTAAATACAGATTCATCCTTAGAATGGGGGGATTCAGTATTTTTCATAAAGCTTTTTTGTAGAACAACAAATTACCGGAATTGAAATTAAGCAAATTTTAATATTATTTCCGGTTTTACTTCGTGACCGCCTTCAAAGGAAATAATTTCCAGTCGATCCCCAAAAAGATCCTTCGCTCTCTCTCCTTCAGATGTTAACCGCTCCTCATTTAAAAATTCATCTTTTGTACCGTAAACCATAGTTATTCTGGTATCGGTTAAAAAGGAAAAGTCTTTAGGCTGCAGTTCTTTTGGAAGACCCCCGGAATGGAGAATTAATTGGGAACACTCTACTTTATTCCTGGCAATCCACCGGGTAGCAACAGATACTCCCTGGGAATAACCAAAAATGTTCAAATTTGGAGCATTTTGTAATGCTTCAGCAGTATAAACTTCTTCCAGGTAACTGAGGACATTATCAATCTCAGTTTCTGTATTTTCTTTTGTGAGCCAGGAGGCACCTACGTGTCGGTACTCATTATTCAGGTAATACTTTGACTGCGCTTGTGGAGCTATAATATAATTCTCCTCAGGATCAAGTTCTTTAAAATATTTTAAAAAGTAGCGGCTTAAATATCCAATCCCGTGAAGCACTACCCACACATTTTTTGTTTTGGCAGTAAAATCATTCAGGGTACTATAGGTATTGCGAATTTGGTAAGAAACCTTCTTTTCGGCAGGATTCATAGGTTTGGTTTTGTATTTTTACAAAGTAAACAAACTTAGTAGGATGAAGAAAGAAGAAATACTGGCAAAATGCCGGGAAATGTCTAAAAACACTCTTTTAGAAACTTTGGAAATTGAATTTGTAGAGCTCGAATGCCTGTTGCTTCAAAAGTTCACCAACCTGACGGAGTTTTGCATGGAGGTGCTACAGTTGCTTTAGCTGAAAGCGTAGGCAGCGTCGCTTCTCATATTTTTTTGGATGCTGAAGAAACCTACATCCGCGGGATTGAGATATCTGCAAACCATGTGAAAAGCATTAAAGAGGGCTTTGTGTATGCAAAAGCTACGTTTCTTCATAAAGGTAGAACTACACAATTGTGGAATATTAGAGTTACAGATAGGGAGGATAATCTCATATCTGCTGTTAAATTAACCACCATAGCTCTTCCAAAGAAAAAGTTATGATCAATCCAACAGAATTTTATAAGCGGCTAAGGGAGCAACGGGAAAAAAAATTTCCTTTTGTTGTTTACAGGGAACCTTCAGGAAAATCAGGATTAATAAGAGGGATTCTCCAGTCTTACCTGGACGTTTACAAAACTGAAAATTTTAAGGAGAGCGGATTTGTTTTTGCTCCTTTCGATGATAGTAAAGAAAAAGTCTTTATTCCGCTGGAAAAATCAGAAGTTATTGAAACTCATTTTGAGGAGAAAAACTTCCAAATTTCTCCTAATATAGATTATTCCAACTCCCGGGCCCTTGCAGAAAAAGAAAAGCACATTTTCCTGGTACAAAAAGGAATTGATGCAATAAGAGAGGGAGATCTCAAAAAAGTTGTTTTATCCCGGATGGAGTTACTGGAAACAGGGCCACAGGATCCCTTAAGATTATTTGAGAAGCTACTGGATAAATATCCGGCAGCGTTTGTTTATTTATTTTATCATCCTTTGGTGGGTACCTGGATGGGAGCAACTCCTGAAGTTTTGCTGGAAGTAGAAAGAAATAAATTTAAAACAATGGCCCTGGCGGGAACACAAAAGGATCAGGGAATATCTGAAGTTACATGGGGAGAAAAGGAAAAGAAAGAACAGCAAATAGTTACGGACTCCATTGTTGAAAATCTGAGAAACTTAAATGTTGTTGATGTCAAGAAATCGGAAGCGTATACCAGCAAAGCGGGAAATTTGCTGCATTTAAGAACCGATATTTCAGGCACGTTAGATGCAGTAATTAGTAAAGAAGCTGAGGGAGAAAATAATGAAGATCATGACAATAATTCGGTTGACCTGAAAAAACTTTTAAAAGCCCTTCATCCCACGCCTGCGGTTTGCGGATTTCCAAAAGATGTAGCTAAAGATTTTATCTTGAAGAACGAAAATTACGACCGGGAATTTTATACAGGATTTTTAGGGGAAGTTAATATGAAGAGGGAAATAAAGCGGAACAGTAATAAAAGAAATCAAGAAAATCAGGCATATTCCAGTTTTATTTTTAAGACTTCGCTTTTCGTGAATTTGAGATGTATGAAAATTAATGATGATAATGTTGAGGTTTTTGTTGGTGGAGGTATTACAGAAGAAAGTTTACCAAGTACAGAGTGGGAGGAAACTCAAAATAAAGCGGGTACAATGAAGGCTGTCCTGAATATTCTGGATAGAAAAATGGGCTAAAAATATATTTAAAGATACATAGTGAAATATTCAAAAATCCCGGTTGCTCAATCTATAGTAGCACTTTGTGTTGCAAAAAATATAAAGCATGTGGTCATTTCTCCCGGTTCCCGAAATGCACCGTTAACCATTGGATTCACCCATCATCCTGAAATTAATTCTTACAGTATTGTTGATGAAAGATGTGCAGCCTTTGTCGCTTTGGGAATGGCGCAGCAACTGCAGCAACCGGTCGTTGTGGTATGCACTTCAGGTTCTGCATTGCTCAATTATTATCCTGCAATTGCCGAAGCATTTTACAGCGATATTCCGCTCGTAGTGATCTCAGCCGACAGGCCTGTAGAACGAATAGACATTGGGGACGGCCAAACCATCAGGCAAAAGAATGTATTCCAAAACCACATCTGTTATTCGGCTAATTTGTATTCAGAATTAGTACTTGAAACTGAAACTTCAGATAAAAAACTTCAGCAAAAACAATTTGAGGCGCAAAAGCATAACGAGCGGGAAATAAACCTGGCGTTGAATAAAGCTTTAGAAGAAAAAGGTCCCGTGCATCTAAATGTTCCGTTTTATGAACCATTATATGACATCGTTGAAGATAAAAAAGTACATCCGCTTGAAATTTATCCTGAAATAACCCAGCGCAGTTATAGTGAAAAGGAGCTGCAGCCTTACCTGGATCTCTGGAACAAGGCAGAAAGAAAAATGGTTATTGCGGGGGTAGCACAGCCAAATGCGGTGGAATCCAAATTCCTGGAGATGTTGGCAAAGGATAACTCTGTTCTGGTTTTTACTGAAACTACTTCAAACCTTCAACATCCTGAATTCTTTACCCGAATAGATACTTTAATAGGGCCAATAGAAAGATCGGAAGATTTTGAAGAACAATTTAAAGCTTTGCAGCCTGATATTCTGCTTACTTTTGGAGGAATGATCGTTTCGAAAAAAATAAAATCATTTCTTAGAAACTATCAACCGAAACAGCACTGGCATGTAGATCCCAAAAAAGCATACAATACCTTTTTCTGTTTAAACAAACATTTTGAAACTTCTATCAACTCATTTTTTGAAGGTTTTCTACCCCGTGTACAGAATGTAGAAAGCAATTATGCCTCTCAATGGAAAGAAATCAGGAAGAAAAGGCAAACACGTCACGATCTTTATGTACAGGAGATCCCGTATTCAGATTTTAAAGCGATGCAGTTAATTGTGCCTGCTGTTCCAAAAGATTATGTGGTACAGCTGGGAAATAGCTCCACAGTAAGATATGCCCAGTTATTCCGCTGGGATGCTTCACTAAAAATATATTGTAATCGCGGTACCAGCGGTATTGATGGAAGTGTATCCACGGCAGTAGGAGCTGCGATGATTAGTAAGGATCCTACGCTCCTGGTTTGTGGCGACCTAAGTTTTTTTTATGACAGTAATGCCCTGTGGAACAATTACATTCCCTCCAGTCTTAGATTAATAGTTTTAAACAACGAGGGGGGAGGTATTTTCAGAATATTGCCGGGAAATAAGAATACCGAAAATTTTGATATTTTTTTTGAAACCACCCATCAGTTAAACGCAGAAGCATTGTGTACAATGTTTGGATTTATTTATTCTTCAGCTAAATCTTCGGAAGAAATAGAAGGGAATTTAGATACGTTTTTTAATCCTTCAAAAAAACCTAAACTATTGGAGATCTTTACTCCCAGAAAAATAAATGATGAGGTACTTCTAAAGTATTTCGGATTTATGAAATCTTAAGAATTTAAATTATGATTAAGAAGTTTTAATTGTTAATTTTATAATTATTAATTAAAAATAGTAATTATATGGCTACTAAACTTGATGAAAAGGTTGGAAAATACATTCAGGAAGTTAAAGGTAAACTTGGGGAGGAACCCGATGTGGATTTGCTTCGAAAAGTTACTGAATCCTGTGGTCCCAGTATTTTTAATAGTGATGCGGAAACAATTTCCAGCTCTTCGGAATCTGAATTGGAGACGGTGAAGAAAAATTTTCTTATCAAAAAACTGGGATTAGAAAACAACAGCAAACTTGATGAAGGTTTAAATGCTGTTATTGAAAAGTACGGAAGATCAAATAGGAATAAATACAGAGCAGTAATCTATTACCTTCTAACTAAACACTTCAAAAAAGAAGATGTTTTCCATAATTAATGTCCGTCTTTAAATCCGCTTTCAAATTCAGAAGCGGATTTTTGTTTTTGAGGTAATGCGTAATATTCCCTTATCTTTACAAAATTAAAGTATGTTTATGTTGAGCATTGGAGAATACCACACCCTAAAGATAAACAGGGATACAGAACCCGGATTGTTTCTTGAGAATAATAAAGGAGACGAAGTTTTACTTCCGAATAAATATAAGCCAGATTCTTTCGATATAGGTGATGAGATAAAAGTTTTTGTTTACCTGGATCACCAGGAGAGACCTGTGGCAACCACTCTAAATCCTTATGTAAAGCTGGATGAATTTGCCTATTTAAAATGTGTGGAAGTCAGCGATATTGGCGCTTTCCTTGATTGGGGCCTGGAAAAACATCTGTTTGTGCCATTCCGGGAAATGGCTTCTAAAATGAGAAAAGGGAGCTGGTACTTAATTTTTTGTTATCTGGATGAGGAAACGGGAAGACTGGTTGCTTCCAGTAAAACAAATGCCTTCCTCGATAACAGGGAGTTGACAGTACAACCTTTTGAAGAAGTTGATCTTATTGTTGCGAATCCTACAGATCTTGGGGTTAATGTAATAGTTAATGATATCCACCAGGGATTAATATTTAAAGACGATGTTTTTCAGGATCTACAGCCTGGAGACCGGTTAAAGGGGTGGGTGAAGAAAACCCGTCCCGATGGTAAAATTGACATCACCTTACAGCGGCCGGGTTACAGAAGTATTGAGCCTAATGCGCAGGAAATACTGAACGAAATGGAATTGAAAGGTGGATTTTTACCTCTTACAGATAAATCCCCGCCAGATGAAATTCAGAAAAAGCTGCAAATGAGCAAGAAAAGCTTTAAAAAAGCAATTGGAACTTTATATAAGCAGCGACAAATAGATATAAAAGAAGACGGGATCTATTTAAACAAAGATCAATAATAGTAATAACCGTAACCGGGGGAATAACCTCTTGTTCTGTAAAAAGGGTTGTAGGAATTTAGAAATTGTGCTCCCGTTCCTTCTGCGGCATTTCTATAAACTGAATTTCTGGTGCCTCTTGTCTGGAATTCTGGACTAAAAGACTGATTGTAAAAGCGTGGGGTCATACTAAAATTGTCATCCCTGGAAGCGGAAAGATTTGCCTGCACCTGTGGCACAAAAACCGGCGGAGCAAGTTCTATATTTCTTCTTTTCATTTGCTCCTGTTGCTCTATAACAGCAAGCATATTCACTTCTTTACGGTCAAGAGATTTATCAAAATTCACCGTTCTTATTCTGAATCTACCGGCATTGGGAACTTCCGGTGCCAGGTTGGTCAGGGAAGGCCGTATTTCAAGACGCTGAATTAGAAAATCTGAAGAAGGTTCTTTAATAGCAGGAATTTCCTGGGCTGCACTAGTCCAGGAATACATAAATAATAATAGTAAAAAGCCTGCTATTTTCATATTGGGTATTTGATCAAATATATCAAGAATTGTGCAAAATCTGCAACTGTTTTTAAATAAGCTTACCAGCTGAAGTATGTGCAGTAAAAATTCTATTTTTAGAGAAAATATATATCCTATGAATAAATGTTTACTATTAGGGCTGTTGCTCTTTACAGGTCTTACCGGTTTTTCCCAACAAGGCTATAAGCAAAAAACGATAGATCTTATAAAATTAAGTTCGGCCGCTCAATTTGATGTTTTGATCCAGCCTCTGGTTGAGATGGTGCCCGAAGAAAACCAGGCTGCTTTTAAAGCCGAAATAAGGACCAGCATGGAAGATCTTTACGAGCAACTTTCTGTAATTTATATGGATCTTTATACTGAAGAAGATGTAGATGCCATTCTTAACTTTTATAATTCACCGGTTGGAAAGAAAATGATTAAAATAACCCCGGAAATTACGGAGAAGTCACTGGAATTAGGGCAGATATGGGGAATGCAGCTGCAGCCTTTGCTGGCAAAGTATTCGAATTAACGCAGGAGTCCAGAGACAAGAGTCAGGACTAAAACTAAGGGAGAAGAGAGAAGAGAGAAGTGAAAAAATATGATTCGAAAAATAATTAAAGGAATTTGTGAATTTGATTGCGGGTTTCTTTTCTCTCTAATGAGGTATTACGAAGTATAGCGGGTTTGTGGCTATGGTTTAAGTTTAAAATTATATTTTTACTACAAAACAAATTTTATGAGTAAGATTGACTGGAAAACAGCAAAAGAATACGAAGATATCACTTATAAGAAATCTAACGGGGTTGCAAGGATAGCCTTTAACCGTCCCGATGTTAGAAATGCTTTTCGGCCAAAAACTACCAGTGAGTTATATAATGCTTTTTATGATGCACAGGAAGATACTTCAATTGGAGTAGTGTTACTTTCTGCAGAAGGACCTTCCTCTAAGGATGGGGTTTACTCCTTTTGTAGTGGAGGAGATCAAAAAGCAAGGGGCCACCAGGGATATGTTGGAGAGGATGGGATGCACAGGCTAAATATCCTGGAGGTGCAAAGATTGATACGATTTATGCCTAAAGCTGTTATAGCTGTAGTTCCGGGTTGGGCAGTGGGAGGAGGGCACAGTCTTCATGTGGTTTGTGATCTTACTCTTGCCAGTAAGGAACACGCAATTTTTAAACAAACAGATGCCGATGTAACGAGCTTCGATGGTGGGTATGGGTCAGCCTATCTTGCCAAAATGGTGGGTCAAAAGAAAGCCCGGGAAATCTTTTTCCTTGGCAGGAATTATTCGGCTCAGGAAGCTTTTGAAATGGGAATGGTGAATGCTGTTGTGCCCCACAAAGAACTTGAAACCACAGCTTACGAATGGGCGCAGGAGATCCTGGCAAAGTCACCCACTTCCATAAAGATGTTGAAATTTGCTATGAACCTAACCGATGATGGAATGGTAGGGCAGCAGGTTTTTGCAGGTGAAGCTACGAGATTAGCTTATATGACAGATGAAGCCAAAGAAGGAAGAGATGCTTTTTTGGAAAAACGTAAGCCCAATTTTGAAAAGAAATGGCTTCCATAATGGAGAATTTTAGTAATTATCCTATAGACTTAGGTTCATTACCCAATTATGAGGATGTAAATTTTTATCCCATATCCTCAAAATATCTAACGAAAGTGAACCTGCAAACGGGAGCATTCATGGTTTTTTTAATTATTGGCTGGACGGTACTCTTTTTTTATGATGTAGAACCAATTGCTTTAACAATAGCCGGAATTGTAATCCCTTTATTCTTCTTATTTAAATTCTGGAATAATTTTAAAATGCAGCAATCCTTTGGATATGCTCTTAGGGAAAAAGATATTTTGTACCGTAGAGGTTATTTCTTCCGTACGGTTACAGTGGTTCCTTTCAACAGGATCCAACATGCATCCATATCCCGCGATGTGTTGGATAAATTTTTAAATATTTCCTCCCTCAGGATTTTCACAGCTGGCGGCAGTGGCAGCGATATTCATATCCCGGGTTTACAACCAGATCTTGCACTTCAATTAAAGGAGGCCTTAGCGGGAAAGATATCTGCTAATGAATACTGAAGGCTTTAATATCCCACAGAGACAATCCGTTTTAGGTATTGTCTTAATTTTTCTTACGTCGCTTTACAAAATCCTCAGGGGTTTTTGGGTAATAGGGATATACCTTGTTCTAAAAACCCCCTCCGGCCCCATGCTTTATTATTCTCTTTTAGGGTTAATGGTTTTGGTGCTTGTTATCCTAGTATATAGTTATCTCTACTATAGAAATTTCATATTCCATATTGATTATAAAGCGGAAGAATTTGTTCTGCAAAAAGGAGTGTTTTCTACAGAAAATGTTGCGTTACCGTTTGATAAAATTCAGCAGGTTTACCTAAAAAGGTCATTACTTCAGCGGATTATCGGAGTTTACAGTGTTGTTGTAGATACAGCAGGTAGCAAGGAGGATGAGGTGCAGATAGATGCAGTTTCTGAAGCAGACGCAAACCAATTATCGGCTATACTAATTAAAGCTAAAAAAGAAGGAGTTTCTGTAACTGAAGAAGCATCTTATGAAGTTCAACAAGAATCAGATGAACTTTGGATACACGAGCTGGACATTCCCACCTTGCTAAAGATTGGGATCAGCACCAATTACGCAAGGGGATTAGCCATAGTTTTTGCCTTTTTTACAACTATATACAATGAGTTAAATTCCTTATTCAGGGATAGGACTGAAGAGTTGGATTCCTATTACCAGGAAATTCAAATTCCGGAAAGTTCTGTGACCCTCTTTCTCATCATCCTGGTGATACTTCTCCTGGTGAGTATTGTAATTACAGTTCTCGAGGTTTTTATTAAATATTTCGGATTAAAATTAACCCAAACTCCCCGAAGCCTCGAGCTGGAAATGGGGCTTAAAACTAATACAAAAGTTTCCTTGCAGCCACGACGCGTTCAGCTTATGCAGGTAGTTACCAATCCTGTTCAAAAGAGGTTTAATCTTTATGAGGCAAGAATTGCATTGGCAAGCAGTGAAAACGCACTTCAGAAAAAGAAAACTAAAATTCCCGGGCTCAACGAATTAACGGTAGAAAAGGTCAAACAGTTTTTATTTGGATCTGGGAGCAGTAGCTTTGAATCTATTTTTCGACCTCATAGATTTATGTTGTTACGTAGGTTTATGCGCATTTTTATTCCAGTATTAATAAGTATAATAATCCCTGTTCTTTGGGAAGAGGTTAGTTTCCTCATCTGGCTGATTTTTGCAGTAGTTATTAGTGGAATTGGAACCCTTTATCAGTTTTATTTACATCGATCTTTAAGGCTTATTTTTACAGATGAATTTCTTCTGAAGAAAAGCGGTGTATGGAACAAAACTGTGAGTATTTTCGAGATCTATAAAATTCAGGGTATTAGTGTGAAGCAGCCAATTTGGTACAGACGGCGGAATATTGTGAACTTATATTTTCATTCTGCCGGTGGCGATATTTCCTTTAGAGGAGTAGATAAAGATGTAGTTCCATTTATCAATTACATATTATATAAAGCCGAGATCAGTAAAAAGAACTGGATGTAATAAGGTTTCTATAAAAGTTTAAAAACAAAAAAACCACGGAATTTTTCGTGGCTTTTCTGTTTTAAATTAAAAAGTCCTATCTCAGTCTCGGATATTCTCCGGGATTTGATTCGTGCATTATAGAATAAACCCTTTCAAAAATATCTTCAATAGAAGGTTTGGAGAAGTAATCCCCATCTGTTCCATAAGCCGGCCTGTGAGGTTGTGCAGCCAGGGTTTGAGGTTTACTGTCTAAATGAATATAAGCGTTCTGGTTTTCGAGGATCTGTTGCAGGATATATGCGGAAGCTCCACCGGGTACATCTTCGTCGATCACTAAAAGCCTGTTCGTTTTCTGAACACTTTTCACAATATCTTTATTAATATCGAAAGGAAGCAGCGACTGCACATCTATTACCTCTGCATTAATTCCTACTTCTTCCAGTTCTTTTGCAGCATCTTCTACCAATCTTAATGTGGAACCATAAGAAACAAGGGTAATATCATTACCTTCCTTTACAGTTTCCACAACTCCAATAGGGGTGCGAAACTCTCCAATGTTGTTAGGAAGCTTTTCTTTTAACCTGTATCCGTTAAGATTTTCTATTACAAGAGCAGGTTCATCTGCTTCAAGTAACGTATTATAGAATCCTGCAGCTTTTGTCATATTACGGGGAACAAGAATATGCATTCCTCTCAACAGGTGAACAAGGGCACCCATTGGAGAGCCACTATGCCAGATACCTTCAAGTCTGTGACCTCTGGTTCTTACAATAAGTGGAGCTTTTTGCATTCCTTTCGTTCTGTATTGTAACGTAGCAAGATCATCGCTCATAAGTTGAAGCGCATAAAGGACATAGTCTAAATACTGGATTTCTGCAATAGGACGTAAACCTCTTAAAGACATTCCTAATCCCTGTCCTAATATTGTAGCTTCCCGAATTCCTGCATCTGCAACCCTTAACTCTCCGTATTTTTCCTGAAGTCCTTCAAGTCCCTGGTTTACATCACCAATTTCTCCTGTATCTTCTCCAAAAATCAACGTTTCTGGCCTTGAGCTAAAGATCTTGTCAAAATTATCCCGAATTACAATTCTCGCATCAACTTCGGGCGCATCATCATCGTAAGTAGGTTTAACTTCTTCAATAGATAATACGTTCCATTGAGATTCGCTGTAAAGGTTACTGCTATATTCCGGCTGGGAACTTGTTGTATAATTTTCAATCCAGTTAACCAGATTTTCCTTAGCGTCGCTTTCCATACCTATTAAGAATTTCAAGCTTTTTCTGGCGGCAACCAGCAGGTCTTTTTTAAGTGGATCTTTTAAATCTGCAACATCCTTTTTTAATTCAAGAATAGCTTCTTTATTACTGCTGTTAACAGCTGCCTCATCTAAAAGAGGTAGCAATTCTTTTTGCTTAGCCTTCATAGGATCGGCATATGCTGCCCAGGCTGCTTTTTTACCCTCTCTTACCTGCTTCTTTATATTATTTTCAAGTACTTCAAGTTCTTCTGAGCCTGCGAAATTATTTTCAATGATCCATTCGCGGAATTTGACATTACAATCATATTCCCTCTCCCAGCTAAGCCTGTCTTCGTTCTTATATCTTTCGTGGGATCCTGAGGTGGAGTGGCCTTGTGGCTGGGTTAACTCCTTTACGTGAATTAGCACCGGTACATGAGATTTTCGGGCTATTTTGGATGCTTTTTCATAAGCTTCTACCAAAGCGACATAATCCCAACCATTTACAATAATTATTTCATAGCCTTTGCTATCCTCATCCCGCTGAAATCCTTTAAGAATTTCGGAAATATTTTCCTTAGTAGTTTGATGCCTTGCGTGAACAGAAATCCCATATTC
>CAZXEY010000061.1:0-17913 GCA_964639695.1 uncultured Antarcticibacterium sp. | reverse complement strand
TTTACTGGAAAGTAAAGGTCTTTTTTGTTTGTAATAATCACGTACTGCTGTATTGGGGGGCGATAGGTATCGGGGTCTTCGTCCTGCCTATCGGCAGGCACGATTGTTTTTGAAAACCCTTTATCATATCGATGAAGAGTTTTTTATGCGAGAAGGTTTTGAAACCCTCAAAGCATGTAAATATGCGATGGCTGTAAAAGCTTGTTGGTACAGAATTCAAATCTGGGATCGCTATAAAATGAAAACAGTTTTTCTACAACTCCAGGACTGGATTCAGTTTAAGAATCAATAAAATCTTTGTATTCCATAAAAAATAGCTCCAGTAAATTCATACGATCTTCAAAAAACTCCTGTACCAGAGGCCAGTCTTTCCTGTTGTGAATATTCACTCTTTTAATTTCAACATATATGCGGGAAATAGTTTTACCTTCAGGAAGTAGAAAATTTTCTTCAAATATTATGTCTGGAAGATATTCCGTAGAAATAATCGTTTTAAGAGACTCCAGTTTTTCGAAATAATATGCTCTTATAACTTCATCATTAGAGGTAAGATCCAGAGAAACTCTTGCCACCTGTGTATCAAAATAGAATTTTAACTGGACCTCTTTGATCTTCGTGTTGTATAGCAACCACTTCCGCGGATATTCCTTACCAAAATATGTCCAGAATTCTTCTCTTATTCTTTTAGATTCCTCTTTGCTGAACATTTACAACAGATAAGCGAGCAATATAGCAAAAACTATTACTCCAAGTTTTGATGCGTTGAAGGTATGATTCTTTGAAGCTTCAAATAAAATGGTGGTAGAGACATGTAAAAATATTCCAATAACTACCGCATTAATATACTCTGAATATTCCCGGAGACCTTCAATACTACTTTGCACCCAACTTCCCAGGGGTGTCATTAGGGCAAATATGGTTAGAAAAATAAATGCTTTTTTCTTATTGATACCCGATAAAAGCAGAAATGTAGAAAGAATGGCTGCAACAGGTATTTTGTGAATTAAAACTCCATACATGAGGTGATGGTTTTCTCTTAACGGGAAACCTTCCAAAAATGCGTGTATGCATAGACTTATAAGCAAGGCAAAGGGAAAAACATTTTTTTCATCGTGATGCATGTGCCCATGTTCTACTCCTTTAGAACCAAATTCAAGTACAATTTGCAACAGCAGGCCCAGCATAATAAAAATTCCAATATTACTTTTTCCACTCCCGTAAACATCTGGTAAAAGCTCAAAGACAGTAACGGAAAGTAGATAGGCTCCACTAAAAGCCAGTAATAATTTAAATCCTAATGAAGAGCCAGGTTTTAAAAAAAGCGCAATAAGGAATCCAATAAAAACTGCAATTAATGGTAGAAGGTAGATCATTAAAAAGTTGGCTTTTTTTAAGAAAGTAATTTATTAAACAAAAGAGTCTGCCGGGCTGCAGACAAATTTTGCGCTAAAATTAATGTATTTTTGCGGAGGAATAAATTTTAGCTATGGGAAATAATTTTGAAATGGTTGCCAAGACTTTATTTGGTTTTGAACCTATACTTGCGAAGGAACTAAGATCCTTGGGTGCAATGGATATTCAGGAAGGGACCAGGAACGTTCGGTTTACCGGTGATAAAGGTTTCATGTATAAAGCGAATCTAAGTTTGCGTACAGCAATTAAAATATTAAAACCCTTCAAAACTTTTAGAATAACTTCTGAAGAAGATCTTTATAAAGAGGTAAAGAAAATCGAGTGGGAGAGTTATATGGAGGTTACAGATACTTTGGCTATTGATGCTACTGTACATTCGGAAAAATTTACACATTCAAAATATATTGCGCAGAAAACGAAAGATGCTATTGTAGACAGATTTCGTGAGAAATATGATCAGCGGCCAGATGTGGACCTGGATTTCCCCACGCTTAGAATAAATGTTCACATTGAAAATGAAATCTGTAATCTTTCTTTTGATAGTTCTGGCCAGTCCCTTCACAAGCGGGGTTATAAAACTGCCACCAATATTGCACCTATCAATGAAGTTCTTGCCGCAGGTTTATTGCTGCTTTCGGGTTGGGATGGCCAATGCGATTTTTTGGATCCTATGTGTGGGAGTGGAACTATTTTAATAGAAGCAGCAATGATTGCTTGTAACATTCCGCCAAATTTGAACAGAAAGGAATTTGCATTTGAAAAATGGAAAGACTGGGATGTGGATCTTTATGAAAAAATAGAAGAATCTGTCCTTAAAAAAGTTCGGGATTTTCATTTTAATATAACTGGTTATGATACTGCTCCATCTGCTGTGGAAAAGGCAAATGACAATATTGAAAATGCAAATCTTTCAGAATTTATAAAAGTAAGAAGGCAGGATTTCTTTGAGAGTGAAAAAGAACAGGAAAGAAGATTACATATGGTTTTTAACCCACCTTACGGAGAAAGATTAGATGTAGATATGCCGGTTTTTTATAAAAGAATAGGAGATACCTTGAAACAAAGTTACCCCAACACCGAAGCCTGGTTCATAACTTCAAATCTTGAGGCAATAAAAAATGTAGGATTACGTCCCTCAAGGAAAATTAAACTCTTCAATGGAGCTTTAGAATCGAAATTTTTGAAATATGAGATTTATGAAGGCACTAAAAAACTTCACAAAATAAGAGAACAGCAGGATTAATTTCTGGCTCTCTTGTATAAAGGGATCAAATAGGAAATGTTGTAGCTGTAACCTACACCAAATGCACTTTCGTCATAGGTCCTGCCAAATCCCGGGATTACAAGATTGTCAAAATTTGAAGGTGTAGAATTAGTAACTCTGCGTTTAAGCTGTACATTGGCTCCCAGGTAAAGATTGTTTAGGATTTCAACTTTTGCTCCTACTAAAAATTCTAACCAGCTGGCAGTTAAACCGTCACTTTCAAAAGGTCCTTCAATAATATTTGGAGGGAAATATTGGTCCCTGGTGTAAATGGTATATTGTTCCAGAGTTTGAGAAAAAGTGGAGAATCCATACCTGAGGCCAACAATAATAAGATTTTCCATACCTGCCCAGTTATTATAAGCATTATAATCTGCTCCTAGCTTAACATAGCTCCCATTTGCCGTAACCTTTAAATTATCAGCATCGAATGGAAGTTGCTCATTTCCAATTTCTGCTGCTAAATAATAATTTTCGTAAATACGGTAATCTCCTATAATTTCAAATCCTCTGTAATCCTCCTCTAACAAAGTTCGTAATGGTTTAGAAAGATCAATTCCTACCCGTAGGCCATACCGCTCCTTATATTCAACTGTATCTACAGTGGCCTGAGAAAAGGCTTTTTGATTGAGGGAGAAGAAAAAACTAGTGGTAAATAATAATGCGAGGATTTGTTTCATTTTCTATATTTTCTTCTTCTTCTTCTTCTTCAACTACAAGGATTGTTCTAATCCAATTATTTTCATCCTGGATCACAGTTGCTCTTAAGTCGATGTATTCAACTTTAAAACTGCAGGCCCTGTTAATGTAAACTTCATTTCTGCCATAGGAAAAGATTACCCTATCTGTATTTCCTGTAGCACCTTCAGGAGCGGCAGGTGCATTCAATATAAAATTGTATTCGGTTATGTCGGCATCTGTTCTTAAAGGAATAACTACTTCGCTGGTATTTACCCTGTCAAATAATACTTCTTCAACTCCGGGAGCTTTAATTCTCAAATTTACCGGAGGTTTAGGTACATCAGTATCATTAAAATCAAAAAAAGAAACGGTTACAAGGGGAGTTGTTTCCACTGCCAAAGGGCAAATGTCATCCTTCTGGCAGCCCAGATTTACCAGGAGCAGTATTGCCAATAGAGAAGTAAAACTATATCTGCTCATTTTTATTTTCTTTCTAAACACACCACGTTTTCAACATGAAAAGTTTGGGGAAACATGTCTACAGGTTGAACTTTTGTAACTTTGTAATATTCATCCATTAACGCAAGATCCCTTGCCTGGGTTGCCGAATTACAACTTACATACACAATTCTTTGCGGCAAGATACCAATAATTTGGGCAATAACATCCTTATGCATCCCGTCACGGGGAGGATCTGTAATGATAACATCTGGCTGGCCGTGCTTCTCAATAAAGTCCTTAGTAAAAACCTTTCGCATATCGCCAGCATAAAATTGCGTATTGGTGATATTATTTCTTTTAGCATTTTCTTTAGCATCTTCAATGGCAACAGGAACTGCTTCTATTCCAACTACTTTCCTGGCCTTTTTTGCTACAAACTGGGCAATTGTTCCCGTACCGGTATAAAGATCATAGACCAGCTCTTCACCGGTTAACTGAGCAAACTCCCGGGTAATCTTGTAAAGTTCAAAAGCTTGCTTGGAATTTGTTTGATAAAAGGATTTTGCATTTATTTTAAACTGAAGGCCTTCCATTTCTTCAAAAATATGATCTCTTCCTTTGTAACAGATCACATCCTGATCATAAATGGTATCATTCCCCTTCGGGTTTATGATATATTGTAAAGAAGTTACTTGGGGAAATTTTTCTTCAATTGCATCCAATAATAGAATACGTTTTTCCGGAGCATCTTCGAAAAACTGGACCACCACCATAATTTCCCCGGTAGAAGTTGTTCTTATCATTAATGTCCTCAGTAAGCCATACTGGTTCCTGCTATTAAAAAAGGAAATATCATTGGCAATGGCAAATTCCTTGACAAAATTCCTGATGGCATTGCTGGGATCTTCCTGAAGGTGGCATTTTTTAATATCTAAAATCTTATCCCACATACCTGGAATGTGAAAACCCAGTGCATTTTTATTGTCGAAATCTCGATTGCTTTTTATTTCTTCTAAGGTTAACCAGCGACTATCACTAAAAGAGAATTCCATTTTATTGCGATAGAAATAGATGTCCCGGCTGCCAAGAATGGGAGTAATTTCCGGCAATTCTACTTTTCCAATCCTTCTAAGGTTATTTTCTACTTCCTCTTGTTTATAGAACAACTGGTGTTCATAACCCATATTTTGCCATTTACATCCTCCACAAGTGCCAAAATGTTGGCATACAGGCTCTACACGTTTTTTAGAAAATTCATGAAAATTTACAGCCGTACCTTCATAAAAGGATCTTTTCTTTTTGGTAGTTTGAATATCGGCAATATCTCCGGGAACAGTATTATTAACAAAAACTACTTTTCCATCGGGGGCCTTGGCTATACTTTTTCCCTTTGCACCTGCACCGGTAATTTCAAGTCTTTCAAACAGTTTATTTTTATTCTTTCTTGCCATAGCGCAAAAATAGGATAATTGAGAAGAATTAATGGAGCCCCTGTTATAATTTTCGATTAACATTTAGTAATTTGCAGCAACAGAATTTTGGATGATTTCTCTCCCCTGATTTTCTGATTTTTTAAGAGAACAAAAGAAGGAATTACAAGAAATGTACATTTTAAAATATTGAAGATGCAATTAGAAAAAGTAATGTCGTCAAAAAAGGCTATTGAACTGGAAGATAAATATGGAGCGCATAATTATCATCCATTACCTGTAGTATTAAGCAGGGGAGAAGGCGTTTATGTATGGGATGTGGAGGGAAAGAAATATTATGATTTTCTTTCGGCATACTCGGCGGTTAACCAGGGGCATTGTCATCCAAAAATTGTGGGTGCCATGTATGAACAGGCTTCTAAATTAGGTTTAACATCAAGAGCCTTCCATAATGATGTTTTAGGGCCTTATGAAAAGTTTGCAACCGAATATTTTTGTTTCGACAAGCTTTTGCCAATGAATACGGGTGCAGAGGCAGTGGAGACAGCTATTAAAATTGCACGTAAATGGGCTTATGAGAAAAAAGGAGTTAAAGAAACTGAAGCTCAAATAATTGTTTGTGAAAATAATTTCCACGGAAGGACGACTACAATTATTTCTTTTTCCAATGATGAAGGAGCACGAAAGAATTTTGGACCCTACACTCCCGGATTTTTAAAAATACCTTACGATGATATTGATGCGCTGGAAGAGACTCTTAACAGCAACGAAAATTTAGCTGCTTTTCTTGTGGAACCCATCCAGGGGGAAGCAGGGGTTTATGTTCCTTCTGAAGGATTTTTGAGAAGAGCTAAAGAACTTTGTCAAAAGCATAATGTTCTTTTTATTGCAGATGAAGTACAAACCGGGATTGCGCGAACAGGAAAATTGCTTGCAGTAGATCACGAGGAGGTAAAACCAGATATCCTTATTTTAGGTAAAGCAATTTCAGGTGGAGTATATCCTGTTTCTGCAGTTTTGGCAAATAATGAAGTGATGAATGTGATAAAACCCGGCCAGCACGGGTCTACTTTTGGTGGGAACCCTGTTGCCTGCGCAGTAGCAATGGCTGCTTTGGAAGTGATTAGAGATGAAAATTTAGCCGATAATGCTGAAAGATTAGGTAACCTCTTTAGAAGAAGGTTAAATGATTACATAAGAAGCTCCAATATCGTGAACCTCGTAAGAGGAAAAGGCTTATTAAACGCCATAGTTATCAATGATTCTGAAGAGAGTTCTACGGCCTGGGATATATGTATGGCATTAAAGGAAAATGGTCTTCTAGCAAAGCCTACTCACGGGAATATCATAAGATTTGCACCGCCTTTAGTCATGGACGAGGAGCAGTTGAATGACTGTGTGGATATTATTATAAAAACTTTAAAGGATTTTGAAAAATAAGAGAATGTAAACTAAATAAAGAGGCTGTTCTGTTTTTAGGAACAGCCTCTTTTTATTTATAATAAAATGAAAATGGCTACTCCGGAAATTATTGAATACCTGGAAAATATGCTAACCCCACACCGAAGGGCCCTGTTTGAAAAGGTAATCCTCCAAAGAACCAACCATTTTACGGTTGCTACAGAAGATGTTTATCAACTTCACAATACAAGCGCCGTCATTCGCAGCTGTGATGTTTTTGGTGTTCAAAATATTCATGTGATCGAGGAAAGGAACAGGAGAAAGATAGACAGGGAAATTGCAATGGGTGCCCAAAAATGGGTTTCTTTAAACCGGCATCATTCCACCGGTGAATGTATAGCCGGTCTTAAAAAAAAGGGGTACCAGATCGTGGCTACTGTACCGCACGGAAAAGCAATAGATCTTGCTGATTTTGATATTGCAAAACGTTCAGCTTTTATTTTTGGGGCCGAAAAGCAGGGCATTTCAGATGATGCAACAAATCAGGCAGATGTTTTTTTAAAAATTCCTATGGTGGGTTTTACTGAAAGTTTAAATATCTCGGTATCAGCAGCTATAATTCTCCAACATGTAACACAAAGATTAAGAAACAGTAAAATAAGTTGGGAATTGACTGAAAATGAGAAAAATGCAGTTAAATTTGAATGGTTGAGCAAATGTTTTAAAAATTTCGACGAAATCATCAAAACGTTTCAGGATAAATTGTAATTTTCTACTTTTACTACCCCTAAAGAAATTGGAATGACCTTAGTCTTTTATATTCTTATTGCCATCATCACATTTTTTGCATTCTTACATGCATGGGCAAAGAAAGAATTTGATATAAGCAGGACAACAGTTATAAACAAACCAAAAGAAGAGGTTTATAATTTAGTAAGGCAGCTAAAAAAAGAGCATTTATGGATGCCCTGGTTTAAAGACAATTTTCGTGGAATCCTTAAGTATAAAGGAGATGATGGAAAACTGGATGCAATGCTTTACTGGAAAGGCCACAGCAAATATAAAGAAGGAACTCAAAAAATAGTAAAACTGCACCAGGGTAAAATTATAGAGACCCGTTTGCTTGTGGTAAAACCTTTAAGAATGGTATTGCTGGAATATAAAGGGTTAAAGGAAATAGATGAAAATAAAACCAAGATGGTTTGGGGAATTCGTGGCGGACTAAAATTTCCTCTCTCTGTAATTGCTCTTATTCATCCCGTAGAGAAAGCGTACGGTGGAGATTTGGAAGAGGGTTTAAAAAATCTTAAAACCCTGCTGGAATTAAAGAAGTAACCCTACTTCCGCTTTAATACTTTATATTCTTCATAGCAACCGCTAATCGCATCAAGTATTTGAAGATCATTTGCATCACGCATAAAATCTTTTGAATAATTGCACCTGCTCAGGATTTCATCAATATCAAATTGAGAAATTTGAAGAACTGCAGCTAATGTTTGCCGGTCGAATTTAGTTTGGAGTAAGTTTCTAATTTCATCATCCTCCTTCATTTTCCTAAGCTTACCCATTTGTTGCGGTTTATTTCCGAAGATATTATAAAGAGCGTCTGCGGGGTTAAAAATAGCACCTAAAACTTTTCCTGCGGCAGATCGGGAATGTTCTCCTCCCTCGTACCCTGCATTTAATCCAGAGATGCTATACCGGGTATTCTCATATATGGGAATGTTCTTAACATCAATCTCGAGATAGCCGGTAAGTTGAATAGGTTTTAAGACAACTTCTTCCAAAGCTATTCCCAATTCTGTCATTTTAACCTTTACCGAACCATATTTTAGCCAGTCATTAGTCACACGAACCTGAATAGTCCTGAAACCTAAATGGGAAATGTATAAAGTATCATTGACAGTTGCGGGAAGTTCAAATTCACCGTTAGCACCTGTTGTAGTACCTTTTACCTGATTTAAATTTACAATGTGAACATTTTCAAGTGGAAGATCATTGGCAGCATTTAAGACGCTACCTTTTACAATATCCTGTTTATTTTGGGAAAAGGCGCTAATATTAAAAATAATAAAAGCAGTTAGGGCTAAAAATAATCTCATAGTATAGAATACATTGGGAGAAGTAGTATATTAAATATTATACCAAACTTCTCCCAATGTTAATTATTATTCTGAACGTCTTGATTTTCTTCGGTTAACCGAGCTTTGAATGCTTTTTTTCCGGCTTCCACCTTCGCTAGATCGTCTATTCCCACCTTCTGAAGGGCTTGACCTTCTACGACCACCGTTTTCTCCAGCAGGCTCTGATTTTCTTCGGCCTCCACCGTCTAATGATCTGTTAGAGCTTTCACCTGAAGAAGAATCTGATCTTCTACGGCTTCCGCCATCTGAAGATTTAAATTCACCCCGAGGCTTAAAATCCCCACGGCTTTTACGGTTTCTGCTTTTCCCACCAGATCGTCCACCGCCGCCGGTATCCTGTGATACTTCAACATTGACATGTCTTCCCTGGTGTTGTAAATCTTTAAATGTTGCAAGAACTTTATCAGTAAGTTCAGAATTTGTATTGAAGAAAGAAAAGCTCTCTTTTACATCCACCCTGCTCACATCATCACGACCTAGATCTAAAGTTTCCTTTAAGAAATCCTTCAGTTTCATCCAGTCAAAATCGTCTTTCGCTCCCACATTAATAAAGAAGCGGGTTGTATCTCCTCCAGAACTATTTTCACGGGTTCCCGATGTTTTTACATTAAGGTCTGAAGAGTTTTTGTAGTAATTAAAGAATCTGGTAAATTCTACAGAAAAGACTTTTTTAATAAGCTCCTCTTTAGAAAAATCCTGAAGTACTTCTTCAATACTTGGTAGGTAAGGATCAATATCGTGGTTGATCTTTGTGTTTTTAATATCATTAGCTAAATGAAAAAGCTGAACCCTGCAAATTTCCATTCCATCGGGAATTTCTTTTTGCTCAAACGGTTGTTTAATTATACGTTCAATGCTTTTTATTTTTCTCACTTCACTCTTGGAAACAATTACCATAGAAACTCCGCTTTTTCCTGCACGACCTGTTCTACCACTTCTGTGAGTATAAATTTCGGGCTCATCTGGTAATTGATAATGAATTACGTGAGTAATATCATCTACATCAATTCCTCTTGCAGCAACATCTGTAGCTACAAGCATCTGGATTTGACGGCTTCTAAAGCTTTTCATCACCAAATCTCTCTGGTTCTGGCTTAGATCTCCATGTAATGCAGCAGCATTGTACCCATCTTCTATTAATTGTTCGGCTACCTTTTGAGTATCTCTTTTTGTTCTACAAAAAACTACAGAAAAGATATCGGGATTGGCATCTGCCAATCTTTTAAGGGCAGAATACCGGTCTCTGGAATTCACTGCATAATATTCGTGGGAAACGTTTGCAGTACCCTGGTTTTTGGTTCCAACTGTGATTTCTACAGGAGATCGCATAAATTTCTTTGCGATCGTTGATACTTCTTGCGGCATTGTTGCAGAAAATAACCAGGTATTTTTTTCCTTAGGTGTGTGTGATAGAATGGCTGTTATGTCTTCAAAGAATCCCATATTAAGCATTTCATCTGCTTCATCAAGGATACAATATTCAATATTAGAAATATCAACTAACCTGCGGTTAATCATATCCTGCATTCTTCCGGGAGTTGCAACTATGATTTGAGCACCTCTTTTAATTTGCTGGGCCTGGTCTGTTATGCTGGCTCCTCCATAAATTGCTACAGTATTTAAACCCGGAGTAAATTTGGAGTAATTTTTAAGTTCATTCGTAATTTGTAAACATAATTCTCTTGTAGGAGAAAGGATTAATCCCTGCGTATGTCTTCTATCGGCATCGATCTTTTGAATGAGTGGAAAGCCAAAAGCGGCAGTTTTCCCGGTTCCTGTTTGGGCAAGTGCAACCATATCGGTATCTTCTTGCAATAAAATAGGGATCGCTTTTTCCTGTACCTCGCTTGGACTTGTAAAGCCCATTTCTTCGACAGCTCTAAGAATGGCAGGATTTAACCCTAATTGTTCAAATTGATTCATATAAAATTTTAAATAAGTTGCAAAGGTACGTATTAGTTTACAGCTTATTGAATAATTTTAAAGGAATAATAATCAGCTAATTGGAGATGTATTCTATAAGATCTCGAAGGGCGATTCCGCGGTGACTAATTTTTGATTTTTCGCTTAGAGACATTTCAGCAAAAGTTTTGTTATAGCCATTTGGTTGAAAAACAGCATCATATCCAAAACCTTGTGAGCCTCTTCTTTCCTGAGTAATTACCCCTTCACAAATTCCTGTGAAAAGGGTGGGATGATCATTGAGATTTAAAGCAATGACGGTTTTAAAACGTGCTTTACGGTTAGAAATACCTTTTAGGTTATTTAGGAGCTTATCAATATTTGCATCCATATTTTTTTCTTCACCTGCATAACGGGCAGAAAAGGTTCCCGGTTCTCCATTTAAAGCTTCTACTTCCAGGCCTGTATCATCTGCAAAACAGTCATAATTATAATGCAGTTTTACATAATCTGCCTTTATAATGGCATTTTCATCAATAGTAGGTGCAGTTTCAGGGATTTCTACTGTACAACCTATATCGTCAAGGGATAATAATTTTACATATTCCGGCATAGAAGATTCTACTTCCAGTAGCTTATTCATGTTATGCGTAGCGAATACTAATTTCATAATTTTGTTTTATCGGTGGTGGTATGGTTCATTTCTTAAGATAGTAAAAGCGCGGTACAATTGTTCGGTAAAAAACAGCCGTACCATTTGGTGCGAAAAGGTCATTTTGGATAGAGAAATTTTAGAATCTGCCCTTGCATAGACAGCTTCAGAGAATCCGTAAGGCCCGCCAATCACAAAAATTAATTGCTTTAATCCGCTGTTTAACCTCTTCTGAATATATTCTGAAAAACCTTCCGAGGAAAATTGCTTCCCGTTTTCATCAAGTAGCACTACAAAATCTGAAGGGGACACTTTATTCAGAATAAGTTCTCCTTCCTTCATTTTTTGCTGATTTTCATCCAGGTTTTTCGAATTTTTAATATCGGGAATAAAATCATATTCAAATTTATTGTAAAACTGAAGTCTTTTAATATAAACATCAGTTAACTTCTGGATCTCGGGATCATCTGTTTTACCTATACCCACTAATTTTATGGTCATTTTCCTTAGACTTTGCTACATTTACAAAAATAACTATTGTAATGATCTCACAGGCACAATTTGAAAAGGAAATAGATTTAATTATTGCAAATGCGATAAGAGAAGATGTTGGAGATGGAGATCATAGTTCCATTGCCTGTATTCCTTCGAGTGCCAAAGGAAAGGCAAAACTTCTTGTTAAGGAAAATGGAATTATAGCAGGAGTAGGGTTTGCAAAACGTGTTTTTGACTATATAGATAAAGATCTTAAAATTGAGACTCTAATTGAAGAAGGCAATCCTGTAAAAAAAGGAGAAATTGTTTTTTATGTGGAGGGTTCTTCCCTTTCAATTTTAAAAGCAGAACGTCTTGTGTTAAATGCTATGCAGAGAATGAGCGCCATAGCGACAAAGACAAGAGAATTTGTTGAGAGACTGGAGGGAACAAAAACAAAAATCCTGGACACCCGCAAAACAACTCCTGGCATTAGGGCCCTGGAAAAATGGGCGGTAAAAATAGGAGGGGGAGAAAATCATAGGTTTGGACTATTCGATATGATAATGCTTAAGGATAACCACATTGATTTTGCCGGAGGTATTACACCTGCTATTTCTAAAACTAAAGAGTATCTAAAACAAAATGATCTTGATCTTAAGATTATTGTTGAAGCAAGAAATCTAAAGGAAATTGAAGAGATACTGGAGTCACAGGGGGTTTATAGAATTCTTATTGATAACTTCAACTATAATAATACTGCAAAAGCGGTAAAACTGATAAACGGAAGATGCCAAACAGAATCCAGTGGAGGCATCACTCTTGAAACTGTAAGGAAATATGCTGAGTGTGGCGTAGATTATGTTTCCAGTGGTGCATTAACACATTCCATTTACAATTTGGATTTAAGTTTAAAAGCAGTGTAATACATGCACGTTAAAACCCAAGTCATTTTACAGCTGGAAAAATTTTCCAAGAAATTGGAAAAGAAATTCCGGAGAATTAAGTTACCCGGACTTGACGGTTTAACAGCATACGATCTTTGGATTATTTATTCCGGTGGGATTGTAAAGGGTACATTTTCTACACGAGCGAGTGCAATTGCCTTCAGTTTCTTTATGGCCCTGTTTCCTTTTTTACTATTTATTCTTAACCTGATTCCATATATTACTTTTATTGATGATTTTCAAATTGAATTTCTGGTATTTATGGATTCTCTATTGCCTACTACTACCTACACTGTATTTGAAGATATTTTTTTAGATATTGCAAGTAATCCCAGGGCAGGCCTTCTTTCTTTTGCATTTGTTCTCTCCATTTTTTTAATGACGAACGGGGTAAACGCAATTTTTACCGGTTTTGAGTTTTCATACCATACCAATACCAACAGGCCTATTATTCGCCAGTATTTGGTAGCCGTAGGAGTCTCAATTATAATGGCATTGTTGTTGCTCCTTACAGTTATTATTGCCGTTTATTTGACGTATGCGGTAGAAGATTTAAGCGAGTTAGGATTGCTGTTTAAAAGTAATATTACCGCGAAATTATTACAGTATCTTGTACTAATAATTTTAATTTATTTAGGGGTGGCGACATTATATTATTTTGGTACTAAAGAAGGTAGACAGGCTAGGTTCTTTTCAATAGGAGCCTTTTTTACTACTTTCCTATTTTTAATCACCACCTATTTATTTGGTTTGTATATTGAAAATTTTTCTTCGTACAATGAACTATATGGCTCTATTGGAGCTCTTTTGGTATTGATGGTTTATATATGGTTAAACTCCAACGTCCTGCTCTTGGGATTTGAATTAAATGCATCTATATTAAAACTGAAACGCAATTTTAAATAACCCAAATTATAACTACTTCTATTATGAAAAAGTCTTTTATCCTTTTATTTATTTCCCTTTTTATTGGAACAGCCCAGGCACAAACTAAAGTGGGAGGTATTACTTTGCCTAATTCTCAAACTTTTGAAGGAGAAACCCTCATTCTTAATGGTGCCGGTGTAAGAGAAAAATATTTTATGGATATGTATGCCGGTGGACTTTATTTAAAATCAAAATCTTCTAATGCCAGCAGTATTGTATCAGCCAATGATCCTATGGCTTTAAAAATTCATATTGTATCTAAATTGATTTCCAGTGATAAAATGATTGATGCAGTAGATGAAGGTTTTAAAAATACCACGAAGGGAAGAAACGTAAATCTCTCTTCGGAAATTAAAAAGTTTAAAAATTTCTTCAGTGAAGAAATTAGTAAAAACGATGTTTTTGATATTGTTTACCTGCCATCTAAAGGAGTAGCCGTTTACAAAAATGGCGCTCAAAAGGGAATAATAAAAGGACAGGATTTTAAAGAGGCCTTATTTGGAATCTGGCTATCTGATAATCCTGCTGATAAAAAACTTAAACAGGGAATGTTAGGAAAATAACTGGTACCATAGATTTATAAAAGGATTTGAGATGAGAAAAAGATTAATGTTCCTGTTGTTACTTGTTACCGCCACTTCGATGCACGCTCAATCGGTTTTGGGAAAATGGTACACCTTTAATTCAGAGAATGGAAGGAAGAATTCTATCGTAGAGATCTACGAGGAAAATGGAGAGCTTTTTGGGAAAGTAGTAAAAATTATAAAGGAGGAAGACAGGGATAGAATCTGTACCAAATGTTCGGGTGAATTAAAAGACCAGCCCATTGAAGGTTTGGTGCTTTTAAGAGGAATGCATAAGGATGATGATAAATATGAAGGCGGAGTTATAACGGATCCTAAAAGCGGTAAAAACTATAAGTGTAAATTGTGGCTTGATGAAGATGATCCCGATCTTTTAAAAGTAAGAGGATATGTTGGATTTCTCTATGAAACCAGGATCTGGGAAAGAGTAGATAAAAAAGCCATCTAATATTAAAAAACCATTCTTAAACAAGAGTGGTTTTTTATTAGCAATAAAAAGAAGTTTAAATTTGATTTTCAATTAGCTAAAATTTTTGATGAAGTACATAAATGTAATTCTCCCTCTTCCTTTAGAAAAACAGTTTACTTATGAAGTAAGTGAAGGTGAAGCTGACTATTTAAAACCGGGAATGAGGGTTGCAGTTCCTTTTGGGAAATCCAAAATATATACTGGAATTGTTGCAGGTGTTCACACCAGGGCACCTCAATTATATGAAGCTAAACCCATAGAACAAATTTTGGATGAAACTCCTGTTGTTACTTCACATCAATTAAAATTCTGGAGCTGGATTTCCCGCTACTATATGTGTGCAGAAGGAGAGGTGCTAAAAGCAGCTTTACCGGGAGCTTTCCTGTTGGAGAGCGAAACGCTTATCCAGTTATCTTTAGAAAATAAACCGAATGAAGAGGATCTCGATGATGAAGAATATTTGATTGTTGAGGCATTGCAACGGCAATCAAGTTTAAAAATTCAGGAGGTAATGCAGCTTCTCGATAAAAAGACAGTATTACCTGTAATCAACAGGATGGTCTTAAAAAAATTAGTTGTTGTAAATCAGGAAATTTTTGAACAGTATAAGCCAAAACTAATCAGGTATGTTAAGCTTCATGAAAAATTCGATTCTGAAGCTGAAATGCATAGTTTATTAGATGACTTGAATAATGCTCCAAAGCAAAAGGAAGTAATATTAACGTGGTTTCATATGCAGGCTCAATCCAAAAAGCCACTTAAGCTGAAGGATCTATCTAAAAAAAGCGGAGCTTCTTTAGCTATAATTAAGGCTCTTATTGAAAAAAATGTTCTCGTAGAGTTTCATAAACAAATAGATAGGGTTAATCATAATATAGGAAATGTGGATCAATCATTAAAATTGAATGATTCACAACAGCAGGCTTTTGGAGAAATTCAACAGGGTTTTGCAGAAGATGAAGTATGTCTTTTACATGGAATTACATCATCAGGTAAAACTGAAATCTATATCAAATTAATTGAAGCAGTGGTTAATGAAGGCAAACAAATTCTTTATCTACTTCCTGAAATAGCCCTTACTTCACAACTGGTTTCAAGGTTGCAATTATTTTTTGGAGAGCAGGTTCTTGTTTATCACAGCCGGTATTCGGTTAATGAGAGAATGGAAGTTTATAATCACGTTTTAAATTCAAATTCTAAAGCTAAAATAGTTTTAGGAGCGAGATCTTCGATTTTTCTTCCTTTCCAAAAGTTAGGTTTAATTGTAGTTGATGAGGAGCACGAAACTACTTTTAAACAATATGATCCTGCGCCACGATATAATGCACGGGATGCAGCAATTGTTATGGCGCATTTACATAAAGCCCGGGTAGTGTTAGGATCGGCTACTCCTTCCCTGGAATCCTATTTTAATGCTAAGCATAACAAATATCGGCTGGTTTCTCTCAATCGCAGGTTTGGCAACATACTTTTACCTGAGATTGAAATTGTAGATATAAAGGAGAAGTATCGCAAAAAGAGAATGACAGGACATTTTTCTGATCGGTTACTGGAAGAAATCCATACAACCCTGAAGGAAGGGGAGCAGGTGATCCTATTCCAGAACAGGAGAGGTTATTCCCCAATCTTGGAATGCACCACCTGTGGTCATTCTCCTCAATGTCCAAACTGTGATGTAAGTCTTACCTACCATAACCACAGCAATCAATTGAGATGTCATTATTGTGGTTATCATATGGCGATGCAAAAACAATGTATGGCTTGTGGCAGTGTTGATCTTACCACAAAAGGCTTTGGAACCGAACAAATAGAGACAGAATTACAGGCACTGCTGCCGGAGGCAAAAATTGCCAGAATGGATCTTGATACTACCCGTGGCAAACATAGTCACCAAAAAATTATTACTGCTTTTGAGCAGGAAACAATAGACATTCTTGTGGGTACTCAAATGTTAAGTAAAGGGCTTGACTTTAGAAAAGTGAGACTTGTGGGAATAATGAATGCAGATAACCTTCTTAATTTTCCTGATTTTAGAGCACACGAGAGGAGTTTTCAATTAATGCTGCAGGTGGCAGGAAGAGCAGGAAGAACAAAGGCCCGGGGTAAAGTTTTGATTCAAACTTATAATCCTCATCATCAAATTGTGAAACAGGTTTCTACAAACGATTATGAGGAAATGTATAAGGAGCAACTGGAAGAACGATATCAATATCAATATCCTCCTTATTATAAATTAATACGGTTTACAGTTAAGAACAGGGATTTTTCCAAAACAAATGATGCGGCAGAATGGCTCGCAAAATCTTTAAGAAATGCATTTCAGGAAAATATATTGGGACCGGAATTTCCACCGGTTGCCAGAATACGAAATGAATATTATAAGAATGTTCTGCTAAAAATTCCGCCGAAGCAATCGCTTGGAAAAACTAAAAGTGTAATCCAAAAGATTCTAACTAGCTTTCGCGCTGTAGGAGCCTGGAGAAGCGTACGGGTAATAGTAAATGTAGATCCTTATTAAGGAAGTTTTACTGCATTGCACTTAATGCTTCTATCAAATCACTCTTTTTATGCCTGCTAAGAGGAATTTGCTGCTTGTCAATTTCAATATTCTTGCTGTTGTAGCGTTCTACTTTCTCAAGATTAACTATATAGGATTTGTGAATTCTTAGAAATTGTTCGGGTGGAAGTTGTTTTTCAAAAGATTTCATCGTAGCAAGAACTACAAAAGTATCTTTCTCTGTCACAAACTTTACGTAATCCCCAAGTGCTTCAATATACTTTAACTTATTAAGAAAAACTTTTCTATTCTTAAGATTGCTCTTTACAAAAATGAAATTTTCATCTTCTATAGGTGTGCCATTCGTTTTTAAGTTGTAAAGATTAATAGCTTTACTAACAGCATTATTAAACCTTTCTTTATTAACCGGCTTGTGTATGTAATCTACAGCATCATAATCAAATGCTTTAAATGCATATTTGGTTTTTCCGGTAACGAAGATAATTTGAGGCTTATTGGGAAGATCGTCCAGTAATTCGAATCCTGTTAAAATTGGCATTTCGATATCAAGAAAGATAAGATCTACCTCAGTATCCAGAAGGCCGTTTTTGGTTTCAATGGCGTTGTTATACTCAGCCACACATTTTAAATTGGGATGATCCTTAATAAGCTTAACAAGGGATAGCC
>CAZXEY010000060.1:17062-18020 GCA_964639695.1 uncultured Antarcticibacterium sp. | reverse complement strand
GATCAAAACAAACTGAAAATGAATTTTTTAATTAAAATAACAATTCCTTCATGAATAAATACTGGTACAAAAATGCAGTGATCTATTCACTGGATGTAGAAACATATAAGGATTCCAATGGCGACGGAATAGGAGATTTTGAAGGATTAAAAAATTCGCTTCCTTACTTATCCAGCCTGGGAGTTACCTGTTTATGGTTGCTTCCATTTTTTGACACTCCCAATAAAGATAATGGTTATGACGTGCGGGATTACTATAAAGTTGATCCTCGTCTGGGAGATATGGGGCATTTTGCCGAATTGATAGATGCAGCTGAAGAAAAAGGGATGCGGGTCATAATTGATCTTGCCGTAAATCATACTTCTACCGAGCATGAATGGTTTCAGAAAAGCCGGAAGGATAAAGATTCCAAATACCGGGATTTTTATATCTGGGTAGATGAAAAGCCAAAAAATGACAATAATAATATGATGACTGGTGGAGAAGAAGGTGGCTCTAACTGGGAGTATGATGAGGAGGCAGAAGCTTACTTTTATCACACTTTTTTCCCTCACCAGCCCGATCTTAATATTTCAAACAAAGATGTACAGGAAGAGATCTTTCGCATAATGCATTTTTGGCTCAAGTTAGGAGTATCTGGGTTTAGGATAGATGCGGCGCCCCATATGTTTACTGAAAAAGGAAAAGTAGATTTTGGGGAGGACCCACATAGCATCTTCAGGCATTTCAGGGAATTTGTGGAAACCCAGAAGAGGGATGCAATTCTTCTTGCTGAAGTAGATCTGGCACCAGAGCAATATGATAAGTTCTTAGGTGATGAAGATCAAATGCATATGTTATTCAATTTCTACGTGAATAATTTTCTCTTTCTCTCCTTCGCCAGGGAAGAAGCTACTCCGGTGGCAGAAGCATTAAAAAAAATGCCACAGATCCAGCAAAAGGAACAAATGGCCATTTT
>CAZXEY010000060.1:0-17052 GCA_964639695.1 uncultured Antarcticibacterium sp. | reverse complement strand
ACTCAATCTGGATAAATTAAATGAAGAAGAAAAACAGGAGGTGTTTGAGGTTTTTGCTCCCGATGAAAATATGAGAATTTTTGGCCGCGGAATCCGAAGAAGATTAGCCCCAATCCTTGGCAATGACAGAAGAAAATTGGAACTGGCTCACAGCTTGTTATTTACTCTGCCGGGGACTCCGGTTCTAAGATATGGTGAAGAAATAGGAATGGGTGAAGATCTTTCCATGGAGGGCCGCAGCAGTGTAAGAACGGTCATGCAGTGGGCAGACAGGAAGAATGCAGGATTTTCAAACGCTCCCACAGAGAAATTGATAAGGAATGTTGTTTCTGAAGGGGAATTTGGTTACCAGAAAGTAAACGTAAACGATCAGCACAGGGATCCTGATTCTCTGCTGCACTGGATGGAAAGGGCGATCAATACAAGGAAAGAGTTTCCGGAATTTGGCTGGGGAGAATATGAAGTGTTGGATACGGGGAGCTCTAAGGTTCTTGCCCATTGCAGAAAATCAGATAAAGGACTGGCCATTGCTGTCCATAATTTTTCATCCGAAGAACAAACAATAAAACTTCAATTGGAAGAACCCGAAGATATCATAGATCTATTTGGGGATAAGAAGTACGATAAGTTTAACAACAAAACCCGGAAACTTACACTATCTCCCTATGGTTACAGGTGGTTGCATAAAAGACATAATTTCATATGAATAAAAAGGAATTGAAAGACTATTTGTGGTGGCAAAAAGAAATTGTTTATCAGGTTTACCCGCGATCCTTTAAAGATACAAACGGCGATGGAGTAGGGGATCTTCAAGGAATCAGGGAAAAACTGGATCATATAAAAGATCTTGGGATCAACGTGGTTTGGATCTCACCCATATATCCTTCCCCCATGGCCGATTTTGGATATGATGTAAGTGATTACACCGGAATACACCCTATGTTTGGTACCATGCAAGATTTCGATGAATTGTTATCGGCAATTCACGAAAAGGAAATGAAACTTATTTTGGATTATGTTCCTAATCACTCTTCCAATGAACATCAATGGTTTAAAGAATCCAAACGATCTAAAGAGGATCCAAAGCGTGATTGGTATATATGGAAAGATCCTGCGCCCGATGGTGGGCCTCCTAACAATTGGTTAAGTGTATTTGGAGGAAGTGCATGGGAATACGATGAAAACACGAATCAATATTACTACCACGCCTTTTTGAAAGAACAGCCCGATCTTAACTGGAGAAATCCTGAAGTTAAAGAGGCTATGTTCAATGTAATGCGCTTTTGGCTGGACAAAGGTGTAGATGGCTTTAGGGTAGATGTAATGTGGCATATGGTAAAAGATGCGCAGTTTAGGGATAATCCGCCAAATCCAGATTATAAGGAGAGCATGTCACCTTATGATAAACACCTGCAGGCTTTTAGTACAGATCAACCGGAGGTGCTGGATATTGTCAAGGAAATGAGAAAAGTTACTGACGAATATGATGAACGGCTAATCATAGGGGAGATCTACTTACCGGTGGAACAGTTGGTTATGTATTATGGTGAAAATAATAACGGAGCACATTTACCCTTTAATTTTCAGTTGGTACTGGTGTCGTGGAAGGCAGAAGAAATTAAAGCCGTTATAGATAAATATGAAGGAGCCTTGCCAAAGGGAGCCTGGCCAAATTGGGTGTTAGGGAATCACGATCAATCCAGGATCGCTACCAGAGTGGGAATAGAACAGGCGAGAATTGCTGCTATTTTATTACTCACTTTACGTGGAACTCCCACAATTTACTACGGAGACGAAATAGGCATGCAGGATGTGCATATTCCACCAGATATGGTTAAAGATCCGCAGGAGAAAAATATTCCGGGAAAAGGTCTTGGAAGAGATCCTGAAAGAACCCCGATGCAATGGAACAGTAATGAATATGCCGGATTTTCTAATAACGAGACCTGGTTGCCATTAATGGAGAAGTATAAGGAAATTAATGTAGAGCAGGAAAAAGATAAAGAAGACAGCTTTTTAACCTTCTACAAAAAGATTATCGATCTTCGGCAAAAGGAGGCTGCTCTTCAAATTGGAAAATATGAACCTGTTTCATCTGGTAAAAACCTTTTGGCTTATAAAAGAATTTATCGGGAGAAGGAGTTTTTTGTGATTTTAAACCTGGGAAATTCAATAGAAAATTTTAGTCCGGGAGACGAAAAGTTTCAGGCGAAAATTTTGATCAGTACAAATTTGAACAGAGAAGGAGGTATTGTAGATTCAGATATAAAACTAAGTGCAAATGAAGGATTTATTGCTGAAGTAAAATAAACAGTTATTAAAAACAGGAAAATGAAAGCATTAGGAAAGAAAATATGGGTAATTGCTGAAGGTTATATTCCGCCTTTTGGCACGGGAAAGGAACCGGAATTTACCAGCCACGAAACTGCGTGTATTTTAAACACTTCCAACGAAGCTGCAGATGTAGAAATAACCATATATTTTGCAGATAAAGACCCTGTAGGCCCTTATAAAGTAAGAGTAGAGGCACAGCGAACTAAACATTTAAGATTTAATGATCTAAAAGATCCTGAGCCGGTGCCTACAGGGACAGATTATGCAAGTGTTATACAAAGTAATATTCCTGTTGTTGTTCAACACACCAGGTTGGATTCCCGGCAGGCAGAAAATGCTTTGTTGACCACCATTGCTTATTCGGAATAAACTTAAAATCTATTTTTAATTTTGTAGGTCTTAGAAAAAATTTTAAGCAGTCAATTAAATTTCCCGCTGATTTTCAGTAAATTAGTTATTAGCTTTTTTCGGATACTCATGAAAATCAACCATTTTCTTCTTCCGGTTTTTTCCTTGTTCCTGCTAACCACCGGGTGTGGTTCTTCTAATACGACTGCACAGTTAATTTCAAGAGCTCCTGAAAATGTTCCCGAAGCTTTTGTCCCCAGGGAAGGTGTGATTTTCGATTCTACTTCCTGTAAAAGCCCCTTAATAGATCCCAATGATGGCGAAGCAATAATGATGATTAAATCGCATACTTCTTATGGAGATTATTTGGGGACCGAAGGTAAATACGGGTTGAGGAAAAGAGAGCTTCTTCGCATTAACTGCCGTACAGGAGAAGTTATAGGTATAGTAAAAAAATAATCCTACTACCGTGAACGGCTTTCCTGTATTACAAAGAAACCATCATTTCCTTGTGACTGGTACAAAGGCATAAAAATGTAAGCATCCCATTCACTTCGTACCTCTTTGCCATTTTGAATTGCCAGTAACTCTCCTTTTTCTATTTTCTGAAAATTCTTGAATCCGGGCTGCATTTTAAATTCATCACCTTCTTCCAAACCATGCCGGTATTCTATTTCAAAAGTTTTTTGTTCAGGCGCATTATCCTGGGCAAATCTATCTACACATTGTGGAAAACAGGAAATTTCTGAAAGATCCAGATCATTTGCCTCATGCAATGCGAGCCAAATCATTCCTTCGTGGTTTTCAATGGACGTTTTGTTAGTATGCTGGCCGGCTTCAAAAGTAAAACCCGTTAAACCGGTCCGGCTTAAATAATGATCTATAGCGCCGTAAACTATATCACTAAATCCTTTAACAATATAGGTAGGAAACCGGTGAGCCCAACTGTTGTTGTCATTCACATCCTGCACAGAGATGTAAGGCAAACTGTCTGAGGACGTGGTGTGGCAATCCAAAAAATACCGTTTTAGATATGAAGATTCGGGATACTGCTCCAGTACCTCAATAATTTCGTGCATTTCCTTTTGTTCGTGAGTATCCCTTTTACCAGCTTTAATGCTATCTTCTTTCCAGGTTCGGTTAAGATCTTCTTCAATATATCTTTTCTCCAGTTCCAGAGCCTTTTTATTACCAATCACTCCAATTATAGTACCTGAGATTTCAGGTTTGGTTTTTTCCAGCTCAGCAAAAACCCTCTGTAATGCTAGCACCCCGCTGGGTTCATTCCCGTGGACTCCGGCAGTAACAAAGAGGAGAGGCCCTTTTTTATTACTACTGTACTCTCCAATTATTCTTGATCCTTTTACATGCTCATTTCCCATATTCAATATTCAGTTTTTTATTTAATCCAAAGTAGCCAGTTCCCTGTTGGAAATTTTGGTTCCATAATTCTTTTTATACTCCAGTTTTCTTTCTATAGCCTTGACCACAACATCCGAAAAATCAGATAATCCAACCAGTGGGAAACTATCCATTCCACCCGGGCTTAATACATTGATCTCAATTAATTTATCCTTCACAATGTCAAGGCCTACAAAGAACAATCCGTCCCTTATAAGTTTTGGGGAAACTATATCTACGATCTTTTTCATTTCATCGGTCAAGGGGCTGGCATCTGTAGAAGCTCCCTGGGAGATATTGCTTCTAAATTCCCCTTCGCTGCTTATTCTTCGAATTACTCCAAACTGCCCATCCTTTTCCATTACTTTTCCGTTTAACAGCAATACCCTCACATCTCCATCTTTAACGGCAGGAAGAAATTCCTGGGCAATGATGTAACCCTGAGCTGAAAGATTTTCAATGATCTGATTGAGGTTCTTTTCATTTTTATCTATCAAATAAACTCCGCGTCCACCAGAACCTTCCAAAGGCTTTAACACCATTTTCTATTTATGATCTTCAAAGAACTTCAGGATATCTTCCTTATTTCGGGTAATTAACGAGGCAGGCTTAATGCTGCTGGGTAACTCTTCAAAATACAATTTGTCGATAAAAGCATTAGAAAGGGCAAAGGCATCATTAAGGACCAAAACACCTTCCTGCTGCACCATTCGGCCAAATGCCACGCCGGAATGTTCTGCCCATTGTCTTCCCTCGGCCTCCTCAGTGGGATTATTCCTAATGAAAAGGACATCCAGGTCGTGTACATTGATCTTCTCCCTCTTTGCCTTTTCATCCTGCAGTAGTTTTATATATTCCTGCGGGCTTTCTGGTTTTGCATTTTTTGCAAGGGTAGTGCTGTCTATTGTTAGCTCCTGTTCGTTGTTATAATTAAAGTCTCCAACTCCCATTATGTAAACCTGGTGCTTACGCTTCCAGGCCTCAAACATAATAAATACAGTAGTACCGCACTTTTCCGATTCTACACTGTTTACTACAAAACATATTTTCATTTAGATACCATTTTTGAAAGAGGAAGGCCCTCTCTAATTAATTTTAATTTATTTTTTACGTCTTCTGTCAATAAGTAGCTGGGGCGTAATACCCCCGGCTTTAATATATTTCTATCGGTTAATTCTTTAATGATCTTCACGTGTTTGATCCCAAATTTACCAGCCAGCAAGGGCTCGTATTCCCCACCATCTTGAAGATATTTTCTTAGTTCTACCAGTCCCTTTAAATAAATTATATCCTTTAAAAATCCGCCTCCCTGCATAATCCGGGAAGTAATATTAAAGGATCGTTCCGGTGAAAAACCATATTCCTTCACCAATAGCCTGAAAATATCCTGAAATTCACCTCCTTCAAGCAAGGCTGATCCTGCCACTACTCGTCCCGCAAGAGTTCTTAGCCTGTTGGGCGTAAGGCCATCTACCAGATATTCAGACATTACTGCAAGGCCTTCCTGTAGAGGATCATAATCTGCAAGGCCAATTCTCATTTGTTGTAGAGGCTGCTGGCTTCCGTTGTGAAAAGTTAGCACGTGGGTTCCAACTTCGTGTTGAATTAAGGCGAGGGATTCTTTTTTTCTCATTTTATAATCCCTGGGCACATACAATTCCCCCCTGGATACCATCATGATATTTACGTCACTTCTTATATGTACCTTACTTTTAAAATTTTTATCCTGCTTCCGGAAATAATCAAATTCTTTCCTGGCAAGACTGCTAAACTCCTTGGAGTCTATAAGGTCCGATGGCGAATTTCCCGCATCTTCAGGTACCTCTTTAAGCAATTGTTTAGCTTCTTCACTTAGCATTCTTTCCACACCTTTATAAAGCCTTATGCTGTTGTAAAAGAAGTTACGGGTTCCCCTTTCATTGAGCATCGTGATTTGTTGATCCAGTTCCTCCCGCTTTTCTCTAAACAAATAGGACATTGCAGGATCATCAACATCTTCAATCCTAAGATTATATAATTCTCTTTTAAGAACATCGGGATCAATAGGAAGTAACCTGTAATGGTAATCCAGTACCTTTTCATAATTCGATTCAAAAAATTTATCTTTGATCTGCTGAATGTTGGAAGGTGAAACGAGCCATAAAAATTGATAACTGCTTTCAATTTCACACAATTTCCTGTCGATCTCAAAAACCTTGTCTTTCAAATTTTTTCTACCTAAGGAGGTATAGGCGGGAACATCAAATGAAGTTTGAACCCTAATGTAATCAAATACAAATTTGTGAACTGCAGGAATAATATGGTCTTTGAACTGCCTGAAAAAGACTGGATAAAGTTCCCCTTCATCATTTCTGTATACAGGTGGAATTTCAAGACTTACTACCACTGCTCCGCATTTTTTAGCTTCCTCTACTTCCATTAAACTCTCTTCTCCCTGAGGTTGCCTGTTTGGAGTATCTTTAATTTTAGCCTGTAAATACAATCCAGAGAATTTATTGTTTACTTCCTCCAACTCCTGCTTTAAAACATCCAGGGCAGAGGGAAGTTTATTTGCCGGTGCTTTTATTAAAAAGGAATTACTACCAGGTTCACCGCTGTATATTTCAAAGAGCATGTATGTTTTAAAAATTGAAGAAAGGTTATGGCTAATTTCAAACAGCATTTTTTTATAACCTTCATAATCCTCATCTCCTATTATTAAATAAGATGCTTCACTTATAACCATTCTTGATGTACCTTCATCATTTCCCTTCTTCCTGTATATAACAAGAAATGGAACTTCTTTTTCAATATGAAGAATTCCTCCTCCGGGTAGAATTCCATTTACTTCTTCTTTTTTATCAAGTTTTGTTAATATTTGCTTAATTGATTTATCAGTAAACTTTGATATCTCGAGCATTGGGTTAGGCTTATTTTACAGATTATTTTTCTCATTCTCTATTTTAGCACATCATTTACCTCTTACCGTGGTGTTTTAAAGTGGCAGAGAAGATGGGCTCTAAGTAAATTTAAAAATAAAATTGCGCCTACTGTAGTCTAATATGGACTTTGGCTTTTATTTAAGATTGCTGAAAAGGTTGTTATTTGAGGCCCACTAACTCCCGTTTATAATAACCTGGAGAAATAAGAACATTTTTTAGAAATCAGGGATTAAATTTTCTTTTGTACAGGCTGGTATTTTTACCTTTAAGTAACCTGAAGGTTAACTTTAAAATCAATAAAGATGATATCAACAGGAATATACTGATATCTTTATTATTTTAATGGGATTTTATTACTAGTCTCCCCCTGCCTAATTGGTTTTTTCCTAAGATGCGGCGACTATTTTACCGGTTATCCTGGGAGGAGGAACCTTTACTGTACAGTTTAGCAACAGCTTATGAACTGGGGTTTTATAAGTTGTTACTATAAAAGTTCACCCGGGAATAGACCTTATTGCCGGCTTACTTTTTATAGCAGCTCCCTGGTTATTTGATTTTGCAGATATTGTGTTGTGGCCATCGTTATTCTGGGCCTGTTGGAAGTAGGTGCCACTTTATTAACCTAACAGCATCCTTCTTATCCCGAAGTGAAAAAAACTAATTTAAAGGAAATGGAATAGTCTAAGGATATATATTTTGCAGAGGCAATAAGTATCCTTTTAAAAAAAGAGCACAACAAAAGACACCGGGAAGGAAAAATCTTTCCGGTAAAGCGTAAAGTGATCTAAAAGAGTAGGGTTTTTCTTAACCTTAAGCTTTTATATTCCATTCATAATCACATTTACAAAAGCACTGATTACTGCGAAAAAAATAAAAACAAGCACCAGTGTAAAAATAATTTTCACAAAGATATTAAGCCCTTTCAGGGTGTTTTTGTAGTTTTCGACCAACACAGTAAAAATTTCCATATAAATCAATTAAAATTAATACTATAACCTCCTTAAAGTTAAGGAGATAAATCGGTAAAAATGAAAAAATTCGGTAAAGATTCAATTTATCTGTTGAAATACCTTCACCGAATAATTAGTTGAAAATACTCCTGATCTTCATTTTCTTCAGAAGTAAAAAGCCCTCTCCAAATTACCACGAGAGGGCTAATTATTAATACTATTGTAATTCTCTTTTTACATCTCGTTCTCTTGGTATTAATACCTCGGTAATTACGTGAACAATTCCATTCGATGCTGTCATAGTTTCAGAAATTGATGCCTTCCCACCAGAATTACCGTGAATTTGGATTTGTCCATTTTCCAGGGTAGCTATTAATTCTTCTCCCTGGGCGGTTTTTATTCTAAGGGAATCCTGTCCAGCCTGTATCCTGGTTCGAATTTCATCCAGATCTAATCTTTCGGGCACCACATGATATCTTAGAACGGCTTCGTCTCCAACTCCAAGAACATCGGTTCCCTGCTTTTGGTAATAGTAACTAAAAGCAGTGTTACTGGGGGCGAAAAGTGTATAAGCCTGGGGATCTCCAAAGGTTCCGCTTACATCGGTCATACCGGTAGTAAAAGTGCTAAGCTCAGGATTGCCTGAGATTGTGGTAAATACATCGTCATATTGAGCTTCCATTGAAGTTTCTGTTTCCATTTCAAGTTCCTCCAAAGAATCTTCAGCTTCGGGATTGTTATCCCTGCATGAGGTAAGACTTATTAAAAAACTGATGGCGATAAAGAATAGTTTAAATTTCATAGTTGTTATTTTAGTCATTTTTTATTTTTCTGTGGGGTCCATTATTTTCCTATCGAATTAGGGTCTTATCAAATAGGATTGTATATAATTTAATTAATTTTAAAACCAGCTGAAAACAATGATTGGAGTTTATTATATAATTAACAGGAGAAGTGAAAAACACCTAAAAATTTCATAAAATTAGGAATGATAATATATTAAAAATGCCTAAGGGGAGACAAAAGTTTTTATTTTGAAAATTGTTTAATGGCTTTCAGAAAAAAAATATCCAACGAATGTCAAATTGAGGTTAATTTCTTGCCGCAATAAATGCATATAAGTATCTTATAATTATTATCGAAAATCTGGTTTAAAAAATTAAATTATGGCAAGAATAGACGTAGAGAATAATAATGATCACAAGAACAGCGATAGAAATGATTTTAAACAAAAGAGAAATAACTGGTGGATCTGGACCCTTGTAGTGGTTGTTATTGGCATCATATTGTTGCTGGTATTTAGTGATAATAATGGATTATTTAACCAGCCACCACCCTCACCAGAATCAAACGTAGAAGTACCTGCCGCCAATGATGAAGAACTATAGAAAATTCTAGTTTTTATTACCACGACATATTTTGTCGCTTCATTTTTATAACTTCGCTTTTGTTAAGATCGTAATTCGACTCTAAATTATTCGTATGTCCAGACGTGAAGGAATCCAGCGCCACAGGTTTATTATTCACCAATTAACAAAACGTCCTTCTTCTTTTGAGGATATTCAGTCCTTTCTTCGCCTACAGGAGGAAATTTCTGAAGACCGGCTTACCTGCTCCATTCGCACTTTTCAGCGGGATGTAAAGGAGATCAATGAAAACTACAAGATCGATATTAAATGTGATAAATCCCACAATTTATATTACATCAAAGAAGATGGGAGGGAAGCAGATACGGAGAGGCTTATGGAATCTTTTGATCTTTTTAATGCTATTAAAATTGGCAACAGCCTTGGTAACCACCTCATTTTTGAAAATAGGAAAGCTTTAGGTACAGAACATATGCATGGGCTCCTGCACGCAATTAGAAACAGGCTGGAGGTAAATTTTTTCTATAATAAATTTGATTCCGATTCTGTTTCAGAAAGAACTGTTCGTCCTGTTGCCATTAAAGAATCCCGGCACAGGTGGTATTTAATAGCCCTGGATACAAAGGATGACCAGATTAAAAATTTCGGCCTGGACAGGATTTCCGGGTTGGAGGTTGGTACTAAAAAATTTAAGGAAATAAAGGATTATGATCCTGTAGCCGATTTTCGTGATATTTTTGGAATTATAAACGGAACGGGAGAAAAAGCTCAAAAAATTATTCTATCCTTTAAACCAACAGAAGGCAGGTATGTAAAATCTCTTCCCCTGCATCACAGTCAGCAGGAAATTTTAAACAATGAAAAAGAGATTAGATTTGAATACAGGTTGGTGCCTACCTATGATTTTAAAATGGAAATTCTATCTCATGGACCACAGGTAAAAGTTATGGAACCTGAGAGCCTTAAAGAAGAAATTTCTCTCCAACTGAAACAGGCACTTGCGTCTTATCAATAATTTGAAAAAAAATTAAAAAAATGTGTAACGGTTTCGGGTATTGAGATACTTATACCTTGAAAGTTAATCTTTCATACTGTTTATAACCGCTTTGGCAGAAAATTTCTCTTTATAATAGTAGGGTGTTGTAAAAGGAAAGTATGTTAAAGCGGTTTTTCATTTCTTTTTAACTGAAGACAAATTTTCAACTGAACTAAAGTTTATTTTCAGCCGACATTCTTTGTCGTTCCTCCCGGGTATTTTTATATAAATAATTCCAAGGATGAATATTAAACTTAACTCCCCGTCTCAGTTCACACTTTTAGAACTAGTAGCAGAACAACTACTTGTTAAAGGTTACTCAATTTCTTTCCGAAAAATAAATGATGTTGAATTCCTTGCAGCTTCTCCCCATAGTTCTTCGGAAGAGGAAAAATTCTTTCTGTCTTTTGATCCTGTGATCAATAATGTATCCGCTTTCTTTGCAGCTTTTTCTTTTTTAAAGATTGGGTTGGGAACTGCCGTGATTTTAGTTGTTCATGGAGAAGGAGAGCGGGAGGTACTGCTGAATGTTTTAAAGATGCAGGAGTTTGTTGAAACTGAAGTTTTATGTCTCTCCCGTCTAAAATATTATCCGTTACAGCTCACCTGAGATAGAATTTCATTACTGTACCTGAACCAATTTTTTGTTTGCTTCGGCTTGTCTTTTCAAAACTTTCCTGCGAAGTTTATGAATACTTGGTTTTGGAGCTGCAATTTGTAAATAAGCGCTTTTAGCCTGTAAACCAAACAGCCCAAAATCTTTAAATCTGCTGTTCTTCTCTTTAAGCCGTCGCAGCGATTCGGTTTCATATTTTATTAATTTCTCCTGTTTCACCATTTCTTTATATTGGTAGTAAAGGAGCACAATCCCCGGGATTGTAAACAAGAGTAGTAGCAGGTCGATCATCTTTTCAAATTCAGGAAGATAAAAGTAGATTTCCTTTTGCCAATAAAGTTTTAATGCGGAGTTAATATAGTGTTGCAAATAAGTTAATTGGGAAATTTTAAGTTGCAGGAATTGGTTGGTGGTGGGATGTAGTTTGTAAGTTTAAGTTGTTAGTTATAGGTAGTAAGTTATCGGTTGTGGGTGCATGTGGTTGTTTTAAAAAAGTGAGGAGTGGAAAGTTAAAAGAGAGAGGAAAGAGGGATATTTAAAAAGGTGTCAAAAAGAAAATAGAAAAGGGTAGTATTAGTTATAATGGATCTCGGACCCATTTTGTTCATTTAAAGGAAATGAATTTTTTAACGAGAGAAATCTATGTTTCCAGATGTAATATCTCATTACAATATAAATTGGAGCAGCAATAAAACCTAAAGCTATTCCCAGCAGGAACAGGAAGAATGTCAGGAATTTAATAAAAAGCTTTGTTACAAAAGATCTTGCTTGTGGGATATATCTCCTATAGGGCGAGAACAAATAAACATTTGCCAGCAGTGCACTCACCAGAAATCCCAGGACAGGAATAAATCCCAGAAGTATTGAGAGCCCGGTGATCCTATAGAATTTCTTATCCTGATATTTAACAAATTCATTGACGGTTGGAGCTTCAAAAACAGGAGTCCCACAGGTGTTGCAGTTGCCAAAAAGTCTGGCGTTATTCAATTTATTTCCACAATCGGGGCATTTGCGGTGGGAAACGAGGTGGAGCTTGTGTCTTTGCAGGTTGTGAACCAATTTTTTTTTACGTTGGCCAAAGATTCCTACCTGATGGATTTTGGGCAGCTGCGTTTTACAATTGTAACATTTAACAGCGAAAGGCAGGTTCTTTTCTCCACAATTAATACAAGCTATTTTCTGCTTTTCCAGCTTTCTAACATAGGTTTTCTTCGTCAGTACGAAGAGCGCCATCAACCCGGCATATATAGCTACCATAATAACTCCTGCCCAAATGACTAGGACAAAACCGAATAATACCAGACTGTCTTCCAGCCAGCTGCTTAATTTACCAATATAGAAATTATCGTCTTCATCGATATCTTCAAGAAAAGATATAAAATCCCGCCTTAACTTGGACAGCCAGTGTACCACCAGGGCACCAAATATCAGCAGGATCCAGTTAGGGTTAAAAGCTGCCCATTGTACCTCTCTTAAAATTTCAGTGGAAGTTTCGTCAAGAAGACTTAAATTGATAATCAGGAAGAACAATGGTTTCAGGTAAGTTTCCGCATCTTTTAAAAAGTTCCTGATGCTGCTGCTCTTATCACCTATAATCTCCAGTACACTTAAAATTCCCAGAGCTATTAAAACCCAGTCTTTAGTTATAAAAGTACCTTCAGGAGCCGGAGGAACATCGCCCATCCCGGGAAAATATTCCGGATATGTTAAAAACAAAGCAGCTAGAAAAGCAGGCAGAAATGTTCTCATCGAGAACAACGGAATCATACCCAGAATTGTAACAATTTGTACTATTGACATTCCCTTTACTTTTCAGATTGAAGATAACATCATTTTTCATATTGCAAATGCCAATGATGATAAATAGTAAATACTTCTTTTTCTGATTAAGAAGGAGAGTATGTTTAAACTTCCCGCAGATTCCGCAGATTTTCGCAAAAGCTGAATCTATGAATAATTTTATCCTTTAAAACCAGAACTTAAAACTCAAACCCTGCCTTTGTTGGCCTCCAGACTAACTTATAATATTAAATATGAAACCCTGAATATCAGAGTGTTAAAAAGTTGGAGTTCCTAATTATTTCAAATATATTTATACTATTAACAATGTTACTAAAGGTAGCTTAATTAAAAGCTACAAATAAAACTGCCCTACCCACATTTAAAATCCCTACGCAATATTTTTTCTGCTTCCGGTCTTCCGGGGGTGTTGTACTGTAACGACAAACCTCAATCATATGGAGATTTTAAACATTTACCGCGTTCTCCCCAGGCTTATTTTTCTTTCAGTATCTATTATAATAGTATCCTGTAGTGAGGAACCTATAGAGAAAATTGAAGAGCTAAACCTGAAAACTTCCCCTGTTTCCACTAGAGGAAATACTGATATTATAAAAGACCAATACATCGTAGTCTTATCGAAAAAACCTGCAAAAAAAGATTCCCGGGCAGCGGCTGCACTGGAAGCTTTATCAAAAGAAGTAAAAAACAATCCCGGCGGCAGGCTTAAAGGTATTTACAAGGCAGCATTGACAGGTTTTGTTGCAGAGTTAACAATAAATCAGGTGGAGAAATTAAAAAAAGATCCACGTGTAGTTTCTGTAACTGCTGATAGGTACATATACCTGGAAAATGTTGATGAAGTTGCAGTGGCAGTTCAGGAATATCCGGGTTATGGGCTGGACAGGATCGATCAACGGGACCAGCTGATGGATAGAGCATACTCATATAATTCTACGGGCAGTGGTGTAACTGCTTATATTATCGATACGGGAATAAAAAGTTCACATAGTGAATTCAACGGCAGGGTGACTTTAGGATTTGATTTCGTGCTGGCATACCCTGCGGAAACAGATGTGATTAATTCTTCTGAACCGGGGGAAGACTGTCATAGCCATGGAACGCATGTCGCCGGAACTGTGGGAGGGATTACTTATGGAGTTGCTAAAGCGGTTAATCTGGTAAATTTAAGGGTTTTTGGATGTACCAATGGTTCTCCTTATTCCCGTATTATTCATGCAGTAGACTGGGTTACAGCAAATGCTGTAAAACCAGCTGTAGTTAATATGAGCCTTGGAGACCCGGTTGCAGATCTTGAAGTTTTGGCAGATGCAGCAGTACAAAATTCTATAGCCTCAGGGGTTACCTACGTAATTGCAGGAGGAAACTCCACGATGGATGCCTGTGAATTTAGTCCCGCACGGGTTCCTGAAGCCATAACGGTAGGAGCTAGTGACATAGAGAACAAAATGGCAGCCTGGTCTAACTATGGGACCTGTATAGATTTGTATGCACCTGGAGTTAATATTCTTTCTGCAGGAATTGCAGATGACACCTCCTTTAAGTATATGAGCGGCACCTCTATGGCAGCACCTCATGTTGCTGGAATAGTAGCTCTTTATCTTTCCAATAATCCTCAGGCTACACCGGTAGAGGTGCATCAGGCTATAGTTGCAAATTCTACTCCCAATATGATATCAGAAGTACCTTCAGGGCAGTCAAATCTTGCCTATAGCCATTGGTCCCCTTTAACCTTCAATGCACCCATACCACCAGATCTGGCTTTTAATGCCAATTCTTCTAAAGTTAAAGGAAGTTACCGGGTTGATATGTCATGGAGAACTCCTGCCAATAGTAAAGTGCGTATATACCGTGACGGAAATTTAATTCTGGAACCCGATCCCCGAACTTCTAATTATATCGATTATCTCGGTAATGTTCGGGATGCAACAATAGTATATAAGGTGTGCGAAGTCTTTTACAAGAATTGTTCTGAAAAAATAGTAACTATTGGAAATGGAGGAGAAACTTCGCAGCCTGTGAATTCCGCACCTACCGCCAATTTTTCCTTTGCAGTTAATTTGTTGAATGTTCAATTTACAGATTTAAGTACCGACAGCGACGGAAGTATCTCGAACTGGAATTGGAGTTTTGGTGACGGCAGTTCATCTTCTTTGCAGCATCCTCTAAAATATTTTAGCCAGCCAGGGACTTATAAGGTTTCTTTACAGGTTACAGATGATCTGGGTGCCAGTCAAAGTGTAGAAAAAAGTATATCTGTTTCGGGAGAAACCTCTGCTCCAGATGGGTTACAGTTAACAGCCGTTGGCTCGAAGGTTAAAGGCATGTGGCAAACCAGTTTATCATGGAATCCTTCCGGTACAGCCGGGCAGCTTGACATCTACAGGGATGGTGAATTATTCATCACAGTAGCCGATACCGGTAGTTTTACCGATCAAACCTCATTTAAAGGTGGTGGAAGTCTAACCTATAAGATTTGTGAATCTGGCACTACAGTATGTTCAAACAGCGTGACAGTCCAGTTCTAATATAAATATTTAATTAGCCGCTTCTCTAAGAATGCTCTTTATGGAGAGCATTCTTTTTTATTCAGTTTAATTTATAAACCTGGAATCCTGCCTTTGCAGGCAGATTCGTTGGAACTTTAACTACAACCGTCCTCCAGCAATAAAACATTTCAGCAAATCTAATTATTCTCAAATTTTTTAAACATCTTGCGGTTCGGTAAAAAAAGAACTTCATACTTACTATTCCGAAGAAAATTCATATATGATAAAGGCAGTAATTATTGACGATGAAGTAAATGCACAAAATTTGTTGGAAAATACCCTTCACAAATATTTCCCGAACCGGTTTAATATTGTGGAGAAATGCAGTTCGGTAGATTCCGGGGTGGCCGCAATTGAAAAATATCAGCCCGAACTGGTATTTCTGGACATTCAGATGCCCGAGAAAAACGGCTTTGAACTCTTCAAATATTTTGATGTTATTAATTTTGAAGTGATTTTTACCACTGCCTATAATCAGTTTGCTATCAAAGCCATCAAGCGAAGCGCGCTGGATTATCTGTTAAAACCCATTAATCATTTGGACCTTTCTGAAGCCGTTAAAAAATTTGAAAAGAAGAACGCAGGGAATTTTGCTCAAAAGAAGTTGTCCTTATTGCTGGAGAACCTGAATGTAAATGATCAGAATGTCAGTAAAATTGCATTTCCAACCCTGGAAGGTTTTGAATTGATACATACCAATCAAATTTTGTATTGTAAGGCCGAAAGTAATTACTGCAACATCAAAAAAATTGATGGTTTTACGAAAATAGCGACGAAAACCCTGAAGTTCGTGGAAGAAGTGCTTCCGGAGAGATCTTTTAAAAGAATTCATAAAAGCTATGTGATCAACCTTAATTATGTGGTTCGATATAACAAGGCCAACAAGGAAATTGAACTAACCAATGGAGAGAAACTTCCTGTTTCTTTCCGGAAAGAAGAGGAGTTTATTAATGCCATTCTACAAAATCAATAAGCTTTTCCTTTTTCTATTCTTCTGGTTTAGCCTGGCTTATACTCAAAACTATCCCGGTAATAATTATAGTGCCTCGAACGAATTGCCTAACAACGCAGTCAGGGCTTTATTGGTGGACAGTAATAACATCCTGTGGATTGGTACTGAAAACGGTGTTGTAAAAAGAGAAAATGATGAATTCAGATACTTTTTTGAGGAGGATGGCTTAGCTTTAAATTCCTGTTGGGCCATTGCTGAAGATGAGAATAAGAATCTTTGGTTCGGGAGCTATGGCGGGGGCGTCAGCATCTACGACGGATTTAACTTTAAAGTAATTTCTGAAGAAGATGGCCTGGCTCATAATGAGATCACCAAACTTTATTCAGATAACAATTTTATGTACATGGGCACCAGTGACGGTGTTACGATAATTGATATTAATACCCATAAAGTAGTTTTCTTAGATTTTTCCGCAGCAAAAGATCTCTTTAGAGTCCAGGACTTTTTCAAATATAAAGCGCAGGTGTATGTGGTTACTTACAATTCAGGAGTATATAAAGTTCTGAAAGAGAATGGGAAGGCGGCTCTTGTTAAAGTAAATGACCATAATTTTATTTATTCCGTCTTTGTAGACAAGGACAGCATTTATAGCAGTAACAAAGGTTTTTTTAATAAGGTCTCTTTGCCGGAATATGTAGGGAATAATAATTCCCTTTATTCAAAAAGGCTTGGACAGTCCATAATTTGGGATTATGTAAAAACAAATGACCAGAAAATC
>CAZXEY010000059.1:0-18325 GCA_964639695.1 uncultured Antarcticibacterium sp. | reverse complement strand
AAGCAGATTTTGCATCCCATTCCATGTAACCCAGGTTACAAATAACAATTTCAAAAAGATGGATTTTTGCAGAGAACTTTAAGATGTAAGCACTGATGAATAATATCCAATTAGGTTTGAAAGAGAACTGGAGGCAATTCACTCTCCTCGTAATCATTAATGCCTTTGTTGGGGGAATGGTGGGATTGGAGCGAAGTATCCTGCCTGAGATCGCAGAGAAGGAATTTCAGATGGCTGCTACCTCTGCCATTCTTTCCTTTATAGTAGTTTTTGGAATAGTGAAAGCCGTCTCCAACTACTTTGCTGGTGCACTGGCTAACAAATTTGGCCGGAAAAATCTACTGGTGCTGGGGTGGTTTTTTGCAATTCCCATTCCTTTCATCTTAATGTATGCGCCAAACTGGAATTGGATTATAATAGCAAACGTCTTTCTGGGGATTAATCAAGGACTTGCCTGGTCGAGTACTGTGGTAATGAAAATAGATCTAGTTGGAGAAAAACAACGAGGTTTTGCAATGGGTCTTAATGAGTTCGCAGGCTATTTTGCAGTGGCAATTGCGGCATTTCTGACGGGATGGATAGCGGGTGAATACGGGTTACGCCCCTATCCCTTTTACATGGGTATCCTTCTTATGGTGCTCGGGCTGGTGATGAGTATTTTGCTCATAAAGGACACCCGGGGTCATGCAAAAAAGGAAGAAGGTACGAACAACGTATCCCTGCTCAAAAATGTATTTTGGGATACTACCTGGAAACACAAAAATTTAGGGTCGGTAACCCAGGCAGGTTTAATTAATAATCTGAATGATGGGATGGCATGGGGGTTGATCCCGATCCTCTTGGCAACCAAAGGATTTAACCTGGTGCAAATCGGAATTGTAGTAGCGGTTTATCCTGCGGTGTGGGGAATGGGTCAGCTCTTCACGGGAAAAATGGCCGATAAATTCTCCAAAAAAGACATGCTCTTCTACGGAATGTTGCTTCAAGCCATTGTTCTAATTATCCTGGTTTGGGCAGATGACATGTGGCATTTCGTTCTCCTAATGTCTTTATTGGGTTGGGGTACGGCCATGGTTTATCCTACCTTTCTTGCAACTATTGCCGATAATACTCATCCCAGGAATAGAGCTAAAAGTATCGGAATCTTTCGGCTGTGGCGGGATCTCGGATACGCGGTGGGTGCAATACTAACAGGTTTCATTTCAGATAAGATAAGTATAGAAGTCGCAATTTTCATCGTGGGGATTATCACTTTGTTTTCAGCAGGAGTTATTCATTTTAGAATGAGGAGCTCTACAATCACCCGCAGCTTATTTTCTTTTCTACAAAGAAGCTAATCGCGAACCTGTAACTGTAACAATTGTTACTGCCAAAGGCATTTTTCGTTAGTAAATTTGCATCAATAAATTAAGTTTAAATTCTAAGATTATGATAATAAAACAATTTAAAGACGATCCCTTAGCACATTATTCGTATGCTATAGTAAGTGAAGGTGAAATGGCTTTGGTTGATCCCAGCCGTAATCCTTTACAGTATTATAAATATGCTGAAGAGCAAAATGCCAAAATTGTGGCAGTTTTTGAAACTCACCCACACGCCGATTTTGTTAGTGGACATTTGCAGATCCAGGAACAAACCGGAGCTAAAATTTATGTTAGTGAAAAGGTAGGGGTTAGCTATCCTCATGAACCTTTTGATGAAGGCCAGTCAGTTAAGATTGGAAAACTTAACGTCCGCCCACTTCACACTCCCGGTCACTCACCGGACAGTTTAACCTATGTGGCTGAAGAAGATGAGGGAACTGCTTTATTTACAGGAGATACTTTGTTTATTGGCAACGTTGGCCGTCCCGACCTGCGAGAAAAAGCCGGAAACATGACAGCAAAAAGAGTAGAACTTGCTAAAGCCATGTACCACACCATGCAAACCAAATTTAATGACCTTCCCGATGATGCTTTGGTTTACCCTGCACACGGCGCAGGATCATTGTGCGGAAAAAATATGAGTGCCTCTCCTTCAAGTACGCTTCGAGATGAACGTATGGGTAACTGGGCTTTTAAAGATCAAACCGAAGAAGAATTTGTTGAAGAGATCTTGAAGGATCAACCTTTTATTCCTTCTTATTTTGGATTTAATGTAGATATCAACCGAAAAGGAGCAGGAAACGTACAACAGGAGAAGTATAAAGTGCCTTTACTTATAGGAGTTTCTAAAGTTGAAGAGGGTGTTACTGTAGTAGATGTTAGAGACGGTGATGCTTATAAAGCAGGACATTTACCAAATAGCATCAATATTATGTCCCGAACTGAGAGTGATAAATACGAAACCTGGTTAGGTTCTATTATTGAGCCTAATGAACCTTTTTATCTCGCAGTAAGTTCTGTAGAAGACATTGATGAGCTACTGGGAAGAACAGCAAAGATAGGTTACGAAAAGCAAATTAAAGCTGTAATTACTTTAGGCCAAAAAGTTTCTAAAAAGTCTGATAATTTTAACCTTGAGGATTTCAAAAATAAAAAGGATAACTACACCATTGTAGATATCCGGAATGAAAGCGAACTGGCAGAAGGGAAAATTTTCGACAATTCCATTGGAATTCCGCTTAACGAATTGAGAAATCGTGCTGATGAATTACCAAAAGAAAAACCATTCGTAGTACACTGTGCCGGTGGATATAGATCTGCTGCCGGAAGCAGTATTCTGGAGAACAAATTCAAGGATCAAAAGGTATTTGATCTTAGTGAAGCCATTCAGGATTTTAAATAAAATTGTATAAGAGATTTTAAAAAGAGGTTGCCAGTTGGCAGCCTCTTTTTAACTCACTTAATCAGTAAATTTTAAAATTTTAAAGATAAATTATTGCGCAAAAAGATTTGAAGAGAGATATCTATCCCCACGATCACAAATAATACTTACAACAACGCCCTTTTCAAGTTTTTCACAAAGCTTTAAAGCTGCTGATGTTGCACCGCCGCTGCTCATCCCAGAAAAAATACCTTCTTCTTCAGCTAATCTTTTCATCATTTGTATTGCCTCTTGTTCATTTACCTCTAAAATAGTATCAACTTTTTTAGGATTAAATATCTTTGGAAGATAAGCCTTCGGCCATTTCCGAATTCCCGGAATTCTTGCCTCATCAGCCGGTTGAACTCCTACAATTTGAATTTCGGAATTTTGTTCCTTAAGATATGTTGAAGTACCCATTATTGTCCCGGTAGTACCCATAGAAGAAACAAAGTGAGTTATTTTTTCATTTGTATCCCTCCAAATCTCTGGCCCTGTTGTCTTGTAATGAGCCTTCCAATTATCATCATTGCCGAATTGATTTAACATAAAATAATTTCCTTCTTTTACTCTTTGATCGGCAAAATCTCTGGCTCCCTCTATACCCTTATCTGCATCTGTTAAAATAACCTTGGCTCCATAGGCTCTCATGGTTTGAACTCTTTCAATAGTGGAATTTTCTGGCATTATTAATTCGATATCCAGTTTAAAAAGACTGGCAACCATTGCTAAAGCTATTCCTGTGTTACCACTTGTAGCCTCTATGAGTTTTGTGTCCTTCAATATTTCACCTCTTTCAAATGCACTCTTAATCATGTTATAAGCAGGCCTATCTTTTACACTTCCTCCAGGATTTTGGCTTTCCATTTTAAAATACAGAGAGACATTCGGATTCTTTACTAGACTCTGAGCTTTTACCAAAGGAGTATTACCTATTAGATTCAGAACATTATTGTCTTTAATTTTCATTTTTGAATATTTTTGATTTTGATTTGCGGAGAATGAGTTACGAAAGAATTTTCAGGAACCGAAGCTGTTAACCAGGTATTCCCTCCAATTATACTATTAGCTCCTATAATTGTATCACCGCCTAATATTGTTGCGTTTGCATATAAAGTAACATTACTTTCAATAGTTGGATGCCGTTTAATATTTCGAAGTTCCCGCTTCACATTTAATGCCCCCAGTGTTACTCCCTGGTAGATTTTAACATGGTTTTTTATAACAGCAGTCTCGCCTATTACCACTCCAGTTGCATGATCGATAAAAAAAAATTCACCTATCTCCGCGCCCGGATTTATATCGGTTCCTGTAAGCTTATGTGCACATTCAGTCATTAATCGCGGCACTAAAGGCAAACCAATCCTATAAAGTTCGTGACTTAATCTATAAATGGCAATAGCAAAAAACCCAGGATAAGAAAGATAAACTTCTTCCACTGAATTAGCAGCCGGATCATTTCTTGCAATAGCTAAAGCATCTTTATTTAATTTTTTAAGAATTTCAGGCAAATTAGCACAGTATTCTATCCAGATTTGGGAGCATTTTTTTTCTGGTTCCCAACAAACCAATTTGGCTAAATCTTCAAAATCAATCGCTAACTGTTCCAAACTTTCTTTAACAGGTGTATCTACATCAAAAAGAGTATAAAATAACTTTTTGGTAAATGCTTCTGTTTTTTCTTTAATACTAAACTTTAAATTAGGAAGCTGTTTTTGATTAATAATTTGCTCAATAACTGTACTTTGAATCATAACTTTTCGAACTTAAATATTTTAAATAAGATAAAAAATGCATTTCCATTATCTGAAACACATTTAGAATTAAAAATATGGAAGTAAAGCAATAAAAGAGTTTTTATATGTAACAAAAGTGACTGTACTTCTCTAGTTTTCAAAATAAATTTGGGCTTTTCTAAAGGTGAGTGTTATTAGCTCCAATTAGTCATCTTAAAAATTTATTTTATGAAAACAGAAGATTTGAATAAAAATATTGAAGGTACAATAGTAGATGTACGCACTCCAGGGGAATATAAAGGAGGAAGTGTTCCCGGATCCGTAAATATTCCATTGAATGAAATTCCCGATAGGATTGAACGATTAAAAGAGATGAAGAAACCTTTGATCTTTTGCTGTGCCTCGGGCAACAGAAGTGGACAGGCTGCCAATCTTGTTAGTCTTCACGGGGTAAAATGTATAAACGGTGGTTTCTGGCTTGAATTGAAAAAGAGTTTATAAAAACTTTTCCTTGTAACATTTGTTACTGCCACAAGCTTTAAACTATGTTTTCTTTGCAAGAATAAAAAAATTAAAAATGGAATGGATATTAGAACCCTGGCCCTGGTATGTTAGTGGGCCTCTTATAGCAGTAATTTTGTTCTTACTCCTTTTTGGAGGAAAGAGTTTTGGAATGTCATCTAATTTGCGAACCATGTGTTCTATTGCAGGTGCGGGCAAGAAAACAGAGTTTTTTGCATTTGACTGGAAGTCTCAGCGTTGGAATTTAGTAGTGGTCGTTGGTGCAATAATAGGTGGGTTTATCGCAGCAAATTTCCTTAGCACAGATACTGCCGTAATTATAAATCCTGAAACCGTTAAAACCCTGGAAGGTTTGGGGTTTGAGAGTGCAGGAGAAGCTTACTTGCCCGATGAACTTTTTGCCCTAGAAGCCTTGACAGATCCAAAATCTCTAGTCATTCTTTTATTCGGAGGATTATTAATTGGATTTGGAGCCAGATATGCTGGCGGATGCACCTCCGGACACGCTATTTCAGGATTGAGTAATTTGCAATTACCCTCTCTTATTGCTGTCATCGGATTCTTCATTGGAGGTCTGATCATGATTCATTTATTGTTTCCTTTAATATTTTAAAACATGAAATATCTAAAATTTTTAGGCATAGGTATCATTTTTGGAATCGTGATGTTTAAAAGTGAAGCCGCATCCTGGTTCCGTATTTACGAAATGTTCCAGTTCCAGTCATTCCATATGTATGGTATTATAGGTTCTGCCCTAGCACTGGGTATTCTGGGAACTTGGCTTATCAAAAAGTATAAGGTTAAATCAATGGATGGAGAACCTATAAAAATTTCACCTAAAGACAAAGGTTTTAGCCGGTACCTGTATGGAGGAATCCTTTTTGGTTTAGGCTGGGCATTGGCAGGATCTTGTCCGGGACCAATTTATACACTTATTGGTGCAGGATACGGATCAATGTTAGTCGTTCTATTAGGAGCTCTTTTGGGTACCTATATTTATGGATTGCTAAGAGATAGATTACCGCATTAAAAGGTAAATTAGTAATTTCTTCTAAATTACTATATGAATATAGATGATCAAAAGTTAAAGTTTGTTAAAGGTGTGCAATTCGGGCGCACCTCAAAATGAACCTTTCTGAGCGTCTGATTTTACAGGTATTTTTAAATTTTTAAAACTCCCACCTCGAGTACAAAACCCCTGGATTCTTTCTGGGGGTTTTTTTATGCACCCTTAAAAATTCTAAATTTTTTAGAAAAAGAATATTCTACCTATTCATAAAATTTCCCAAACTTTTCACAAAGTGGGGCATCAAAAAAACCGTTGAGACTATACAACCGTAAGTATTGAATAGAAACTAAAATTTTATATTATGAAAAATTTCAATTCAATTATTCGTTCACTATTTATTGCATCACTTATTGTATTTACCGCTTCCTGCTCTGACCCAGACGAAGAAGTTATGAACAGTATAGATCTACAGACTTCCTTAGATGCTGAAAAGAAAGCTGAGGCGGCTAAAACAAAAATATATACGGTAGACTTCTCTGCTTTAAACGAATCGGGAGTATCTGGATCGGCAGAACTGACTCTTACAGGAGATCAATTAACCGTAAAGGTTTCTGCGACCGGTCTAGAACCAAACAGGGTTCACCCTCAACACATCCACGGTTTTATGGAAAATAAACGTAATTCAACCTGTCCCACATCATCTGCAGATACAAACGGAGATGGCATTGTAGATCTGGGCGAAGGAGCTCCTTTCTATGGTCCTGTTTTACTAGAACTTTATGTTCCGATTGACGAGTTTCCAGTTGCTGACGCCAATGGAGTACTGTCGTTTGAACGCACTTTTACATTAGGAGAAACTGAATTTACAGAAGAAGGGGAAGTGATTTCTCGATCTGCGCTTTCACCTCTTCAAAACCGTGCTATTGTACTTCATGGAATGACAGTTAATGGTGAGTATGTAGCAACTTTACCGGTAGCTTGTGGTCAAATTCAACCGTCCCAGGGAAGAAACTAATAAGTATTGTATAAGAAAAGAAAGCTGTTTCAAAGAATTGAGGCAGCTTTCTTTTTTTATACAACCAAGATAATAATACCTTATATTATAATGTTCTTTCAATTTTCCAGAGGTTGTCATTCATAGCCCATGACTTTATAGCAACTCGAAAAGCTATCAATTTTTAAAAACTTTAAAATATGTTCAAAAGGGATTGAATTTTAGATTGCACGATCTCATTGTAGTTAATTGCTTTTTTTTCTTTTAACAGTTCATACAGATCTTTATTAATTTGATCTTTTTTTCGGTTTGCAATAACATGGGCAATATAACTGTGCTTCTTGCTTTTGTAAGTTTCAATATCAAAAACCTTTTCATAAAGAGGCAATTTGCCAAGTAAATCCAGGGTTAATGCGGTTCTTCTGCATTTATTGCAGTCAGAACAGTTTTTGTTTCCCTTTCTTCTGTTCTCACTCGTACAAACATCAAGGTGCCCGTAGCTTTTTTCATTCCGGGTAATAAGCTGTGTCCTTTCAAGTCTGGTTAAATTTGCAACAGCAGAATGAAAAGTAATGGACTCTGTAGATAACAAACTTAGCATTATTGAATCATAATCCTGGGAATCATATTTATCCAGCTTTAAATAATCAAACCGGTTTTTGGAGGCAGAATAATAATTTTTAAATAGTTTTTGGAATAAAAGAGCGCAGGAAATATTCCTTAAGGTATTGGTCTGCTGAAACTTCATTTGAAGGATTTCACTAATATTGGAATCAACCGTTATTACTTCTTTATTTACAGACTCTGCAAATTTTTTAACCCTTTCCAGTCTTTTCCTGAAAATTTCCTTGGTTTTTTCGCCACCAGATCCGTGGGAACCTGCATTAAAAAATGTGAAGTATCCAATTTCATATGATCCTTTTTCCTCCAAATGATCGGTATAAGCTGCAAACGAATCAACTCCACAGGAAAAACCGGTTGCTGCTATTTTTCCAACATTTAAATCCTCCTCATAAGTCTCAGCAATTACCTTTACGGGTTTAAGTTCAGGATCTGCCAAACATAAAGCTGGAATAACATAATGATTAATATTATAATACAACCGGGCAGAAACAGGAGAGGTAGTTTTAATATCATTTCCTGTTCTAAGACCTAAAAATAGAAGTCCCACTAAAAAAGCATCTGAATTATTGGGAAGTAAATATTTACCAAATTTTTGTGGAACCTTATACCATAGATCCTCATCAATCCCTTCTCCCTTAATTCTGGCTGAAATTATTACCTCATCCTTTTCTTCTTTTATGGCAAGCTCTCCAATAGTTATCATAAAATTTTAAATAATTGTTAGTACATTAAAAATGTCGATACCTAATATACAAAAAAACGACAAAATCTACCCTTAATTTATCTAACCCCTTAATTGTCAGTAAAATACCACAGGAATAACTGGCCATATCGATAATCGGCTTTAAAAATAAATTAAATTTAAAAGAGGCTATCGAAATTTATTTAACAACCTAATAAACTAGACAAAATGAAACAAAATCTCAAAATGGAATCCTTTTATCAAATACAAGGTTCCTGGAAAATTTTAATGCTTTTAATCGGAATATTCTTCTTTTTTGCATCCTGTAGCAAAGAAGAAATGAATGAAACGCTAAATGTGGATAGCCTGAACCTGAAGTCATCTTCTGATGCTGTCACAACAACTATAACTGAAGTGCAATTCACTGCTACAGCTATGATAGCCTATTGCCACGGTGAAAACATCCGCTTTACTGGAACCATACAAAACCGGGTTACTACAAATACCGACGCTCGGGGAGTGGTACATTTTACGCGAAGTTTTTACACGAAAAACATGACTGGTATTGGCCTGGACCCTGATACTGATAATGAATATGAAGTTCTTGGTGGAGCCGAAATGTTTGCTGTTAAAGATGCCGTCCTGGACTCCAATGGAAATCTTAATTTATCGGGAAGCATAGCCGAAAGCGATATTGTTATTCACCAGGGAACTTTGGTTTTTCGTAATGTTGCCGATGGGAGCAAAGTTGTGGCGCGACACATTATAAGGAAAGTTCCAGGCAGCAGTACCGTAATAAACCATTGGAAATGTGGAGGAAATTAATGATTTACTCATAAGATAGTCTCTTTTCCCTTTGAAACTTCCTGTATTAAACAGGAAGTTTTTTTATGAAGAGAAAAATCGTCACAATACTATCTAGGTATATATTTTACTTGTTTGAATAACAACAGAATATAAATATAGCTGCAGAACGGGAATTAAAAAACCCCTTTCTCGCGAGAAAGGGGTTTTTCTTTTGCGTGCTACTAAATTTTAGTTTATCGTAACATTAAATGTCGCACTTATATCTGTTTCTCCTCCGGCAACGCTTAAATCCCCATTATTTGGCTTCATTGGTTCATGACGTAAGGTAAAAGTGAGATTTCCTGAACTTGCTGCCCCAGTTGTCAATGTAAATTCTGTACCTAACTCGTTTCCGGCACTATCAAAATTTTCGTATTCCACTGTGGCATTTAATCCACTACCAACCGTATAAAAGATCTGGTGTTCTAAATCCTCTTCCTCTACTTCCTCAGTAATATTTTCTGCAGGATTTTTGGTTTCATCCAGCAGCATAATGGTTCCATTATAAGTGGAATTAGCAGCTAAATTACCTGAAACAGTAACCTGTGGTGCATTTGGACCATCTCCATCAAGATCTCTCGTTGTTAAAACAATTGCAGTCCCCCCTGCTGCAGGAGTTAAAGTGACAGCCATGGTAGTTATAACTTCTTCTTCGTTTACAGGAGCTGGAGCATCATCATCGCTCGAACACGAGGTTAAAGCCATACCGGAGAATAAAACAAGAGTTAAAAATTTTAAATTTTTCATAGTAAATGATTTTAAAAATTAATAATTGAATTTGATATTAAATAAAAAATTTCTTCCTAAATCGTCCGCATAAAACCGCAGACGGTTTAGATAGTTTCTGTAAGAGGTATTTAAAAGATTGTGAACTGCAAAACCCAATCTTAAACTTGAATTTTTCGTGTTTAAAACATCAATACCGGTATTTAGATGTAGTAAATGATAAGCATCAGGAGGCGTACTTACATCCACTACTTCTAAAGATCCTGTTTCAGGAATAAAAACTTCAAAGTTGTTATCGGGAAATTCATTTTGAGCAAAAGAGTACTCGCTCTGCAGTTCAATATTTAAGTTGTTCAGTTTCTCCCTGGAATAGGACAGGCTATTTCTCGTATTAACCGGGGGCATATTTATTAACGGTTGATTCCTGGTCCTGTCATAACCTTTAACCAGCGAAAACTGGTGGATATATTTTAAACCGTCTGCTATTTCCAGGCTTGCGTCCAGATCAACACCTAATAACTGAGCATTCGTCTGGCGGTATTCCCAAACCTGAAAATTCCCTCGAATGGTCTGCTGTACTCCTGTAGGCTCAATAATAATAAAATCTTTAATAGTGTTGATAAAAGGGTATAGGCTAAAACTAAATTTTGTGGAAGTCCGGCTTAAAGTTGCACCTATCCTGTGGGATATTTCCGGTTGGAATCCCAGGTCTCCTAACTCTATACGGGAAGCGGAATGATGCAAACCTTCGCTAAATAATTCCGAGGGATTAGGTGCTCTGGATGCCAGGGCATAATTAAAGAACAATGCGTATTTCTTCCAAAAATCATATTTAAATCCGGTAGTTGCAGAAAAATTGAAAAACTCAGGCTGTGGGTTTGTCAGGATCTGATTTCCCGTTTCTTCAACCACAATATCTGGATAGATCTCATCATAATTTCTCGACTCCCAAAAAGATTTCCGGTAAAATTTAAAGACATCCATATAAGTATAATCAAACCTGCCACCGGCTTCAATGAGAAAATCAGGTTTAAGTAAATAAGAGGCAGTTCCATACAATCCTATGCTATACCGGTCATAATCGGGAATAAGTCTTCTTACACCTGTATTGGGATTTGCAAAATTATTTTGATAGGTCCCAAGGATTCCGGCATCCAGATGTACTCCATTTTCAAGTTTTGATTCAAGATCAACATTTACCGAATGTGTATTCAGTTCCAGATCTATTGATGCTTTTTCAATATCGTTGCCCCTGCGTATATCAAATTCAAACCGATTATTCCTTTGGAAATTATACCTGGCAGAAACCCTACCCAAATTTTGGATTTGTTTATAACCTTCTATTCTCAATAGATGATGGGTTACTTCCTGTTTAGGCGCTCCTATTTCATAGGTAAAGTCTCTTATAATCAAGGGGCGATCCCTGTTAATAGCTGTAACCTGATCCTGGGCCCCGCCTAAATGAGAAGCTCTCAGGATACCAATCTCATTTTTAAATAGAGAATAATAAATGTCAAAACCTTTATCAATTTTGTTTCGTCCCAAGCGAATGGAAAAATTTCTTTCGAAGTTCCCTGTATTGCTTAAAACATAATCTGGAGTTTCGTAATCGCCAAAACGCTTCAGGGTTCCCTGCACACCTGTATACCAGCCATTTTGTTTTGCCAGGGTTAATTCAGAAGTTAATGAAGCTCCTCTTCCATTTGTAGCAGCAATCAGCAGGGTTTGGCCGTAAATAGTATCCTTTAAAGGAATTTTTGCCGGTTCGGTAATAATTACTCCTCCTACCGCGTCTCCACTGTATTTTAATGCTCCAGCTCCTTTTACAAGGCTAATATTTCCCAGGGAATTTATGTCAAGATTGGGCGCATGTTCTGCCCCCCATTCCTGATCTTCCATACGAACCCCATGATTAATAATAACAACCCGGCTGCTATGTAACCCGTTAATAATAGGTTTAACAACCGTATTTCCTGTGTTTAAAGATGAAACCCCGCTTAAGCTATTTAAAGCATCCCCCAAAGAACCACTACTAAACCTATCCAATTCTTCATTTGAGATTCTGTTTTCACCAATGCTTTGTACATTTCTTTCATAAGCTTTACCTTCCAAAAGTATTTGGTTAAGCTCTTCAAGATGATGCTCAAGCTTAAAATCCATAGTGGTGTTCCCAGATATTAAAACCTGAAAAATGCGGGTTAAACACAGAGGATGAGAAACCTGTAAGTTATAAGTTCCTTTACAAAGGTTCTCGAGGAGATATTCTCCGTCAAGATTTGTTTCCACAGCTTTACCTGTTTCTACAACGATGAGAGTGGCCCCAATTAACGGGGCACCATCGTGTAAGTCTATAACTCTGCCTTTAAGAGTAAAATCACAAGTTTGTGAAATGGAAGACATGCTACTTAACAGTAGCACTATAAATATATATAATCGCATCTCTTCTTAATTAAAGTGAAAACATTCTTTAACCAAGACTAGCGGGCGGTGCCCTTAACGGTAAGTATTGAAATTTAGTGGATAGAACAGGATCTGCGGTTTTCCCAACAAAATCTTTAAATATCTCCTCCTGAAACTCTCCCGAATAAGAAGCAATTTCATAGTTGTAAGGAGATTGATGGAAATGGCAAATGTCACAATCCTGTACTTCCTGATGAATATGGGCCTGTTGATCTGTACAAACCGGGTGATCATGGTCCTGAAAAGTATGAGAAAACTGGACAATAGCGGGGAAGAGCATTACCATTGATAGCAATAATGCAGCAGATAATCTTATTATTTCCCTTTTTTCCATTTCTGTATAAGAATTGCGAAATTAAGAATTTTTATACAGATATTGAGATTGTGAAGATTAGTTTAACAAAAGTTAGTGATAGGATTGCAGCTCTCTACTTCCGGAAAAATCATAAAAATTTTATTTAACAGATGATAAATTGCATTAACTTATTTCCAAATTGGGTTAAAAATTTTGGATAGCTTTTTGCAAAAGAATTGTTGAACCCGTTGATAATCTTCTGTAGGTATGAAAACTGTTTTACCCATTCCTCTTTTTTTATTTCTCTCAGCAATTCTACTTAACGTGGACTGTCCTAAAGCATTTAATTTTGCTTTTACTAATCCCTTAATTGAACATAACAATTCTTCAAGAGAAAGTTTAGTAATAAAATTAGACACCGCACAAAAAATAAAAAGTATTACAATTGTTCTTAAAGAAGAAGGTGATGTTACCCGGGAATTACAGGCACAACTGGATAAAATCCCTAATGGAACGGCAGAAAATCCCATTTATATAAAATTTCCCGAAGGAAAATTCTGGACAGAAGGTATTCAAAATCCATATTTCAGAAATCGTACCCACGTTACAAAAATTCAGAACAAAAAGCACTGGATCATAGATGGGTACGGAACAATTTTCTTTACCAAAGCTCCATCTGTAGCTTTTGGCGGAAGTGTTCAAAACGGAGAATATTCATATCGCCGGCATTTCAGGATTATCGACAGCGAAAATATTACTGTTAAAGGTTTACGCATTGAGGGTTCTAATTATACTGAAGGTAAACTTTTAGGAACTGAAGGAAACACACCAGATTTCTGGAAATCCAAAAGCAATGATTCTGAGGCCTGGAATGGCTATGCAGCCTACCAATCCTATTGGGAATTTGAGCATGGTTTTGACATCCTGGGAAGTAAAAATATTACCCTGGAGGATTGTGAAGTTTTTGGAGTGTGGGGTGATGGCTATTATATTGGAGCCCACTCTCAAATCTCTGATGGAGTAAAAATCATTAATAGTTCTGTAGAATGGAACGGCCGGCAGGGGCTTGCAGTGGCAAACAGCGCCCAAAACATTCTTATAGACAATCTTACTGTGGTTAAATCCCGCCGGTCGGGAATTGACCTGGAGCCGCATAGCACCAATGGCTTTGTAAGAAATGTGGAGATAAGGAACAGCAATATAGAATGCCAGTTAACACCGTTTGCAGCAGGAGGAAGCGGGGATGTAAGTAATATTTACATACACCATAATAAATATTCCGGTTCGGGTCATTCTCTCTATGTAAGAGCATCAGATGCTGATAAAGGGATCATACGGCACGATTGGAACTTTTCCTTTAATGAGAGGGTTAACGGCAGGCATAGAAGTTCTGCCCCTTGTATAAAAATGGGCTGGACGAGCAACGTTCATATTGAAGGTAATATTGATTTCTACCAGAGCAAGTATTACTTCGGATTAATGAGTGGAGAAAATGTTACTATTATTAATAACAAATTGAATGGCGGAAATTTGGTGAGATTGGCCGATGTAAAAAATGTGAAGGTTCGCGGCAATTCTCCTAAATTGGAAATATTGGATAATACTGAAGTCTTACCTCAGCAAGAATTACGATTCATCAAAAGAAATTAACCAACCTCATTTAAAGAAACAATTGCTAAAATATTAGGACTTTATTGAGAAAATCAGGATTACCATTCGGCAATTTATGTTATCAAAAATTGCCTCCCTGAGAAATTTTTTTGACGAAAGCTTAAAGTATTGTTAGTGAGCCTTCTTACCAGCCAAACAAAAACTAAATTTAACCCATCTTAAAACATTATTATGGCTATTGATCTTTTAGCACAATTCAGCGTCACCGAAAAAGTGGAAAATGAAGAAGGAAGAGAATTATTTGATATGTTCCTGGCAACCGATGAGGAAATTATTTTTTTCTACAGGCATACAAGGGATCGGGTAATATTTACCGACAAAAAAATTATTGCTGTAGATGTACAGGGTCTTACCGGTAAGAAAAAAGAATTCAGGATGTTTCCTTACAGTAAAATCACCTCCTTCTCTGTTGAAACTGCAGGCACCTTTGACTGGGACAGCGATCTTAAGATCTGGATTTCGGGCGTGGGAATGTTTAAGGTAAAACTGGGAAAGAAAATCAATATTTCTGAAATTGGTAAATTGTTAAGCGAAAAAGTCAAATAGATAAACACTTTATATATAACTAATTAGGCCAAATAAATGTAGGTTTTACATATTTAATATTTAGCTTTGCTCCCCCCGGACTACTTCTTCTAAGATTAAGATAAATGAATGTAAGAATGCGAAATTTAATACGCCCTGCCGTAAAGCGGCAGTATTACACCGAAGAGCAACGAATAGTTCTTGGAATTTCGATTATGCTACTGCTATCCATCAATTTCACGGTAAGCTATTTAACAGATACTTATTTTAAAGATGGATTATTAGACATTCAAAGTCCCGGCCTCTGGTTAAGCGTATTTGGCACACTCCTCTTAAGTTTTATTGTCTTCCTCAATAAAGATTTTGCCCACTGGAAATGGCAGGATTTAGGACTGGGAAAACCAAAGAACTGGTGGGAAACAATTGTTCTAACGGTTCTCACCCTAGCTGTAATGATTTTCATTTCGGTTTTTGTAAAGCCCATTCTATATGAAATTGGCACTCCACCAGATATTAGCCATTTTGCAATACTGCAAAACAATTTACCCTTACTTATTTCCACAATTCTACTCATTTGGATCTTTTCAGCATTTTTGCAGGAAATTATTTTCAGAGCCTTTCTTATCAATTCCCTGGACGTTTTATTGGGTAATAATTCCCGGTCAATTTGGTCCGCGCTTATAATTAGCTCTGTCGTATTTGGTTTTATGCACGCCTGGCAGGGAATAAGCGGAATTTTACTTACCGGCGTTGTAGGTTTTGTATTTGGACTCGTTTACGTTTTTAACGGCCGCAGATTATGGCCTGTAATTCTTACCCACGGGATCCTGGATACCATCACCCTTATTACTATTTATAACAGCTAACAGGTTATTTTGAGTTTAAATGGAACTAAAAATAATTTTCAGGGAAGCCATTGGTGCTGATATTCCGCAGCTGCAAAGAGTAAGGAATCTTGTAAAGGAAAATGTACTATCAGATCCTTCCCGGGTAACCAGTCAAGATTGTCTTGAATTCATTTCTATAAGAGGAAAAGGTTGGGTCTGCGAAATGGAGAAGAAAATTTTAGGTTTTGCAATTGCCGATCTAAAAGATGAAAACATTTGGGCGTTGTTCGTTGATCCTGAATATGAGGATAAAGGTATAGGAAAAACACTGCACAAACTTATGTTGGACTGGTACTTCTCCACCGGTAAAGAAACCGTTTGGCTAAGTACCGATCCTGATACCCGGGCAGCGGAATTCTACCTGAGGCAGGGCTGGCGTCAAACAGGTTTTTATGGAAACGAAATAAAATTCGAAATGACCGTAGCTGAATGGCGGCAAAAAGTTGGCACAATTTGATGATCTTGCGGAATAAGAATTGATTTTAATTATAAAACACCCGCCTTCACGAAGGAGCTTTTTGGCGACTACGGCAATCTCTTTTAAAGCTATAAGCTCTAAGCTGTAGGCTTTAGGCTTTTGGAATAAAGAGTCAAGAATCAAGACGGCAGATGGGAAATTTTGAATTTTAAATTCTGAATTTTGAATGTTTCGAAGGTCATTGCGAAGTAGCTTCTTGGCGACTGCGGAAATCTCTGGTTAAAACTTAAAATGTTACAGTTGTCATTCTGAAACATCCGCTACGAGCGGAGGTTGAAAGAATCTCTTCCTCCCGCAGAACTTGTAGCACATTTCTTAAATGATTTAAATCCAGCTTCTGACTTTCCACTTTCCTCTCTCTTCTTTCCACTGCTAAAAATACAATATAAAACAGATTTTTTTTTTCAACTGACAACTTACAGCCTATAACTTATATCCTACAACTCAAAACTGACCTAAAGTTGGGTGCTAATTTTTATTATATTTAAACCCTCTACTGCACCTTAGTCCGTGCAGATTTAAAATCATCCTATGAGAACTATTGTAATTCTTTTTATGTGCCTGCTTTTTCTTCAGAGCTGTAATAAAGTCAACACCGTTGATGTAAATGAAGAACCCGAAACCACCTTTGGGTATCTGGATTATTCAGAAAGAGATGATGTAATGTCTGGCGGAATTAAAATGATTCCAGTTCAAACTTCCGCAGGGGAATTTAAGGTGTGGACAAAAAGAGTAGGAAACAATCCTAAAATGAAAGTACTATTGCTGCACGGGGGACCCGGTATGACGCATGAATATTTTGAGGCTTTCGATTCCTATTTTCCTAATGCCGAAATTGAGTATTATTATTACGATCAGCTGGAGTCTCATTACAGCAGCAAACCCAATGACAGCTCTTTATGGAGCGTAGACCGATATGTCGATGAGGTGGAGCAGGTGCGAAAGGCGCTCGGCTTTGACAGTAGCAACTTCTACCTCCTGGGGCACTCCTGGGGCGGAATTCTGGCGATGGAGTATGCGCTTGCACATCCTGAAAATTTAAAAGGACTCATAATCTCCAACATGATGGCATCTGTGCCCGATTACAATAAATATGCAGCAGAAGTATTGGGGCCACAGCTGGATCCTGAGGTTTTAGCCGAAATTAAAGATCTGGAAGCCAAAGAAGATTTTGCAAATCCCCGTTATACCGAATTAATTTATACTCACTTTTATCCTAAACACGTTTTAAGAATGAGTGCCGAAGATTATCCCGATCCTGTGAACAGATCTTTTGCTAATGTAAATGCCAATATGTATGTTACGATGCAGGGTCCCAGTGAATTTGGAATTGCCGGAGATGCCAGGCTGAAGAATTGGGATATAAAAGATAAACTTTCCTCAATTAAAGTTCCCACGCTAGCCATTGGCGGAGCTCATGACACAATGGATCCCGAACATATGAAATGGATTGCCAACGAGGTGCAAAACGGCAGGTATCTTCATTTACCCGATGGTAGCCACATGGCTATGTATGACGATCAGGAAAGATATTTTGCGGGACTTATTGATTTTATAAAAGATGTAGATCAAGGGGAGTTTAAGTAGGTTCAAGGTTCCTAGTTTAATGTTCAAAGTTCAAGGTCCTTAAAACTGGTAATTGCGAAGGAGCCTTTTGCGACTGCGGGAATCTCTTTAAAAGCTCTAAGCTGTAGGATTTAGGCTTGTTAAAGAGTCAAGAATCAAGAGACAAGAATCAAGAGACAAGAATCAAGACGGTAGATGGGAAATTTTGAATTTCTTAATGTTCTGAAGGTTATTGCGAAGGAGTCTTTCGCGACTGCGGCAATTTCTGATGAAAATATAAAATGTTACAGTTGTCATTCTGAAACATCCGCTACGAGCGGAGGTTGAAAGAATTTCTTCCTCCCGCAGAATTTGTAGCACATTTCTAAAATATTAAAATCCAGTGTCTGATTATCCTCCCCGCCCGTACCGTTCGGGCGGGTTTCCACTTTCCAATCTCCGCAAAAAATTTCCCGCAGATCCCGTAGATCCCACAGAATTTTTTTGAACCTAAAACCTAAAACATTTGATTTTGAACCTG
>CAZXEY010000058.1:0-18473 GCA_964639695.1 uncultured Antarcticibacterium sp. | reverse complement strand
GTTTAATTGCCAGGAATGTTCTTCAAGATCTCCAGTACAAATTTCCAGTATTTTTGAGCAGAAGATATACTTGCTCTTTCATCGGGAGAATGAGCACCACGAATAGTAGGCCCAAAGGAGATCATATCCATATTGGGATAATGATTCCCAATAATTCCACATTCCAATCCTGCATGACAGGCAGCTATATGTGCTTTTTCGTTATTGATCTTTTGATAAAGTTCATCCAGGACTTTTAAAATATCAGAATTTCTATCTGGAGCCCATCCGGGGTATTCCCCCGACAGTTCTACCTCGAAACCGGCAAGCTGAAAAGTAGAATAAAGGCTGTTACCAAGATCTTTCTTGGAACTTTCTACCGATGACCTGGTAAGGCATTGAATAGTTATTTTTCCATCCAGCACCTCCACCTTTGCAATATTATTGGAAGCTTCCACCAATCCCGCGATTTCAGGGCTCATTCTATAAACCCCGTTATGAGCAGCATAAACTGCCTGTAATAATTTTTGTTGCGCTTCTTCCTCCATAACGGCTTCAGGAAGATCTACTTGCGTTACTTCTATTTTAAGCCATAGTTCAAGTGCAGAAAATTCTGCTTTAATAGCCTCAATTTCATTATCAATTTCAGCTTTAAAAGCTTTTACCTGGAAATCATCTACAACAACCACAGCTTCACTCTCGCGCGGAATTGCATTCCTTAAACCACCACCGTTAATTCGGCTAATTTTTACATCAAGATTTTCTGAAACCTCAAACAATAACCTGTTCAGCAGTTTATTGGCGTTACCCAGCCCCTTGATAATATCCATTCCTGAATGCCCACCCTGTAAACCGTTCACAACTATTCGAAAAGCAACGCCATCCCCGGCAACCTTTTCCTCCTTATAAGTTCTTGTTGCCGTAATATCCACCCCTCCTGCACAGCCAATTCCTATTTCATCATCTTCTTCTGTATCCAGGTTAAGCAGGATCTTTCCATTCAATAATCCAGGCTCTAAACCTTTGGCCCCGGTCATCCCGGTTTCCTCATCTATTGTAAATAAAGCTTCTATTGCAGGATGTTCAATGCTTTTGCTTTCCAGGATTGCCATAATTGTAGCAACCCCTAAACCATTATCTGCTCCCAGTGTAGTTCCCCTTGCTTTTACCCAATCTCCTTCCACAAACATTTCTATACCCTGTGTATCAAAATCAAATTTAGTGTCACTATTCTTTTGGTGCACCATATCAAGGTGTGCCTGTAAAACAATTGGTTTCTTGTTTTGCATACCTTCGGTCGCAGGTTTTCTTATAATCACATTTCCTACTTTATCGACAGCAGTTTCAAGGTTTAGTTTTTCGCCAAATCGTTTCATAAATTCTATAACCCGCTCTTCTTTTTTTGAAGGCCGGGGCACTTCATTTAGATCGGCAAAGTTGTTCCACAATTCTTTTGGCTCTAATGCTCTTATTTCTTCATTCATATTTTAATTTTTTTTTAAATCAGGTTTTAATAAAAAAAGAGTTTTTATTTGTTAATAGATTCCAGAGAAACTTGCAAAAAATCTTTTATTTGGTATCTTCACAAAGATATTGGTATTAAATAAAAGCACGAAAATTTGCTGGTCCTTTATTAGTTTGTAATTTTAAAAAGTGAAAAACAAAACCTGGCTCATTTTAGCCATTTTACTGCCACTTCAGTATATAGGAATAAAAATACTTGCAGAGTTTCCCTCATTTGTAGAAACCTGGTACAGTACAGGAATCTATCCCTATATTTCACGTATTATGCGATTTTCCCTAGGAGTTATACCTATTTCCTTTGGTGATATACTTTATGCATTTTTTATTATTGCAATAATTCGCTGGATCGCCATCAGGATCAACACCCGGTTTAGGGAACCAAAAAAATGGATCATACAGTTACTGGCTATTTTTTCAATAATATATGGCTGTTTTCATTTATTCTGGGGACTTAATTATTACAGGCTGCCTCTTCACAAAACCCTTAAGATCAAAAATGATTATAATACTGAAGAGCTGGTAATTCTTACAGAAACTCTTATAAGAAGATCTAACCAGGTGCACAGGCAACTCGTTACTAACGATTCGTTAAAGGTGCCATACAATTTTACAAAATCTGAACTACTTAGAGGAACCATTGCCGGTTTTGATTTTTTAAAAGAAGATTATCCAAAGTTGACCTACAATGGCAAGAGTTTAAAACGCTCCATCTACAGCATTCCTTTAACCTATATGGGATTTAATGGCTATTTAAACCCCTTAACAAACGAAGCCCAGGTGAATACCCATATTATTCTTTATAAGATCCCCACCACGGCCAGCCATGAAATTGGCCACCAGCTGGGTTTTGCAAAAGAGAACGAAGCAAATTTTATTGCCTGTCTTGCCACCATTAACCATCCTAATCCCTATTACAGGTACTCGGGACTCACTTTTGCACTACGATATTGCCTCAATGAAGTATTCGCAAGGGACAAAGCTATGGGTGACCTGTTATACAAAAAAATTAACCCGGGAATCCTTGCCAATTATAAGGAAGTCCGCGATTTCTGGTTACTTCATCAAAATCCCATAGAACCAATTTTCCAGGTGAGTTACAATAGTTTTTTAAAAGCTAACAATCAACAGGAAGGAATGAAGAGTTACAGTTACGTCGTGGCGCTTCTTGTAAATTACTATGATGATGTGGAAAATGCCTTTTAGTAAAATTCTCTCTTTCCTGATAATTCCTTAATTTCACCTCGCTTATAAAATTTGGCATCCTTACTAAGTAAACCACGGTGGCTACAAATCTGCTTAATTCAAATGAATGTATAAAAGTATTTCCAGTATCCAGAATCCCGCAATAAAAAGGATCCTTCAGCTTCAGGAAAAATCAAGGAACAGAAAAAAGGAAGGTGTATTTATAGTTGAAGGCATCAGGGAAATTGAACTTGCCGTAAAAGGTGATTTCAGGATCAAAGAATTGTATTTCACTCCTGCCCTTACACCTGAGGAAAAACTTAAAGAAATCCTGAAGAATATAAAACCTAATCCCGAGGTCACAGAAATCACTGCAGAAGTTTACCAGAAAGTAGCCTATCGTGGAAGTACAGAAGGATTGCTGGCCGTTATTCAGGAGAAAGATGTAAGCCTAAAAAACCTGAAGCTTCCGCAGAAAAATTTGTTGATCCTTGTTGCCGAAGCTCCCGAAAAACCGGGAAATATTGGAGCTATACTGCGAACTGCAGACGCTGCAAATCTCGATGCAGTTCTTATTGCAAATCCCAGGACAGATCTTTACAACCCTAATATCATTAGATCCAGTGTAGGATGTGTTTTTACCAATACTATCGCCACAGGTTCTACGAAGGAAATAATTGATTTTTTAAAAGGCCAAAAGGTTTCAATATATGCTGCGGAGCTGGAAGCTTCCATTGAATATTCTAAAGTGGAATTCACCGGTTCCAGCGCAATTGTAGTAGGAACCGAAGCTACGGGATTGAGTAAAGAATGGCTGGAGAATTCGACTACAAATATTAAAATTCCCATGCAGGGAGAAATAGATTCGATGAATGTTTCTGTTGCTGCAGGAATCTTAATTTTTGAAGCTAAAAGACAGAGAAATTTTTCCTGAAAAAGAGATAAATTACCAATTTGAGCATATTTTTTGCTTGAGCTAAATAAACTAATATCCGTGAGTGCCGAAACCCTTTTTTATATAATAATAGCAATCATCCTAATTGATTTTGTAATAGATAAGGTCATAGATTCCTTAAATGCAAAACATTTTGATGATCCTGTCCCTGCCGAGTTGCAGGATGTTTATGACGAGGAGCAGTACAGGAAATCACAGCGCTATAAGAAAGAACGCTACAATTTTGGCCTGGTAACCTCAGGATTTTCTTTGATCACACTGCTGTTGTTTCTGTTTCTTGAAGGCTTTGCCTATGTAGATTCCATGGCCCGGGATATTTCAAATAATCCTATTGTTATTGCTCTCATTTTCTTCGGAATTATAATGCTGGCAAGCGATATCCTTACACTTCCGTTTTCCTGGTACAGTACGTTTGTAATTGAGGAAAAGTACGGCTTTAACAAAACGACCAGGAAAACTTTTATTCTGGATAAGCTGAAGTCCTGGGGCTTAATGATCGTTGTTGGTGGAGGGATTCTCGCACTCATTGTTTGGTTTTATCTTATTGCCGGGGAAAACTTCTGGTGGTATGCCTGGATCCTTGTGACGGTTTTTACCTTATTTGTAAATATGTTTTATGCAAAATTAATAGTTCCCTTGTTCAACAAACAAACACCGCTACCCGAAGGATCTCTTAGAACAAAAATAGAAAGCTATGCAGAAAAAGTCGGGTTTAAACTTGACAATATCTTTGTGATAGACGGTTCAAAAAGGAGCACCAAAGCCAATGCCTATTTTTCAGGATTTGGAAAAGAGAAAAGAATTACTTTGTTTGACACCTTAATTAAGGAACTGGAAGAAGAGGAAATTGTAAGTGTACTTGCACACGAGGTTGGACATTATAAGAAGAACCACATTTTTGCCAATGTTGCCGCGGCAATTATTACCACAGGTTTTACGCTTTGGCTTTTATCCCTGTTCGTCGGGAACCCATTGCTTTCAGCTGCACTTGGAGTCTCTGTGGCAAGTTTTCATATTGGCCTTGTAGCCTTTGGCATTTTGTACAGTCCAATTTCAGAAGTAACGGGATTAATGATGAACTATCTTTCCCGAAAATTTGAATACCAGGCAGATAATTATGCTAAAAGAACCTATAATTCTGAAGCATTGATAAGCAGTTTAAAAAAATTATCCCGAACAAGCCTTAGTAATCTTACCCCTCATAAAGCCTACGTATTTATGCATTATTCACACCCTTCGCTTTTGCAAAGGTTCAGGAATCTTAAGAGCTAGAACTTAGTTGTTTCTTTACTTTCTTAATTGTAATTTTAGACGATGACCGAAGCTGCCATAGAAAAAGAAAATAAAAATATTGCAAGGCAATACAAGGAGTTACTGCGCATTGCCTATAGATCGCTGAATGATGAAGATAAAAAACTCATCAGGCTGGCTTTCGATACCGCGGTTGATGCTCACAAGGACCAAAGACGTAAGTCGGGAGAAGCTTATATTTTTCATCCAATTGCCGTTGCAAAAATTGTAGCCTCAGAAATTGGTTTGGATGCTACTTCTATCGCCGCAGCCTTACTTCATGATGTTGTTGAAGACACTCCATATACTTTAAATGACATCAGGGAAAAATTTGGGGAAACAGTTGCGCTTATTGTTGACGGACTTACCAAGATTTCCAGTTTAAAGAAGGATAAAGACGTTTCCCTGCAGGCAGAAAATTTTAGAAAAATGCTGCTTACCCTTAATGATGATGTAAGAGTTATCATTATTAAGATCGCAGACCGGCTCCATAATATGCAGACGATGGACTCGATGCGGCATGATAAACAGGTAAAAATTGCTTCAGAAACCCTTTATATCTATGCTCCTTTAGCACACAGGATTGGGCTTTACAGCATCAAGACTGAACTTGAAGATCTTAGTCTAAAGTATACAGAACCCGAGGTTTACAATGATATTCTTACGAAGATAAGGGAGAGTAAGGAAGATCAGGATGCTTATATTCACGATTTTACCAAAACGATAAAAGATTCTTTGGACCAGGAAAACCTGGACTACGAAATTAAAGGCAGGCCCAAGTCCATTTTTTCAATAAGAAGAAAGATGAAGGCACAGAATATCACTTTCGATGAGGTCTTTGACAAGTTTGCCGTAAGGATCATCTACAAAAGTGATATTGCCAATGAAAAATTCCTTGCCTGGAAAATATATTCTATAGTTACAGATCATTTCAGGCCCAACCCAATTCGTTTGAGAGACTGGATCTCCTCACCAAAATCTACAGGTTACGAAGCTTTACACATTACGGTGATGGGGCCAAAAGGAAGATGGGTCGAGGTGCAGATTAGAAGCCAGAGGATGAATGAAATTGCAGAAAAGGGGTATGCGGCTCATTACAAGTATAAACACGGCGAGGAGCAGGAAGAAAAGGATATGGAGGAATGGTTAAACCGCCTTCAGGAAGCCTTAGAAAGTTCAGAATCCAATGCCGTGGATTTTGTAGAGCAGTTCAAGCTGAACCTTTATGCTAAAGAGATCTTTGTGTTCACACCGCAGGGAGACCTTAAGTCTCTCCCTAAAGGTTCCACTCCACTGGATTTTGCTTTTAGCATTCATACCGAAGTTGGATTACACACCCGTGGGGCCAGGGTTAATAATAAATTGGTCCCTTTAAGCCATGAGTTAAAAAGCGGGGATCAAATTGAAGTAATAACTTCTGAAAATGCCAAACCAAATGTAAACTGGCTGGATTATGCCACGACAGCCAGAGCAAGGGCAAAAATAAAATCTTCATTAAGAGAGGAGAAAAAAGAAATTGCCGAAGAAGGAAAAGCTATTCTTGCGAGAAAGCTGAAAGCCCAGAAACTAAATTTTAATGAAAAAATTATAAATGAACTTGTAATTCATTTTAAACTTAAAACCAGCCTTGATCTTTTCTACCGCGTTGGAATTGGCAAGATCGATAACAAGATGCTGAAGGATTTCACTGCTTCCAGAAGCAATGCTTTTGTTAGTTATATTAAAAGCAAGATAAGGAAACCTTCGGTTGCCGAGGATCTCGATAAAGAAGAAATTACTTCCAAGTACGATCAGCTTGTATTTGGAAGGGATGAAGAAGTTTTAGACTATAAACTGGCCAATTGTTGTAATCCTATTCCGGGTGATCCTGTTTTTGGATTTATAACCGTGAGTGAAGGCATTAAGGTCCATAAAAAAGATTGTCCCAACGCTATTCAGTTTCAGAGTAATTATGCATACAGGATCATTCAGGCTAAATGGATAGATTCCTCCCAACAGGAATTTAAGGCAGTTATTAGTTTAACCGGGATCGATAATCTAGGTTTGGTAAGTGAAATTACCAGTGAGATCTCTAAGAATATGAACGTAAACATGCGAAGTGTCAACTTTGAAAGTGAAGATGGAGTGTTTCTTGGGAAAATAACTGTAATTGTAAAGAATAATTCAATATTGAACACCTTGATCCAACATCTTAAAAAAATAAATGGTATAGATAAGGTCTCACGGGAATAAACCAATATCTTTGCGGAGAAGTAAAATTATGAGCAAAAAAGTAGTTAACAAAAACGATCAGGCAGTAGTAAAAAACGTTTTCACTAAGTTTTTAGAGGAAAAGGGGCATCGCAAAACTCCGGAACGTTTTGCTATACTGCAGGAAATTTATAATAACGAAGATCATTTTGATATTGAATCCCTTTATATCAAAATGAAAAATAAGAAATACCGCGTTAGCCGTGCTACTCTTTACAATACTATCGAATTGCTCTTAGAGTGCGGGCTTGTAAGAAAACACCAGTTTGGGCAGAATCAATCGCAATACGAGAAATCTTACTTTGACAGGAATCACGATCACATCATACTTACCGATACCGGGGAAGTTATAGAATTCTGCGACCCCAGGATCCAAAGCATCAAACAAACTATAGAAGAAGTTTTTGACATAGAAATTTCTAAACATTCTTTATATTTTTACGGCACTAAAAAACCAACAACTAATTAAATATTTATGGCAGTAGATTTACTACTCGGTCTGCAATGGGGAGACGAAGGAAAAGGTAAAATTGTAGATGTATTTACTAAAAAATATGACATAATCGCCCGATTTCAGGGTGGCCCAAATGCAGGACACACTCTTGAATTTGATGGTCAAAAACACGTTCTTCATACCATTCCCTCCGGGATTTTTCACAAAGACACCATTAACCTTGTTGGAAACGGAGTTGTAATTGACCCTGTTATTTTCAAAAGGGAGTTGGATAACCTGGACAAGCACAATGTTGAGTATAAATCCAATCTTCTCATTTCCCGAAAAGCACATTTAATTTTACCCACCCATAGGTTACTGGATGCAGCTTCTGAAGCTTCAAAAGGGAAAGCTAAAATTGGTTCCACTTTAAAAGGAATTGGACCCACTTATATGGATAAAACCGGAAGAAACGGTTTACGCGTTGGAGACCTGGAACTGGATGACTGGAAGGAGAAATACAGGAATTTAGCCAACAAACATGAAGCTATGATCAGCTTTTACAATGTGGATGTTCAATACAACCTGGCAGAGCTGGAGGAGGTTTTCTTTAATGCTGTTGAAGAATTAAAACAGTTACAGTTCATCGATAGCGAACAATATCTTTCCCAGGCCCAAAAGAAGGGAAAAACTATTCTTGCTGAAGGTGCACAAGGCTCTTTACTTGATATTGATTTTGGAACTTATCCTTTTGTTACTTCTTCTAATACCACAGCCGCAGGAGCCTGTACAGGTTTAGGAGTTGCACCCAATAAAATCGGGGAAGCATTTGGAATATTTAAGGCTTATACCACCAGAGTTGGAAGTGGCCCCTTCCCTACCGAGCTTTTTGACAGCCAGGGGGAAATTATGGGACGCGTTGGAAAAGAATTTGGAGCCACCACCGGAAGACCTCGTCGTTGCGGCTGGTTAGACCTTGTTGCTTTGAAATATGCAGTAGAAATCAACGGGATTACCCAACTTATTATGATGAAGGGGGATGTCCTTAGCGGATTCGATACATTAAAGGTTTGTACCTCCTATAATTATAAAGGAGAAGAAATTCATCATCTTCCTTATAACATAGAAGCTGAAAATGTTACTCCTGTTTACACCACGTTCAAGGGTTGGAAAGAGGATCTAACAAAAATGACCAGGGCTTCAGATTTTCCTAAAGAACTTAATGATTATATTGAATTTCTGGAAAAAGAACTGGAAGTTCCAATTTCAGTAGTTTCAGTTGGACCTGATAGAAAACAGACTATACAAAGGTAATTCTGCTAAAAACAATGATTTTAAATAGATAGATAAAAAAAATGCTTTCCAATTGGAAAGCATTTTTTCTTTATCATAGTTGTAATCAATGTTTTAGGAAACTATAAATAAACTTGCAATTTGGGTTGCTGTTTCTCCACTAATAGGCTCATCAAAAGCCTGTGATACAGCAATTTCACTAAAATTGGTAGCGTTTACAAGGTTAACTCCACCCTGGGTTACATTGGCTTCACCATTATAAACGGCTTGCGTGGCTTCTGGCATACCAGGCCCCCTGTTATCCAAAGTTATCCAACCAAGTGCATTTATATTTAAGGGCTCTCCTATTACTTCAGCTCTTAATCTACGAATCTCTGATGCGTGTCTTGCCTCTACAGAATGTATTCTTAAGGCAGGTGTCAGGAATTGAGTTCCCATTAAATTAGTAGCCTGCCCTTTATAAGCACGCACTCCTGTATCTTCAAAAGCCTGTGCTAAAGCTAACAATTGGGCATATGCCGCATCGTTATTAGGGTTAAAAGGATCAAAAGCTCCTCCAGCTGTAAAGTCAAATTCTGGAGACTCCACTGCATTATCACCTAGTCCTGCTCTTAAAAAATCTACGTGCTGAGATTCATGCTTTGAGATTTGGTTGTAAACCGCTTCAGCTCTTCCACCACTTGGCAATACACCAGAATCTAATGCCATTGCATAAAATTCGGCTTCAAGATATTCTAAAGTCAGGGCCAGTTGCAATGCATTAATAGCGGCATTTTGGTCCTGTGCTGCAAAGGCTTTTGAAGATCCCGCAGCTAACCCAAAAGGAATAGCTGCCATTGCGGCTTTTTTTCCTAAAGATCCCATTGTTCCAAAAACTTCTCTTCGTGAGGAAGCTTTCTTTGTCAGGTCTTCTGACGTAAATTCTTCTAAAAATTTTATAATACTCATAATGTCTTTTTTAATGTTATAAATGATTTAATCCAGCTTCTCTTCGAAATTACTATCCGGTTGGTAAATTGTTCGCTGTAAATTCTGTAGTAATAAATCCTGTGTCCCCTACTGCCTGTAATACAGCTGAAGGTTCCATAGCAAGGCCTAAACCATTTTCATCAATAATTTCATCACTTGCAAATGCAGTTGGACTTTCAAGGAAAATTGATCTTATAGCTGCAGCGTGTCTTGCTTCTACTGAAACAATTTTACCTGCAATTACTAAATAATCGGGATTCTGTAATAATTTCCCTGCCCCGTTATAAGCAGCTACTCCGGTATCCTCAAGTACTCTTGCAGTACTCAAAACCGAAGATCTGTCTCCAAAGTTTACACTGCTAAAATCGAATTCCAGTTCAGGTAATACCATATTTGGAGCGGCAGCCGTTATAGCAGCCTTGAAGAATTCCCTGTGAATTACCTCATGTTTATATAGATCTTCCAATATTAATTTCTCTTCGGCACTTGCACCGGCCCAAAAAGAACCATCCAGTACATTGGTATAAAATGCCGCTTCTAATTGCTCTAAAGCATAGGCATAATTTAAAACTCCAACGTCTCCACTACCCAGGTCAAATACATCCCCGTCTCTTGGATCCATGGCATCGTCATCATCGCTACAGGAGTATAGAAGTAAACTTGATCCTGCAACTGCTAATCCTCCCATTTTTAAAAATTTTCTACGGGAGTTGTTTGAATTTTTGTGCACTAAACTTTTGTTTTGCACCTTAATAATAGGTTTTTTCATAATTGTTTATTTCTTGATTACACCCAAACTTACGTAGACAATAGGGGTACGGTTTTAATTGCAGGGTTAATTTTTTCCTAACGCTTAGCAGATCTTATTAAAAACTCTTAAAATTGGGAAAAGTTTATTAATTGTTTGACAACCAGTTATGGAGTGTGATAACTACCAATAATGAAATTTTTATTTCGATCAATTGAGAAACGGTCCTATTATTGGAATAAAACTTGAGCTTTTGATGGCTTTTAAATAAATTTGATAGTAATTTGTAACCTTGAAAAACTCCTACTTTTATATCACTCTATTTCTATTCCTTTTCCAGATCCTTCCGGTTTTGGCACAGGAAGGCAGGATCATAGATTACACCAGTGACAGGACCACCAGGAATGAAGTTAAATATCCCGGCGCTTTAATATTAAGTAAGGTCAATAACCAGGTACATTTTGTGCATGAAGGAATAGAGATTTGGTGCGACCAGGCAATTCATTATGACCAGGCAAACTTTTTCAAGGCTTACGGCAACGTAAGAATGAACCAGGGAGATACTATTACCATGCAAAGTAATTATGCCGAATACAATGGGGATACCCAGTTTGCCTTCGCCAGTGGAAGTGTTAAGATGACCAATCCGCAAACTCAGCTTTCCACCGATACTCTATTTTTTGACCGTATCAAGCAACAGGCTTACTATAGAAGTGGTGGAACAGTAAGGGACAAGGAGAGTGTTTTAAAAAGCAACGTAGGCAGATACTACCTGGAAGAAGACCGGTATTCTTTTATTTCCAAGGTTGTGGTTACCAATCCCGAATATGTGATCAACAGCACCCAACTTGATTTTTATTCCAGTAATGGCCACGCTTATATGTATGGCCCCACCACAATTACCAGTGAGACCAGCACTGTTTACTGTGAACGCGGATTCTATGACACCAGGGCAGATATAGGCTATTTTGTTAAAAACTCCCGGATCTACTATGAAAACAGGATCCTGGAAGGTGACAGCTTATTTTTTAACCGAAGTAAGAATTTTGCATCGGGAACCAATAATATTAAGGTAATTGACACTCTTAATAAAAGTCTCATAACCGGGCATTATGCTGAAGTTTTTAGAGACAAGGATTCTGTATTTATAACCAAGAGAGCTGTTGCAGCAACACTTCAGGACAATGATTCTATTTTTATTCACAGCGATACCTTAATGGTCACCGGAAAACCTGAAAACAGGATCATCAGGGGATTTTATGATGTAAGGCTTTTTAAAAGTGATATGAGCGGTAAAAGCGATTCAGTTTTTATTGACCAAAAGACAGGATTGACAAAATTGATAAATCTAAGCCGCGGCCCCATTACTTCAGTAGATAAAAGAAGAAGTCCCATAATTTGGAGTGCCAACAGCCAAATGACAGGCGATACCATTCATTTAATTAGTAATCCGAAGACCGAAAAGCTCGATTCGCTAATAGTCTTTGACAATGCCTTTCTCATCCAGAAGGATAGTATAGAAGGATACAACCAGGTGAAAGGGAAAGAGCTTATAGGGTTGTTTTCAGATAATGAACTGTACCAGGCGGATATTTTGAAAAATACCGAAACTATTTATTACAGCAGGAACGATGATCAGGATCTTATTGGGATTAATAAAACCCTATCCAGTTCTATTCAAATTTTATTTAAAGACCGGCAGATACAGGACATTTATTATTTTAAACAGGTAGATGGTAATCTAACCCCTCCCGAAGAGTTTCCCGAGAATGCAAGACAATTACGCGGCTTTAACTGGCGCGGGGAGGAGCAGCTTTTAAGCAAACAGGATCTTTTCGCAGGGAAGGAACCTCCTGTTCTCACAAAAATAAGGGGGATCCCCTTGCCTGAAAAAGAAGCCGATTTTTTTGATGAGGCTGATGAAAACAGGCCTTTGTTAAATGAAAATTCCAGATTAAAACCTGAGGATCTTAAGGATAAAAAAACTGATACCATTCCTCCGGTTTCAGAACTTCCTGTAACGCCGGTCATTATTGAGAATGGCGCCAATGACAATGGTAAAGTGAAATAATTACGATCAAGACCAGAATTCTTTGAAGAACGATTTTTTAAAATTCCAGGCGCAAACTACGCCTCACCCACTTGGGCTGGAAATATCCCACGCCAGCGGGTCCTACATTTATTCCACAGATGGTAAAAGATACCTTGATTTTGTTGCCGGGGTTTCTGCAACGAGTTTAGGGCATTGCCACCCAAGAATTGTCAATGATGTAAAAGAGCAGCTCGATAAGTATCTACATGTAATGGTTTATGGGGAATATGCCCAGGGCCCTGCTGTGGAACTAACAAAATTACTTGCAGAATTGTTGCCCGGGAATCTGAGCAAAACATACCTCGTTAATTCGGGGACCGAAGCTATTGAAGGATCTTTAAAACTGGCCCGCCGGGCGACAGGCAGGAGCGAGATTATAGCTGCTAAAAGTGCTTATCATGGTAATACGATGGGCTCCCTTAGTTTAATGGATTATGAGGAAAGAACAAAACCTTTCCTCCCACTGGTGGGTAACATTAATTTTATTGAATTTAATGTTGCTGAAGATCTTGAAAAAATTACCGATCGCACTGCGGGGGTTATTTTGGAAACCATCCAGGGAGGAGCCGGTTTTATTGTTCCCACACAAGATTACCTGAAAAAGGTGAAAGAACGATGTGAAGAAACCGGAGCTTTGCTCATTCTCGACGAAATACAACCGGGATTTGGAAGAACCGGAAAGTTATTTGGATTCGAAAATTTTGATGTGATCCCCGATATCCTGGTAATGGGTAAAGGAATGGGTGGCGGACTTCCGGTGGGTGCGTTCACAGCTTCAGAAGAAGTAATGGATACCTTGATGGACAATCCCAAACTGGGACATATCACCACCTTTGGAGGAAATCCCGTAATTTCTGCCGCCGCACTGGCAACTCTTCGGGAAATAACCGAATCTGACCTTATGGCAGCGGCCCTGGAAAAAGAACAATTAGTAAGGAAGTTGCTGGTTCACCGACATATCCTCGAGGTTAGAGGAATGGGACTTATGTTAGCACTTATTACTCCTTCTGAAGAAATAACAACAGAAATCATATTAAAATGCCAGGATAAAGGATTGATCCTCTTCTGGTTACTCTTTGACAAAACTGCAGTAAGAATTACTCCTCCCCTTACCATTTCGGAAGCCGAAATAATAGAGGGATGTGGCATTATTATTGACGTTCTCAATACTATTAATTAACAAAACGTTATCTGTTAATTACTTTGTTAAAAACAATATGAGGTATACCCCTAAAGGAGTATATTCATTTATAACTTTAATACTGTAGAAATCCAGTAATTCCTGTATATGCAATTAAGCCATAACGAAGAAAACAATTTCTCGCTTACAAGGTTCGAGTCAATGCTCAAAACCAACGATGTGTTGTTTTTTGATTCAGAAGAATTTGAGGATATCATTCACCATTATCTGGAGAATGGTAAGATCGCTTTGGCTAAAAAAGCTGTGAAGCTTGGATTGGCACAACACCCCACCTCGACCAACCTTAAGCTGTTTAAAGTAGAGATCCTGGTCTTTGAGGACAAACTGGATCTTGCCGATGGATTATTAGATGAACTTTACGATTTAGAAGCTTCCAACGAGGAGATTTATATTCAAAAAGCAAATATATTTTCAAAACGCGACGATCACCAGCAGGCAATAAAAATGCTGGAGATGGCCCTTGAGATTACAATGGATGAGGCAGATGTTTATTCCCTTCTCGGGATGGAATATCTTTTCCTGGAAGATTTTGAGAACGCCAAATACAGTTTTATGAAATGCCTGGAGGCAGATGAAGAAGATTTTTCTGCCCTTTATAATATCATGTACTGTTTTGATTTTCTTGAGCAAAAGAATGAAGCCATAGATTACCTGAATATGTTCCTTAACAAGAACCCGTATTGTGAGGTAGCCTGGCACCAGATTGGTAAACAGTATTTTGATCTTAAACAACTGGACAAAGCTTTAACGGCTTTTGATTTTGCTATCATTAGTGATGAGTTGTTCATTGGGGCTTACCTTGAAAAAGGAAAGGTCCTTGAGAAAATGGGCCGTTATAACGAAGCTATTGAGAATTACAGGATCACTTTAGATCTTGATGATCCTACTTCCTTTGCCTACTTAAGAATAGGGAAATGTTACGAGAAATTAGGATTGGAAGAACTTGCCCTTGAACATTATTCTAAAACGGTTCATGAAGATCCATTACTGGATAAAGGCTGGATTGCTATAACCGATTTTTATTTTAAAAAGAAGAATTATCAAAAGGCGCTTTATTACATCAATAAAGCGATCAATATTGATGAGGATAATGTGCTTTACTGGAAACGGTATGCAAAGATCAACAGCAAACTGAGCTTTTTTGAAGAAGCAGAAAAAGGATATCAAAAGACCATTGATCTTGGAAACTATGAATTGGAGACATGGATAAGAAGATGTGATATTCTTATTGGCCTTGGAGAGTATGAAACTGCGATCCAGAACCTGATGCAGGCGCTTGAATTCTATCCTGAAACTGCAGAAATTGAGTACAGGCTAGCTGGTTTATTTTTTAATTTGAACGAAGGCGACAAAGGATATTATCACCTAAACAACGGTTTAAAGATAGATGCCGAATATTATATCATTATAGAAGAACTTTTCCCGAAGATCTTTAGCCGAAAGAGCGTTAAGGAAATAATCAATTCTTACCTTAAAGCATCCTGATATTTATTTACCTTTGGCAGGAAAAAATAATCGGGCATGCAGCGTAGCTTTAAAGACTACTTTACTATAACACTAAAAGGAATGGCAATGGGAGCAGCAGATGTTGTTCCCGGAGTCTCCGGTGGTACCATCGCTTTCATTACAGGAATTTACCAGGAGTTGATCTCCACAATAAGCGGGGTAGATTTTTCATTGATCACCACGTGGAAAAACCAGGGATTTAAGGCCGCCTGGCTCCAGCTTAACGGGCCATTTATAGTTGCCCTTCTTACTGGGATCTTCATTAGTATCTTTTCGATCATGCAGGTGGCAAATTACTTACTGGAAAATCATCCTGTATTGATCTGGTCTTTCTTTTTTGGTTTAATTCTCGCCAGTGTGTGGTTTGTGGCCAAACAAATCCCAAAATGGAATGCTAAGCTGGTAATTGCCCTTATTGCAGGTGCCGCCCTTGCATTTTATATCATCTCCTTGCCTCCATTGGTTGGTGGCGCTCCCAGTGATATCTTCCTTTTTGTTGCCGGTGCCATTGCCATATGTGCAATGATCCTCCCGGGAATTTCGGGGGCGTTTATCCTGGTGTTGTTAGGTGCCTATAAGACCGTAACCGAAGCAGCCCATGATTTTGATTTCAAGACCTTGGGTATTGTAGCCCTTGGAGCTGTAGTAGGCCTGTTATCTTTTTCCAGGATCTTAAAATGGTTGTTCCAGCATTACAGCAATATTACCCTTGCCGTTCTAACAGGATTTATTGCAGGATCTTTAAACAAGATCTGGCCCTGGAAGAAGGTTTTGGAGACGGCAGAGTTTGGTGATAAGAGTGTGGTATTGCGCGAAGCCTCTGTACTTCCCTGGAATTTTGAAGGAAATCCTCATTTGTGGCCGGCGATCTTTTTAATGCTTGCGGGATTTCTTTTAATTCTTATCTTAGAGCGCCTCGCCATGCAAAAACCTGTGGACCAAAATGCAGCAAACCCGAACGTTTAGTGACAAACTTCTTTTAGTTTTAAAGGGTTTGGCAATGGGGGCTGCAAATAAAGTTCCCGGCGTCTCTGGAGGAGTAGTTGCATTTGTTGCCGGGTTTTATGAAGAATTCATCTTTTCTCTGCAAAGAATTAATCTCAAGGCTTTTAAATTATTAATTGGCGGGCGGTTTCGTTCCCTTTTTGAATATGTAAACGGTAAATTTCTAGGGCTGTTGATTCTGGGAATGGTCATTAGCTATTTTAGCGTTTCAAAACTCCTCGATTACTTAATTATTCATTACGAGTTATACGTATGGTCTGCCTTCTTTGGGATGATCATTGGCTCTATTTACTATATAAGCAAGGATTTTGAAAAATGGTCACCAAAGATCATAGCCTATATTCTTGCGGGTACTGTTGTGGGAATAGCAATAAGTTTCCTGGAGCCTGCAAAGGAGAATGACAACCTCTGGTTCGTGTTTTTCTGCGGAATCATTGGAGTATCGGGAATGACGCTGCCGGGATTATCGGGTTCTTTTATCCTTATACTTTTCGGGAATTATGTGCTGCTTCTTATTGATTCGGTCAATGCACTTTTTGATACGATCGCAGATGTTGTGATGCTGGATTTTTCCTTTATGGATAATGAGCAAAGGATACGGCTTTTAAAGGTGCTGGTGGTTTTCTCCCTGGGTTCTCTGGCAGGCCTGGTCTCCTTATCGCACCTCCTGGGATATGTTCTTAAGAGGTATAAGAAAGAAACCTATGCCGTCATTATAGGGTTTATTACCGGTTCTTTGGGAGTGGTATGGCCCTGGAAAGAAAAAATTTTTAAACTGAACAAAAATGGTGAGGTGGTAACCGATGCCAGCGGAAATAAGATCCTCGACAATTACGACCGGTATATGCCCGATTTTACTCAGTTTGAGAATTGGATGGCGATTGCATTTATCATAGTAGGGATATTTATAGTACTTGGTCTCGGCTGGTATGAAAAAAGAAATTCTTCACAATGAAGACGTATGGCCTCATAGGACGAAATATAAGTTATTCTTTTTCCCGGAATTTTTTTTCTGAAAAGTTTAAAGCTGAAAACATTGATGCCGAATACCTGAATTTTGATATTTCGGAAATTGGACAATTCCCTGAAATTTTAAAACGCCCGAATAAGCTGCGAGGTTTAAATGTTACCATTCCTTATAAGGAAAAAATAATTCCCTTTCTCGATTCTCTTGATCCTGTTGCTGAAGCAATTGGAGCGGTTAACACCATTAAAGTTCATCCTGAAGGGTGGTTAACAGGATACAATACCGATTATTTTGGATTTTCCGAATCCCTGAAGCCATATCTTAAGAACCACCATACACAGGCATTGATCCTTGGTACGGGAGGAGCCTCCAAAGCGGTAGCTTATGCACTGCAAAAGCTGGATATTTCCTATTCCTATGTATCCCGGACTGCCGGCCCCGGCTTTCTTACTTATGGAGAGGTAGATGCTTCTACGTTGAAGGCACATACACTTATTATTAATTGTACCCCCCTGGGAACCTTTCCCAATGTGGAGGAAACTCCTGCCATTCCCACAGGATTTTTAAGTAAAGAACACCTTGTTTTTGACCTTATTTACAACCCTCCTGTAACCCGGTTCATGCAACTGGCCAAAGAAAATGGCAGTACTGTCCTAAACGGCAGGCGAATGCTGGAACTGCAGGCAGAAAAAGCCTGGGAGATCTGGAACAGCTAATTTTTAAACATCACCCTTTCCCCGTTCAGTTTAAAATCTAAAGAAAAGCTTGGCTTATTTTTAGGTTGTTAGTATCTTTCAGGCTCATAAATTTTTATAGAACCTTAACATTGGAAGATATGTCTCAGCAAGAAAATGATAAATCGAAAAAGGAATTTCCGGAAATGGAAGGCAATAGATCGCAAGTATCTTCGGGAGAGGAAAAAAATGATCTAAAGCACCGGAAAGAGGCAAGTGATAAAGATTCCGGAGAGAATCAATTATCAGGATCTACAGAAAGCTCTGAGGGAACTTCTTTAGATAAAAATGAAGATCAGCTGGAGAATGCCATGCTTCAGGAAAATAAATCATCGGGAAACCGTG
>CAZXEY010000057.1:0-18747 GCA_964639695.1 uncultured Antarcticibacterium sp. | reverse complement strand
TAATGTTGACAGGACCTTTAGAAATACCAATATGCTCATTTGGCATAAAGAACTGTGGCTTATCGATCACGGAGCCTCTTTTTATTTTCACCATTCCTGGACAAATCACGAAAAACAAGCTTTAACTCCATTTGCTTTAATTAAGGATCATGTGCTGCTTCCAAAATCTTCTTTACTTGAAGAAGTGGACAAAGATTTTAAAATTGTATTAACTGAAGAAAAATTAAAAAATATCGTAGATCTAATTCCCGAAGATTGGTTGCAATGGGAAGGAACTGAGGAAACTACGGAGGATCTAAAAAAAGTATACCTGAAGTTTCTCAAAACCCGTTTACAAAATTCTCACCTATTTATTAAAGAAGCACAAAATGCAAGACAGGCACTTATATGAATATGCAGTAATTCGTGTGGTGCCAAGGGTAGAACGCGAAGAATTCCTAAATGTGGGAATTGTTATATTTTGCAAGAGCGAAAAATTCCTGCGGGTAAGATTTCAGCTTAATGAAAACAGGTTAAAATGCCTGACAGAAGATTTTGACCCTGAACAGGTTCAGGAAAATTTAAATTCATTCGAAAAAATATGTCTTGGGAAAAAAGATGGTGGCCCTATTGCACAATTGGATGTTCCCTCACGTTTCAGGTGGCTTACGGCGGTAAGAAGTTCTGTTATTCAAACTTCAAGACCACATCCCGGATTTTGTAAAGATCTTGGTGAAACTGTTGAAAGATTGTTCAAGGAACTGGTGCTATAAAAAATGGGAACAAATTATATTGAAGATAAAGATTTTGAAGGAATAGTGTTTTCTTCGGAAAGTTTAGCAGAAGCTGAATTTGAATCCTGTACTTTTTCGAATTGCAATTTTGAAAACCTGATCATGTCTAAAAGGAACTTCACCGATTGTAAATTTAGTAACTGTGATTTTAGCAATTGTAATATTTCCGGAGTCAGTTTTAAAGAAATAATTTTCGATAATTGCAAAATGCTGGGACTACGGTTTGATCGCTGCGATCCATTTTTGCTCTCATTAACTTTTAAAAACTGTAATTTAAGTTTCTCGTCCTTTTATAGTCTTAAACTGAAGGCAACAAAATTTTCAGGATGTAAACTGGAGGAAGTGGATTTTTCTGAAACTGATCTTCCTAAAGCCGTCTTTGCTGATTGTAATTTGACAAGAGCAGTTTTTAACCGGACAAATTTAATGGGTGCAGATCTTAGATCAGCAATAAATTTTTCTATTGATCCGGAAAATAATAAATTGGAACAGGCTCAATTTTCTTCTGGAAATTTAACGGGATTATTAGATAAATACAGGATAATAATTAAAGATTAATACCCTTATTTAAGCCTGTTCTTTTGGATATGAATTTTTTTAGAGATATGTTCCAGTTCTCTTTTAAGTTCATTTAAATTTTCTTCAAGGATGTTAAATTTTATTATTTCAAAGGGATTCAACCCCTTAATCTTAAAAGTTCCTTCTCTTTAAAAATAATTCTATCTGAAGTTATTTTTGTATAACTGTATTCATACGAATTCCGTATGTTCCTTGTAATAAAAAAAAAGTGGGAGATTTATCTTTGTTTGCAGGTAAAACTATAACCTTAAATTACAATTTTAGCAAAGGTTGAAGAAAAAACATTCCGTATTTGAAATTATTTAAAAAATTTTAAAATTTGGCTTGCAATCTTGCGAAAATGCTATAATTTCAAAAAAACCTCTAACGCTCTTTTTTAATTAATGAAATTACCCTTATATCAAATTGATGCTTTCGCAGAAGCTGTCTTTACAGGGAACCCGGCCTGTGTTGTTCCCGTACAGGAATGGCCTGAAGATGATGTACTTCTAAAAATTGCCAAAGAAAATGCAGTCGCAGAAACCGCTTTTATTTTAAATAATAAAAATGGTAAGGTTCATTTAAGATGGTTTACTCCAGAAACTGAAATGGATTTATGTGGCCATGCCACCCTGGCGGCTTCCCACGCTATAATTGACATCCTTAAATATACCAAAGAAGAAATTGTATATGAAACACTAAGTGGAGAACTTAAAGTTACAGTAAAAGATGGACTTTACACTCTTAATTTTCCTTCACGAAAACCCAATCCAGCAAAGCTTCCCGAATTATTAGAAAAATCATTGAATATACAACCGGTAAAAGTTTATAAATCAAGAGATTTTGTTCTGGTTTATGAATCTGAAGATGAGGTAAGAAATATTGAGATTGATCGAATACACTTCGACAAACTTGAATTAGGAACAGGGGGAGTTATATTTACGGCTAAGGGATCTCATGAGGATTTTGTATCAAGATTCTTTACTCCACGTGCTACTGTTTTTGAAGATCCTGTAACAGGATCTGCTCATTGTTCGCTCATCCCTTACTGGAGTGAAATATTAAACAAACAGGAAATGGTGGCCAGGCAAATTTCTGAGCGGGGAGGAATTTTGTTTTGCACCAACAATAATCACCGGGTACTTATTAGCGGGAAGGCTGTTACTTATTCGGTTGGGCACTGTTGGATATGAATAAAAATGCCGGCCTTCCGCTTTTAATCGTCCCTACACGATTTCCAGCACCAGAACCGGCATCGTTACTATTCTTTTATGACTAAATTAATTTAAGGTCTTTCACGATCCCAATTAGATGAGGAGTAGTCTTAGCATTAAAATTTTCCCTCAACTCTTTTAACTTTTTTTCTATTGCGCTCTTACTGCTGGGCTGGATCTTCTCTCTTATAAATTTTTCCTGGATCTCATCCTGCGTTAATCCATTAGCAATAGAGGACAATAGATTAATTTCAAAATTATTAAGCACTACAAGGTTCTCCTGCTTTAAACTTCTTTCAATTCTTGGAGAATTATAAGTTCTTCCCTTTGCCAGGTTTAGTATGGCTTCTTTTAATTCACTCATTCCACGGCGGTCTTTACATACATAAGCATCAATGTTCCCAGATTCCCATAATGATTTAACCGTGTGAGGTTGATCTTCTATGGAATGCACAATTACCTTGAGATCGGGATCCTCTTTTTTAAGGATAGCTATTAGTTCCTTACCCGAGGTGATTTTTTCCTGCCTGTAATCCTGCTTAAAAGAAAGATCACAAATTAACAGGTTAAAAGGTTTTCCGTCGAGTTTTGCCTTTTTTGCTTTTAAATAAGCATTATCACAGTATTGAGCATATTCTACTTCCTGAATATTGAAATCGTTCATTACACTTGCCACGGCATGGTTTATACTGTCAATATCATCTGCGACTAAAACTCTTTTGAACATACCAGATTATAAATTTGTTCTTTCTTTCCATTCAAAAGTAATGGATCTTGAAAAGGAAAAGATACGGTTTTCCACATTTGAGTAATAAATTACTGGCTGTAACTAATATTTGTACCAGAATATATTTTACATGAAGCTTATAAAATTTGCAGCACCTGGTAATATTTTCAAAGTAATATTGGTGGACCCATAAATTTTGAAATTTTCCTAAGATTTAAGACAGCTCACCGAAATGAAAAAATAGTAACCCCCTAGAATTAATAGCAGAATTAAAATTTTATTTAACGGTTTACGGTTTAACGTAATTTTTTTGATCAGGGAGGTTTTAATTTTACTGGCTAATTGAGGTATCCCCAATATCCTCAGGCTTTTTCAGTTCCCATACATTTAACGTTACTAAAAGTTTTTTTTTAGTCGGTGAGGATAAACCATGGGAACTATAGCTAACCAATTATTCAATTATTTTTATGGAAGAAATTAAACCCCTTGAGAGAGGAGAATTATTTAATCAACAAAGTGAACCAGGGGTTTTTAAAATTAAATGTTCCTCTATTGCGGTAAGTACAAAATGTAATTTTAAAAATAAAAAGGAAGGGATTTTAAAAAAAATATTAGGAATTGAAAAAGAGAACTTAAAGTATGACGTTACTGCTGTTTTACTAAACGCCAAAGGTAAAATAGAAAATACAGGAAGAACTATTCAAACCGGCAGCGGAAGAAATATGGAATTCTATAACGGGGACATTATATTCTATAACTCGATAAAACACCCCTCTGGTACTATTACTTTAACTGTGGATAATATTTCGGGCGGTGGAAAAATTGGAAAAGAGATCTTCACAATTGACCTGGATTCTTTGGAAGAATCCTATAAAAAAATTGTTTTTATAGTTTCTGTATTTCAGGGAAAAAAACCTAATACCAATTTTGGATCCCTTGATTTCGCTTTGATAAAAGGTGTTGATGCTTCTGGCCGGGAAATTTTTGAATTTAATGTTCATAATGATTCTTCTTTTCAAAATAAAAAAGCGTTGACCCTTGCAGAGATGTACAGAGAAAATGGCCATTGGAAAATTAGGAAATTGGGGGAACCTTTAGCCGCAGACAGTCTTAAAGATCTTTTAAACCATTATCTGTAGATTCACGTGGCCTGGTGATCTTTTAGTTATTGTTCAGATACATCTTGTTGCAAAAGTAAAGCTGAAAAAAGATTAGCAAGTATAAATCTTTCTTTTGCATCTTTAGTGGTAAAGTAAACCTGGCCGTTATCTACTAATGAAACTGCGCCCACCAGCCTATCCTGGGTATCAAACACTTCAAAACCTACAGATCCGAAAATTTCATTTACAGAACCATTCTTACCCAGCAATTTGGTAATTGGTTTTAACGTATAATACGTATCCCTGTTTAAGGCAAAAATTCCCTGATATTCCTTTGCAAAAAATTCTGAAGCATGATTATCTATTAATAATTGCCAGGGCTCTCTTTGATCATTTAAAAACAGCTGCATATAAAAAATATTTTCCGAAAAATCTGTTTTTCCAAATATATCCTGGAGAACGTTTACCACACTATTTGGATTATCTCCAATTAGAAGGTCCCGGGACCGGAATTGAGAAGATCCATATACATCGGAATTATACCCTTTAATATCGTTCATTTGAAAATTAAAGCTCTGATCTTTGGAAACATAGTCCATTCCAATCAGGTTTGGATAATCCTCATTAGCTACTGTCCCAAAAGGAATGTCTATCCGGGTATTTCCTCCCCGGGTCCAGGACCGCTTCACCCGGGAAGTGGAATAATCCCCGAATTGTAATTTTTGATTAATTAGTAAACCCTGTCTTCCTTTCACAGGAAAGCTTTCCACTGTTTCTTCTTCTGAAACAGATAAAGCCGGCACCATGGTATTGCAGCCGCCAAGTATAATAGAAATACAAAACAATAATATAATACGTGCCATACTAGATAGAATATGAACTATATACGGCTGAAGGATAAAAATGTTACAGTGGCCTATTTCAAATATGGTTGCTGAATTATTAAAAGGCTCTAATTGAAATTAATTAGCCAACTTCTAGTATCTCCAACACCGGGAAAATTTTAGCTGGTTTTTCTAACGAAAGCAAATACTTCCTCTTCGAAGACATCCAGTGGAATATTATGAGTCAGGGTGGGTAAGATATGGCAGTGGTAAAGAGTTGTACTGTCAAATCCATTTGCAAGGAAAGCTAAAGTGTCGACAGGATCAACAACATCATCTTTTTGCCCCAGGACTATTTGTTTAAACCCTTTTCCTTTAACTGAATTTTCCGGAATATTTTGTTTTACAGATCTGGATTTCAATGCAGGATTAAAAAGTAAAGCAGGTTTCCCAAAATAATTGGAAACGTAAAATCCGGCAAACCCACCTATACTACTTCCTATTATTACATCTATTTTAACTTCCGAATAATCCTCTGTAATACTTGATATAGCATTGGGATTGGTATAATAATTTAAATCTGGGGCATATATCTTTCCAAACTTTTCCAGAATCTCTCTTTTTTCATCGCTCAATTTACTATCGAGCCCGTGGATATATAAAATTTTGATCATTATTTAATATTTTCCTCAAGATAAAAATTATTAGATAAGTAATTGATATTAAAAAGCCCCGCCTTAGCGAAGCTTTTTAATTGTTAGCGGATTTTATTATTTATCCAGTGATTTTAAATCAATCACAAATCTATATTTTACATCACCCTTTAACATTCTTTTGTAAGCTTCGTTTATTTCCTGAATATCTATTACCTCAACATCAGATACTATATTATGCTCTCCGCAAAAATCCAGCATTTCCTGGGTTTCTTTTATACCGCCAATTAAAGATCCAGCCACTCTTTTTCTACCAAAAATTAAAGCACCCCCGTGCATAGGATCTAAAGGTTCCACTGCACCTACAAGAACCATAGTTGCATCTCTTTTAAGTAATCCTAAGTATGGATTAGTATCATGCCCTACGGGAATTGTATTTAACAAAAAATCAAAGGAATTGGCGTGTTCATTCATTTGTGCTGCATCTTTGGAAATAAGAACATCATGTGCTCCAAGCTCTTTAGCATCTTTGCTTTTAGAGGGTGAGGTGGTAATCATAACAACATTTGCTCCCATAGCATTTGCAAATTTTACTCCCATATGGCCCAATCCTCCCAAACCTATTACTCCAACTTTGTCTCCTTTTTTAATATTCCAATGCTTTAAAGGAGAGTAAGTGGTTATTCCTGCACATAATAAAGGAGCAGCAGCTTTTGCGTCCAGATTTTCGGGAATATGTAAAACAAAATCTTTATCAACAACTACTTTTTCCGAATATCCTCCAAAGGTAAATCCGCCTAAATATTTATCCTGCCCATTGTAGGTAAAAACAGGGCCGTTCTCGCAAAATTGCTCCAGGTCTTCCCTACAAGCACTGCAATGACGACAGGAATCTACAAGACAACCTACTCCAACCAAATCCCCTTCTTTAAAATTGGTAACATTTTTTCCTACCTCTAACACCCGGCCAATAATTTCGTGCCCGGGCACTAATGGATATTGAGACATGCCCCAGTCATTATTTACAAAATGAAGATCAGAGTGGCAAACTCCGCAATATTGAATATCAATATAAACATCGTTCTCCTGAACTTTCCTTCGTTCCAGTTCAAAAGGTTTGAGGGGAGCTGCAACATCCTGTGCTGCAAAAGCTTTAATAGTGCTCATTATCAAAAAATTAGGTGGTTAATCTCTTAAATGTATAAAAAATAAAGGTACCCCCTTTAATTTTAAATTATAAGGTTCGCAACCATTTAATAAATTGGCATTAATGAATGTATTTTTACTTTAATAATAAGAAAATTTAAGGCTTATGGTTTTCCGCAATTGAAAATGAATAAATTGTTTTATTTTTATTTCCCTCAATTTCATGAACATGATAAATTTTGTATTTATTTTTCTGGTAAGTATTGCCTTTTTTGGACTTCTATTAATGATTAAAAATAACCGGCAACAAAGGGATTTTATCAAAAAAGAATCAGAGTCAATAAAAAAATTGAAGAAAGGAAATGTGCAATCTTTTAAAATTTAATTAAAAATTTTTGCTGATGATTCTTTCTTTTTCATGTATAATATAATCCTTAAAAGCGGTTGCCACGGGAGATAGCTTTTTATTCTTTAAATATACCAGTCTCCATTTTGATTTTATAGGAAATCCATTTAAAGGAATAATTTGAAGTACTCCACTATTTATTTCATTTCTCATCCCTATCAAAGGTAAAATTGAATTGCCTAATCCTGCGATTACAGCCTGTTTTACAGCCTCATTAGAGGTTAGTTCCATTTTATTGTTCACCTGGAGACTATGCTGCTTTATAAAAAGCTCCATGATACTCCTGGTACCAGATCCAGGTTCCCGAAAGATTAAATTACGGTCCATAAAATAGCTGTAATATTCTTCCTGTGTTTTAATTTCCTCCAATCTATTTCCTACAAGGTACAAATCGTTGTCCATGAGTTCAATTTGGTTAAGAGCCATTTTATCTGGCAAAATAGAAAGAAGGGCAAAATCTATTTCATTATTTTCAAGTGACTTAATTACCTTAGACCGATTGGTAACATCAAGAATTAACTCAATATCTTTGTTTTGTTCTATGAAGTCTGATAGAAAATAAGGGATGATATACTTCCCTGTAGAAACCACAGAAATTTTAAGTTTCCCCGTTATAAGTCCTTTATAGGCTGCAGCTTTAGATTCTATAGAATCCATCACCTCTATTAAATTTTCAGCTGCCACAGCCACTTCCTTACCAAAATCAGATATAAATACTTTACGGCCTATTACCTCCAACAAAGGAATATCAAATTGGTCCTGCAAATTCTTAAGTTGTATGGAAACCGCCGGTTGAGTAATATGTAGTTCCTCCGCAGCTTTTGTAATACTCTGGGAGCCCACTACTTTAAGAAATATCCTTAATTGATGTACAGTAATATTCATAAACTTTTTTATGCAGTGTATTAGTAATATAAAATATTATCTATAATTACTTATTATAATTTTGCTCTTAAACAATTCTTATTATAATAAGGATCATGAAAAATGTAGAAGAGAGAACTTTTATAGAAGGTGAAAAATTATTAAAATTAATTGAAGAAGGAAACCCAGAGGATATTCTTTTGGAAGAAAATTTAAGGGTGTTTAATGAACTAATTAATTATGAGTTAATTACAATCAATAATGGAAATCTTTGTCTTACGGATCGGGGAATTAAAGCTAAAACTTTAGGTGTTCGTGCTTCTATAGAAGAATATAAAAGTATTAAATCCTTAACCCCAACACCGTTCAAACCGAATCGAAAAAATACCTTATATATTTTTTTAGTATTTCTTCTATTGTCAAGTTTTTTATTTTTCTACATCTCTTTAATTAGGTAAAAAATTAATACAAAATTAATTGTAAATAATATTTTACGAACATTCAACTGTTTGCAATAACTTAACCTGCAGGATTTTTTTTAATATTAAATTAACAAAGACCAAAGATAATTTCAAGTAAAATAGTGTTTTCTAAACCTGTGCATTTTAACAGATCTTTATTTAGCTATTTCAGCTATTAGAAGAAAAACTAATTTATTAAAAAGAGCAACGTGGATAGACTATTAAATTTAATTGAAAAAGGGGATCCCGAAGCAATTCTTTCTGAACAGGAACTGGTACCAAGATTTAATGAACTATTGAAATATGATCTTGTTGCCTTAAAAAATGAAAAAGTACTTTTAACTGAGGAAGGAAAAGCAGCTAAAAAAGAAGGTGTTGAAGTAGTTATTAAAAGGAAGAAAAGATTAAACTATGAAAAACTCCAACAGACTAAAACTACCTATAATTTCCTCTCATTTTCTTTGAACAACAAATCCTTAAAATCAAAGAAAAATTTTCTCTTATTCGTTTTTCTACTCATCACGTTTTTTATTTTCATATCAATGTATTTTCTTAAATAGGTTGATTTAATCCTCAGAAAAATTTCTTTTCTTACCCTTAACTGTATAATTTCTAAAAGCTTGTCCCATTGGTAAACTGGTGATCCCGTGAAGAACGGTGGAAGCAAAAACCATTAAACTTGTAAGTATCCAAACATCTTCAAATAAGGTCTTTTCTTTAGATAAAACTGCATAGTAAATAGCCGCAACCCCTATGGGTCCAAACCAACCCACCATAAAAACATCTGCAGGTTTTCCTTTAAATATTTTAAGTAATGGTCTTAATATTAACAGTGCCGGAATTCTACGAAATAGAAGAATAAGTATAATAAAAGCAATTCCGGTCCAACCCAACGAAATCCATTTTTCCCACGGCAGAAATATTCCGAAAATAAAGAAAATGGGAATAAGGGTAATTCGTTCCATTGATTCCTGAACATTCTCTTCTTTAATATCATCATTGTTAGAAATAGCAATGGCAAAAGCCAGCCCTCCCGCAAATACGGCAATAATACCGTTCATATTCAGCAAATTAAATCCAGACAACAATAGGAGAGATAATGCCAACGAAAAAGGCAAAATGGATTTATTAGTCATCATTCCTGCATTATGAGCTTTTTCCATTAGGTAACCTGCAACGAAACCAATCATTAAAGCTCCTGCAGAACAAAGTATAGTTTCATAAAGTAGGGTCCCTGTAATAAATTTATTCACCGGAAACTCTTGGTTCACCATTAAAAAAACAGAGAAAAAAACTATCGGGTAAGCAAGGCCATCATTTACTCCTGCTTCAAACGAAAGAGAATTTCTAATTTCAGGAGTCAAATTCTTTTCTGCTTTATTTCCCGAAACTATAGTTGCACTTAAAACAGGATCTGTAGGGGTTATTACAGCACCTATTAACAAGCATTCCACAATTTTAAGGTCAAACAGGAAATAAATTATAACACTACTAAGGCCCCACATTAAAAACATTCCTCCAATTACCAAAGCGGTTAAAGATCCCCGAAATTTTTTAATAAAGTTGCCGGGGATCCTCAAAGCTGTGGCCATTAGGGCTACGGCAATAGTGAATTCACTAATTAATTCCAGGATTTTAAATTGGTCGGGAATGTAAGCATCAAATACCTTGAGCATCACAGGGCCAAGGAGGATTCCGGCAACCATAGAAATTAAAGGCTCGGTTAGAAATATATCCTGCATTTTTTTAAAAATGCCGCCCAGGATTACAATTAATAAACTTGCGATAAAAATAACAAGCATTAAATCCATAAACTATAAATTCTTTATATAATTAGCTTATTAATTTAAAAAAATCAATGATAACAGGAAATTTTAATTAATTATAAAATTTTTGGAATTATAATTACTGAAGCATAAGATGTTTTTTAAAAATCATTAATTATTATAAATCATAAAGCTCCTTTCGTATCTTTTATAGATGACTGAAGAAAGAATCCATAACATTATTAGCAAATTGAAAGAATTGGCTTCTACAATTTTTCAAATTACTGCGGATTTCGTTTTGCTAAAAATGACTCATCAGATTTTCACCATTACTTTATCGTGAATGACCAGCGTTATCATTCGTCAAACTTTACGGTGGAATTGACATAATTTAAAGATGCTCTGGAAATTCTTATGGAATTTACAGGCCAGTCTAAAGCTACTGTCATCCAGGAATGAATGAATGACGGCTCTTAAATTAAAAGCCAGCCTCTCTTTCTGCATTATCTCAAGTTTGTAAAACAATGCGAGAAAATGGAGTAAGATTTAAAACAGACTCTTTTGCTAATTCAATACCGTTTAATTATTTCCCATCGCGCATGTAAAAGGAATTGTAGCGGTCAAATTCATCTTTTTCTAAAAGACCATCGTCATTAGAATCGAAGGCAGTAAAAACAGCTTCTGCCTGTTCCATATCATTTAAATAAAGATCTTTATTTACATCCCAATAGGTAAAGTAATCTGTTTGATATACTTGCTCATAATATTCGTCATAATCTATAACCTTGTTTCGGTCTTTATCGGTTAATAGGTAATCTGAGGAAAGATAATCTCTGTAAAGGTATTCCAGGGCTGCATCCCATTCCTCTCTATCCAGGTTATTATCGCGGTTTCTGTCAAGATCTACAAAAACTTTTTTATAAAATTCTTCACGGCTAAGGTCATTCTTACCTCCCATCTTTTGGACCCTTGAATTCATTTCCTTTTTATACACATCAATAAACTCTTCTTTTTCTACCGTGTTGTTTCCGTTTCTATCGTAAACTGTAAATTGATTATTTTGGCTGTAAAGAGCTGCTGTGAAAAGAAAAGCTCCTATTGCAATTATATTTTTCATCGTCATCATCAATAATTTTTAAGTTTTTAAATAACTGTTTCACTTAATTTAAGGATAAACCTATAAAAACCTTCTTAACAGTCTCATAAACCCGTTATAAGGATTGGTTAATAATTGCTATATTTCTTAAGTCGATATAAAAAGCCTAAAAGGAATGGATATAATGGTTATACAATCTCTTGCCGCAATTATTATTCTTTGCCTTATCCATATCTTTGTAAACAAATTAAAACTATCCAATATACCACGAAGCAAATGGCTATCTTTTGCCGGTGGGATTTCTGTTACGTACATTTTCCTTCAGTCCTTTCCAGAACTTGGAGAATTTCATGAGCTTATAAACAGCGAAGGAATTATACCTTCAAAAAGAGCAGAGGAATTTGGAATTTATTTAATTGCGCTCCTTGGTCTCACCTTCTTTTATGGCCTGGAGCAGCAAACTAAAAAATCCAGGGAGTCCAAACGAGCATCTGGGGATGAAGAGCCCAAGAAGAATATTAGCATTTTTTGGATTCACATTTCGTCTTTCGCAGTTTATAATTTCATTATTGGTTATTTACTAATAAGCCGGGAAGAAACTTCAATGGGAGCCATGGCTTTATATGTGGTTGCTATGTCCTTTCATTTAATTGTCACCGATCATTCTATCGAAGATCATTTTGGGAGGTACTACAGGAAAAGAGGGAGGTGGATTCTGGTATCAGCTCTTTTCCTTGGCTGGATTCTATCAATATTTACAGAATTTCCGGAAGTTTATGTGGCCATTGTTTTTGCCTTTATTGCCGGGGGTATTATTATGAATGTTCTTAAAGAAGAGCTGCCTAGAGAGAGGGAAAGCAATCTCCCCGCATTTTGCGCCGGGGTTTTAATTTATAGTATCTTACTGGTCTTCCTGTAGCCGTAATTACAACCGAATTCGTTCATTTTCTTTTTTCTTCTGAAAGGTTTCTTCAAATGTTTCTTCTTCCCTAAATGCACTAATAAATGAATGACTGCTGAAGTTTTTCTGCTGAATACGCATTGCATTGAAAATCGCAAGTATGGTAACTCCTACATCAGCAAAAACAGCTTCCCACATCGAGGCAATACCAAAGGCACCAAATACCAGAACAAGCACCTTAATTCCAAATGCAAGTACAATATTCTGCCATACAATTTTGTGAGTAGCTTTGCTAATTTTTATTGCGGCGGCAACTTTAGAAGGTTGATCGGTTTGTATTACGACATCGGCAGTTTCAATTGTAGCATCAGATCCTAAACCCCCCATGGCAATGCCAATATCGGCCAAAGCAATAACTGGAGCATCATTTAATCCATCCCCAACAAAAGCGAGAACGCCAGATTTCTGCTTGAGCCTTTCTACCTCTTCCATTTTACCTTCCGGAAGAAGGTCGCCTTTGGCAAAATCCATTTTCAACTCGGCTGCAACTTTTTGAACCACCGTATTTCTATCACCAGAGAGCATTGCCAGTGTTTTAATACCTGCCTTTCTTAATTCTTCCACAGCAGAAACTGCATCTTCCTTCATCTCATCGGCAATAGTTATATAACCACGATATTCTCCATTAATGGCAACTAATACAGTAGTTTCTGCAAATTCTTCAACCGCAGCGTCATAAGGAATATTATATTTCCTTAAGAGTTTGGAATTACCGGCGAGCACCTGGAATTCCTCCACTTTCCCGGTCATCCCCATGCCGGTTATTTCTTCTGCTTCTGTAACTTTTGCTGATTGATAATCTTTTTCTGAACAATAGGATGTAATTGCCTTTGCAACAGGATGGGTGGACAGCTGCTCGAGAGCTGCTACCAAAGTTAGGAAGAGATCTTTTTCAAAATTATTTACCTGTACACTTTTAACTTTAAAAACACCCAAAGTCACGGTGCCAGTCTTATCCATAACCAGGGTATCGACTTTCCTCATTTGGTCAAGAAAATTAGAGCCTTTGAACAAAATCCCGTTGCGGGAAGCAGCTCCAATCCCCCCAAAATATCCTAGCGGAATCGAAATCATAAGTGCGCAGGGACAGGAAATTACAAGAAAAACTAAAGCCCGGTAAAGCCACTCTTCAAAAACATAATTCTGTACAAATAAATAAGGCAGCAGTGTTATAACAATGGCTAAAACAACAACAATAGGAGTATAAACTTTTGCAAACCGGGTAATAAATCTTTGGGTTTTCGGCTTTCTTCCCGCAGCTTCCTGAACCATACCTAGAATTCGCGAAAGTTTACTATCCTCAAATTTATTAATGACTGCTAATTCCACTACAGTATCCAGGTTGATCATTCCTGCAAATACCATTTCACCCCTATATTTTCTATCGGGAACAGATTCTCCCGTTAAGGCCGCAGTGTTAAAAGTTCCTTTTTCTGAAGCTAATTCCCCATCCAGGGCCACCTTCTCTCCCGGTTTAATTCTTATAATACTTCCAACTGCCACTTCAGATGGATGAAAAACTTTCAATGATCCATCTTCCTGTACTACAGACACCTCTTCTACCTGTACTTTAAGAAGTTTTTCAATAGACCTTTTCGCGCGGTTTACCGCTGCTCCCTGGAATAACTCTCCTACGGCATAAAAAAGCATTACTGCCACCCCTTCAGCATACTCTCCAAGAAAAAAGGCACCAAGGGTAGCGATTCCCATCAGGAAAAATTCATTGAAAAAATCACCTTTTCCAATTTGCTTTATCGCTTTTAATAAAACCGGGAGGCCCACGGGAATATAAGCCAGGGAAAATATCACCAGCTGTAGGAAAGATCCAAACCACGCCGGCTCTATCCATTCTTTAAGAATAATTCCTGTTGCTAATAAGGTAAAACTTATTGCAGCAAGAATCACATCCTGGTTTTGAGCAATGAAATTAGTTTTCTCAGGCGTTACGGGTGTAGTTGAACAGCCACTGCTTCCACAACAATCACTCATTTTTTTCTCTTTATAGTTTTTCAATTACAAAGATATTGTATAAGGACTGCAACGGAATTGCATTTTAGGCAGAGCAACTTCCGCAGATACCTTTTACAAGAAATTTTGTTTCCTGAAGTTGAAAGTTTTGGGGAAGGGAAACATCGGGTATTTTTGAATTTGGAAGACAAAAGGTATTTTCACAGACATTGCAAAAAAAATGTACGTGCATATCCTCGGGAGCGCAATTACAGCCTTCCTGGCATAAGGCATATTTTCTTGTTCCTGTGCCATCTTCAATGCTATGAATAAGTCCCTTTTCTTCAAAAGTTTTAAGAGTGCGGTACAGCGTAATCCTATCAGCTCTTTCAAATGAATCTTCCAGGTCCTGTAAGCTCACTGCAGCTTTCCTTTTTTGCAGAACATCAAGTACAAGCAATCTCATGGCCGTGGGGCGAACCTTTTTATTTTCCAGCTTGTTTTCCAGCTTTTTCATTTGGATAAAAGTTAATTTTTCCGGTTTAATAAAGATACAAAACCTTTCTTGTCCTTACTACAAAAGCAATAGTAGGAAATTTATTATCTTACGGTAAGGAGTATCATCCTTTAAAATTAATCAACAAAATCAGCATCTTTTGAAAAAAATTTTCATACTTCTGTTTTTATTAATTTCTATTTCTGCACAGCCCCAGCGGGATACGATTAAACAAGATCCTGAAAAACATTTATTGGTGGGAGTGTATCCAAAACCACCTTATATTATAAAAGAAAATAATGATACCTGGGATGGTTTGAGTATACGCTTATGGAGAGCAGTTGCAGATAAGATGGATGTCACTTACAAATTTGTGGAAATCCCGGAAGGTGCTGAACCTGCAAACGTTCTTGTTAATAATACAGATATTGTTCTTTTACGAGATGTTACCAGTACAGATTCCATTATTGATTTTAGCCACATCTATTATATTGACCAAATGGGAGCGGCTACTTCAAAAAAAATGAAATTGTCTACCATAGCCAATGCGTTTTTTAATAAAAAATTCTGGTATATAGCCGGGTCACTTTCAGTTTTGTTATTAATAATTGGCACCATTATTTACTTTTTAGAGCGGAAACAGAACGAAGATAACTTTGGAGGAGAAAGATCTGTTGCAAGGGGTATTGGAGCCGGATTCTGGTGGGCCGGGGTTACAATGACCACAATTGGATATGGGGATAAGGCTCCGGTTACCTTTTTTGGCCGGGCGGTAGCCCTGCTCTGGATGTTGATTGCAATGGCAGTAACAGCGGTTTTAACTGCTTCTATAGTATCGGCTGTAGTTGGAAACACGCAAAAACAGATTAGTATCCCAGATGATCTTAGAAGTATGAAAGTAGCAATTGTAGAAGATGCCAGCGCAGTAGATTATATGAAGCAGGAAAGAATTCAGTATAAAGCTTTTAAAAATTTACCTGAAGCTCTCGAGGCAGTAAATAAAGAAGATGTGGATGTATTGGTTCATAATGTACCCGCAATGAGGTATGAAATAAATAATGATTCTGATCTTGCTTTAAAGGTCAAACCAATTTCCCTTGTACCAAATTATTACGCATTTGCCATTACGCCTGAAAATCCATTGAAAAATGAGATCAATGAAGCCTTGCTGGAGGTAATTAAAAATCCAATTTGGCAACAGGAGTTGAATAGATTTATTCCTGATAAATAAATTGAATTAATTTTTACAGCCCCTGTTAATAATTTCCTTTAGTTATAAAGGCTGGAAATTCTTAATTTAATACTGCATTAAAAGTATTCCCACCTTCCAAATCACCGGAATTGTAACCTTTTTTAAACCATTCCACCCGCTGTTTTGAGGTTCCATGGGTAAAAGCATCTGGTACAACCCTGCCCGAAGTTCTTTTTTGTATTGCATCATCTCCCACCGCGCTGGCCGCACTCAAGGCTTCTTCTATGTCCCCTTCTTCCAGATATTCCTTATTATGATGTGCCCATACGCCTGCATAATAATCTGCCTGCAATTCCAGTGCAACAGAAAGTTGATTTGCTTTAGTTTTACTTATTCCCTGCTGTTGCTGCCTTACCTGCCCTGCGGTGCCTGTTAAAGACTGAATATGGTGACCCACTTCGTGGGCAATAACATAGGCAATGGCAAAATCTCCTCCCTGTGCCCCAAATCGGGTGCGCAGCTCTTCAAAAAACCTGAGATCCATATAGATTTTTTCATCTGCCGGGCAGTAAAAGGGACCTACCGCAGCAGATGCACCACCGCATGCTGTTTGCACTGCATCTGTAAATAAAACCATCCCTGGTTCCCGGTAATCTGCTCCGTTTTGAGCAAATAGGTTATTCCAAATATCCTCGGTATCTGCCAGAACAGTTGCTGCAAAATCACCCAACTCTTTTTCTGCAGGAGTTAATTCCCGCTCCTCAGTGCTTACGGGAATTTGATTCTGAATTTGGTCCAGGACCTGCGAGGTGTCTCCATCGCTAAAGAACTGGAAGATGACAAAAATGATAGCAATTACGCCACCTCCGGCTGCTATTTTTTTACCGCCTGAGCCTCTTCTGTCTTCAACATTGGAACTTTTTCTTCTGCCTTTCCACTTCATAATTAATTTTTTACCAGGTGTCAAATTAGAAAATAAAGCCCTCTTTTATGTTCAAAATATCATAAAGTTGCTGAAGCTGCTGTTTTACTAAGGAAAAGCCAAAAGATTCTTATATCGACTTAAAATGTTAATCCACTAATGGTTTAAATAGTGATTGGAATCGAAACCTTTTAAAAGCTAAATAAAAGGTAGGATATACCAATTGGAAGCAACGCGGGGAAAATTCATTTATTTTTTGTCAAGCTGAATAGAAAACTCCCTTCCAAAATATGAGTGTGAAAAATACGTGAGAATTTTACACATAAAAAGAACAGAAACCGGGTCTATATTTTAACACAGTAAGTTACATTAGGTTCATTGTTCCTTGATAATTATATAATATTGTAATTCAGTTAATTAGTAGTACCTTCACCGTAAACCACGTTCAACACTAATTACAATGCACGCCTACCTACCTGTTATCAGAAGGATATTATTCGTTCTTTTTGTTGGATGTTATTTGTTATCCATTCTTTGTATAACTGATGTTTTACCCTTGCAACATCAATATCATTATTATTTCTACGCCGGTTCTGCATTTTTTTTAATGTACAATCTCACCTATTTCCTCTCTTTCGCTAAAGTTTTAAATAAGCGTGATAAAAATCGAAGCTAAAATTTTATTTCTTCCACAGCTCTTAAAATTACTTTTCTGGAATGATTTTAGTTGATCCTCAGGAAGTATTCAAGACTTAAGAAGATGAAACCCTTAAAGAAATATCCTCAATCTGCTATTGCAATAGCTATTCTTTTGGTTTTGTCTATGCTCGTTATTTTAACTGCCTATCTAAATGTTTCAGGATAACCTGAAATCTTACCAGATTTTATCGGGTTGCATTAAATTTTTGATTTCTGGCTGTACGACTTATTCCAATAGGACTTCTTCTCTTGTTGCTTTTTTGAACTTCAGGAAGTTGTGACTTAAAAAAGAAATCTTAAATTTGCAGCTTCTTATGAAGAACTACAGTCAATTTTTCTTTTCTAAAATTACTCCGCCCTAAGAATACATTTTCCTTAAAAGAAGGCCTAACCTGATACAGAGATAACTGGTTCAGTTTAAGGACCTATAAATCCCAATAATAAAAAATTTTATTGCCAAAGCTGAGATAGTTTTTTAAACTAAATCTCATCCATATATTTTTTACAATGAAGAAGTATCTAAATTTATTCGATTTCAATCAAAAAGTAAATTACAAGACAGAAATTTTAGCCGGATTAACGGTGGCGCTTGCCTTAGTTCCTGAAGCTGTTGCTTTTGCCTTAATTGCAGGATTATCTCCTTTAACGGGTTTATATGCAGCGTTTGTTATGGGATTGGTAACTTCAATCTTAGGAGGCAGGCCGGGAATGATCTCCGGTGCCACAGGAGCAGTTGCTGTAGTAATTGTTGCACTTGCTATTTCTCATGGGCCCGAATATGTTTTTGCAACCGTAATTCTTGCAGGTTTAATTCAGGTTCTGGCGGGGGTACTTAGACTTGGAAAATTAATAAGGCTTGTCCCCCACTCTGTAATCTTCGGATTTGTAAACGGTCTTGCCATTATAATTTTCATGTCTCAGCTGGACCAGTTCAAAACCCTA
>CAZXEY010000056.1:0-19165 GCA_964639695.1 uncultured Antarcticibacterium sp. | reverse complement strand
CAAATCCATCTACATCTGGTAACATAACATCCAGGATCGCCAGGTCAAGCAAATTGGCTTCAATAACGTCCAGTGCTTCTTTCCCCGATTTTGCCCAGAAAACCTTAAAATCCTTCATACTCAGGTATTCCTGAAGCAGGTAACCCAGAGTAGGATCATCTTCTAACAGTAATAATCTAAACTTTCTCTTTTGCATATATAAGTGGTAATTTAACCTTTACCAGAGTTCCTTTATTAATTTCACTTTCTATCTTTATTGAGCCCCTATGCCTTTTAATGATCTCTTTAACATAGCTTAAGCCCAGCCCATAGCCTTTCACCTTGTGTAAATTTCCATTAGGCACCCTATAGAATTTTTTAAATACCCGTTCCCTTTCTTTAGCCGTCATTCCTGAACCATTATCTTTTATTTCGATCAACAGTTCCTCTCTTTCCCTCGTTGCCATTAGAGTAATTTCTGGCTCTTCTGAATATTTCCTGGCATTATCCAATAGATTATTCAAAGCATTTTCCAAGTGTGAAACTTCTGCTTTTATATGATAAGGACCCGGGGCCAATTCATACGTAAATTTAGCTCCCTCAAGTTGGGAAAGTGCCTTAAAATCCATGCATAGCTGAAGCAGCGCCGGATATAAATCGGTCTTCTCAAGATTCAGGATTTTTTTAGCTGATTCGAAAGTGGCAAGTTCCAGCACCTGGTCAATGTGTTTATTTAATCGTTCCACCTGCTGCCTGATTAGCAAAAGTATTGGTTTCTTATTTTCCTGAATATCCTCCTCCAAAATTTTTGCCGCAACTCCAATAGAAAATACAGGAGTTTTCAATTCATGGGTAAGATTGTTTATAAAATCATTTGTGACTGTAATGACGTTGCTCTGCCAATAGAAAGACCTTAGCATAAATATCATAACCGCTATAATAGCAATAATGAATATTAAGCTGGGAATGGTGAAACGGTTGAGCTGGGATAAAAAATAACTGTTCAGGTCCTTAAATTGCAATTCCAAAAAAATAGGTTTTCCCATCACGGCTGGAAGATACCCCTGCATCTCAATAGGATACCTCAATAATGAACTATCTTCTTCAAATTTTAAAGGTGAATATAAATAGTCTGTAGTGTCCCGGGCATATAACCTGTAGTTAAAGTCAGTTTCAACTCCATTTTCTGTCAAACGCTGCTTTAGAAAATCATTTAAAAAAAACCTGGAGGCATCTTTGACACTATCGATACCAATATTGAAATATTTTTCTTCAGAAATTGCTGTAGCTATTAAAAAGCTTAACTGATTTTCATGGTTAAGATCATTCTTAATATTCCGGCCTGCCATTGATACTTTTTTATCAAATTGAACTTTGGCAAGATTAAGACCAATTCTCAAATATTGGTATTGTACCACGAACAATCCAATTATAGAGAACGCGAAAACGGCTAAATAGAGGTATTTTCCTTTCATTTGAGACCCTAATATTACTAAAAAATCCTATTACTAGGATCTATTAATCTTTCATTAATACAGTTAACCTACTATTAGTCTTCTTTGTTTTTTCCTTAGCCACCTCCAGTGAGTATTGGTTATATATTGCCATCAATTACAATGTTAACTTTGTAGAAATGAAAAGAGTTCCCCCGTTTTATTTATTTACCCTTCTTATTTTCGTGCTATCCTCAAGCAAAATATATGCACAGGGATGTGTAGCTATAAGACATTTTTCCTGTAGTACAGGTAATAATCTGGAGAGTAATCTTCTTGAGAAAGGAAGTTTCCAGGTAGGACTAAATTACAGATATTTCGAATCCTTCCGCCATTTTAGAGGTACAGAGGAAGAAAAAGACCGCGTTTCCAATAATACCGAAGTGATAAACAATTCCCACGCCTGGGATTTCAATCTCAATTACGGGATCACCGACAGGTTTTTTGCAGGAATTACAATTCCTACTGTTATCAACACCCGTTCTTCACTTTATGAACACGGGCGGGCAGAGCGAAATATGACCTTTTCACGTGGCCTTGCCGATATTCGGGTCGGAGTTGGTTACTGGTTATTGGACCCCATAGAAAATTCTGCGGGAAATCTATCTATTGGTGTCGGAGTGAAATTACCCACAGGTAATTTCAATGCATCTGATATTTTTTATAACGTAGGTCCTGAAGGTGGCCCCCAAGTTCGTCCCGTGGACCAATCAATTCAGCCAGGAGACGGGGGATTTGGACTAACTTTGGATGCCCAGTTTTACAGGAGAATTACCCAACAGCTGTTTATATATGGAGGAGGCTTTTATCTTTTCAATCCACGGGAAACCAATGGAACCCGCACCTTCCGTGAAACTTTAAGCCCAATTTTACAAAATGAATCCATAATGTCGGTTCCAGATCAATTTGCCTTTCGGGCCGGGACGGGTTATAGTTTTACCTCTGTTTTCTCCGCCTCCCTGGGAGCAAGGTATGAAGGTGTCCCTGTAAGAGACGTTATTGGTGGAAGTTCAGGCTTTAGAAGGCCGGGAACTGTACTATCAATTGATCCCGGACTTGGTTTTATGCTACAGGATTTTTCAATAAATGTAAATGTTCCATTTGCAGTACGCAGGGAACGCCCACAAAGTGTGACAGATCTTGAAACACAACAGATCACCGGAAACTTTAGACAAGGGGATGCCGCTTTTGCAGATTATTTGTTGAATGTTGGAATATCATACCGGTTTGGGAAAAAGAAAGTAGCGACTATTGAGCAGGAATCCAAAGGTGTTTTTAATTAATAAAATGGTTTCTGATTTTTTGGTTTTTTTAAAAAGTGATATTTCAGGTTTAAATAGAATGGCTTAAAATATAAAATGAAAGTTCAATCCGATAATTTATTTTTAATAATTCAGTTCTTTTTATTCAATTATAGATAGTAATTCTATGACTCTGATTATAAGAACTTTGATAGAAAGGGACTAGTTGAGTGACACTTTTCCTTGTTTGGAATATGTTGTAAATCTTAATTATTCGTAAATTTGGTTGATTTCTCCCTCTCTAAATAAAGTGCAGTTATGCTGAATATTAAAATTGGAAAAACCTGCCGGGCCTGTTGGCTTGAGCAGGTTCTTCTTTTAGTGCCAGAACCGGGATGATCGGTTTAAAACAATAAAGATTTCCAGCGGGTATTTTATCCACCCGTGAATTTCAGTTTTAATATATCACCAAACCTAAGGCCGCAGGTCACACCAGATATAGCAGGTAAATTCTTTCTTCTTTAAGCTCTCTTACTACACATGGAGCCCGCCTCTTAAAACAAACTTATTAAGATTCCTTATGTCTTTAGAACCGTACTCTTGTGAATTAACAGTCGTTAAAATAAAAATTTTTCTTTGATTAGTTAAAAAAGGTTATTTTCTTTGAACTTTATTTAGAATGATTCTAAGTTTCTGTTAAGGATGAAAAAAAAGAAAAATACCAATACCTTTTTTAAAAAGCTTACTCTCCAGGTCCATCTCTTTTTAGGTTTGGGAAGTGGTATAATAGTTTTTATTGTTGCCATAACAGGTTGCCTTTGGGTTTTTCAGGAAGAAATAGAAACTTTCACTTCCCCTCTACCGGTTATTCCGCAGGAAAATGCTCCTGTTATTCCACCGGTGAAAGCTAAAAAGATCGCATTAGAAATATTCCCTGGAAGACATGTGCACGGGACTCTGTATGGATCTGCAAATGATCCCGTAAAAGTGATCTTTTACGAATATGAACCGGAATTTTATCATACTGTCTATTTACATCCTTACAGTGGTGAGGTTTTACATGTCGATAATAACCTGACCGGATTTTTCCCTTTTGTACTTGAAGGGCATCGATACTTATGGTTGCCAAAGCTTATTGGAGAACAAATTGTGGCCTGGAGTACAGTTATTTTTGCAATTATGCTTATCACAGGAATTGTTCTTTGGTGGCCAAAAAATAAAAAGAACCGAAAACAACGTCTCACCCTGGATTGGAAGGAAAACACCAAATGGAAAAGAAAGAATTATGACCTTCATTCGGTTTTAGGCTTTTATGTAAGTATTATAGCAATAGTCATTGTTTTTACGGGGCTCATCATGGCTTTTGAAAATTTCCAAAAAGTGGTTTACGCGGGGCTTGGAGGCGAGAAAGAGGTAATCTGGAGAGTTCCTGGTAATATAACAAAACCAAATAATCTTGCTGTAAATACTTCCGGAGAATCTGGAATGGATCGGTTATATTATAACCTTATCGCCGAATTTCCGCAGGCAGTAGATTTAGAATTTCATTATCCCACAACATCCGAAGAAGCTATTTACGTAGAGATAGGGTATAAAGAAGGAGTTTACTATAATGCAGATTATCGCTTTTATGATCAAAACAGTTTAGCTGAAATTACTTCTCCTACTATCTATGGGATCTATAAAGAAGCAGAGTTTTCTGAAGCAATCCTGCGTATGAACTATGATATACATGTAGGTGCTATAGGTGGAATCCCAGGAAAGGTAATTGCCTTTTTTGCGAGTTTAATCTGTGCTAGTTTACCAGTAACCGGATTTCTGGTATGGTATGGCAGGAAATTTAAAAAGAAAAAAGCCACTTCTCTTAAAAAGATTCAAGTACCTGTTCTTTCATAATCTTTTTAAAAATTTCCTAATCTTCTGATATTCTTTTACTAAGAATTTAATTTAAAAATTTATTTATAATAATTATAAATAAGCTTTTATTTTTAAAGCTCCATTCTTACATTTGCCGCTCTATTTAAAATAAGTCTAAATAAAAATTTAAGTTGCCATGAGTCAGAAATACTTTCTGTTACCCCTACTCTTCATTCTTTTTCAATTAGGATTTAGTCAATCTCCCGGAAGTATAACGGGAACAATAATTAATAAAAATGGCATCGCAGTTTCTGGAGCGAATGTTGATATTCCAGGCACTACTATTGGAGCCGAATCTAACACCCGGGGGGAATTCGTTTTGCGAAATGTTCCTTCCGGAAATTATACTTTAAGAATCTCTTATGTAGGTTTTCAAACCAAAGAACTGGCTGTTTCTGTTCAGGATGGTCAAACCACAACTCTTTCTACTGTTATTTTAAACAGCAACGAGCAGGCTCTTGACGAGGTGGTGGTAAGGGCAAATGGCAATATTAATGAATTTTCCCGCAGTAAGAGTGATTACGTGGCGAAACTACCACTTAAAGATATCGAAAACCCGCAGGTATATAACAACATTACAGCAGAGCTCCTTAAAGAGCAGGTGGTGACAAATTTTGATGATGCTATTAAAAATGCGCCGGGAATCACTAAACTATGGGAAAGCACCGGGAGAGGGAATGATGGTGCGGGATACTTTTCGTTAAGAGGTTTTCCAGTACAGCCTACCCTGGTGAATGGCCTCCCGGGTCTTACCAACAGCAGTCCCGACCCAGCCAATATTGATAGAATTGAGATTATAAAAGGACCCTCGGGAACTTTATATGGAAGTAGCCTTATATCCTACGGCGGGCTTATAAATATAGTTACCAAAAAGCCCTTTGAATATTTTGCAGGAAATGTTTCCTATACCTTAGGCAGCTTTGGTTTAAACCGTGTAACGGCAGATGTGAATACTCCATTAGATGAAAATGGTAAAGTGGCACTAAGAGTTAATACTGCATATCATAAACAAAACAGTTTTCAGGATCTGGGATTCAGGGAGTCATTTTATTTTGCTCCCTCTTTGAGTTACCAGGTAAATGACAGGCTTTCATTTTTTGTTAATACTGAAATTTACAGAGGTGAAAGTACAAATCCTACTATGTTATTCGTAGATCGTGGCGCTCCTTTAAGAGCAACAAATATTGAAGAGTTAGGCTATAATCCTGAACTTTCGTATACCAGCAACGACCTTACAATTGTTAATCCTAATTTTAGTCTGCAGGGTCAAATGTACTATAAGCTATCCCCTGGCTGGACCTCCCAAACAGTCTTTTCAAGAGGTTCATCAAAAACTTTAGGTTACTATTCCTATCTTTATGAAACAACAAGATTCTACCAGGGAAGGGAAGAAATTCCGGGATCTGTGACAAATTTAAATTCTGGTCTCGTTTTCTCCAGGTTTATGAGCAATCAAAATTCCAATACTTTAACTACAGATATTCAGCAGAATTTCCTGGGAGATTTTAAAATAGCAGGAATGAGAAATCGGGTGGTTATAGGATTTGATTACTTCAATCGTACTATAATTGACAATAGCTCCGGTTATGTGGCAAATGGTAATGTTTATATTGGTAACGCAAGCCTGCAAAATATTAATGAAAGTGTTTATGGTATCTTTGAACCTTCTGCCTATATAACCGACAATGACAGTGGATTACTTTCTACCGCTGCGACAGATAACCTGCTGGCGAATACGCAGAGGAACAATAATACAACAAGGGAAAATATCTACAGCACTTACATTTCCAATGTTCTTAATTTTACGCCTAAACTTTCTGCTATGGCGAGTTTGAGAATTGACCAGTTTGAAAGCGAAAATAATAGCCAGACTGCCCTTTCTCCTAAATTAGGAATAGTATATCAGCCTGTGCTGGAAAGAGTTTCTCTCTTTGCCAATTATATGAACGGCTTCAGCAATGTAGCTCCACTCCAACAGGGAGATCCTGCTGCAGGGGTAACTACAACAGTAACATTTGATCCTGAACAGGCTACACAATTTGAATTTGGAACCAAACTCAACCTCGTTCAAAATAAAATTGCTGCTAACCTTAGTTATTATAATATTCAGGTTTCCAATATCGTAATGGAAGAGACAGGAAGGCCTTTTTTCTACGTGCAGGATGGTGAACAATATAGCCGCGGATTTGAAACCAGCGTCACTGCCACTCCGTTTGCAGGATTAAATATTATTGCCGGGTATAGCTATAACGAAAGTAAGTTAACAGAGTCTGATCAAACAGATTTTCTTGGAAGACGCCCTGAATCTGCGGGACCTCAAAGCCTTGCAAACTTCTGGGCCAGTTATAGAATTCCCACAGGGCAGTATGAAGGATTCGGTGTTGGCTTTGGAGGTAATTATGCAAGTGAAAATATGATCTTTAACCGTGCTTTAGGAGGGGTTTTTACACTCCCATCCTATACTCTGTTAAATGCTTCAGCTTTTTATACAGTCGAAAAATTTTCAATAATCCTTAAGCTGAATAATTTAACCGATGTTGAATATTATAATGGCTGGTCTACCATTAATCCTCAAGCCCCACGGAATTTTGCAGCCAGTTTTACCTATAACTTTTAATTGAAATTAAATCAAAGTGCCGTTTGAATGAAACCTCAAACGGCATTTTACACTATGGGTAAAAATAAAAAACATACTATCTGGAAAAAATGGGCAGGCAGGCTACATCTATGGCTGGGCCTTTTTACCGGATTAATTGTTTTTATTGTAGCCATTACAGGAAGTATTTTTGTTTTCCACGACGAGATCAGGGACCTTACTTTAGACTGGAGGAAGATTCCCCCTCAACAGGAAGCTTTTGCTTTACCTTCCATTCTTCTGAAGAATTTAGAGAATAAATTTCCCGGGGCCGAAGCCAGTATGGTGGTTTACCAGAACAGGGAAAGACCGGCACATATTTATACCACATTAAAGGGAATTCCGCATAACATATACTTTAATCCTTTTACCGGAGAAATAATTCATATTCAAAACCTGGAGAAGGATTTCTTTTTATTTATTGAAGATTTACATATGCACCTCCTCCTGCCAGAGCAAATAGGAAAGCAGGTTGTTGGGATCTCCACAATCATCTTTACCATAATGCTCCTTACAGGCATTATACTGTGGTGGCCAAAACAACGGAAGAATTTTAGGAAGAATCTGAAAATTAAATGGAATGCCAGATGGCGCCGGGTAAATTATGACTGGCATAGAACCACCGGATTCTACGTTTCCTTTTTAGCATTGTTCATGGCTATCACCGGCCTCAGTTTTTCGTATGAATGGATGCACGAAAGTTTTTACGAGATAGGAAATCTTGGAAAAGAGTATCCTGAAGACCATGTAACTCCGGATATAGAAAAAATTGTAGTTGGAGATCTTAAAAATTCCCTGGATAAAGCAATGGCTCAAACCTTCAGGATGATGCCAGGTAGCGGAATGTATTTTGTCTGGAATCAGGGAAAAGATGCCCCAATTGTTACGGGCGCTTATCCAGATGCTCTTGAATTCGATAATCAGTCAAATTTTTATTTTCATCCTGGAACAGGAGAATTACTACAGAAACATTTTTATTTTGAAAAAAGTAACGGACTTAAACTCCAGGAAATGAGCTATGGCCTGCATACGGGACAATATTTTGGGTTGCCTGGAAAGTTTGTTGTGTTCTTCGGAAGCCTTTTTGTAGCAGGCCTTCCTGTTAGCGGGTTTATGATATGGTGGGGGAGAAGAAATAAAAAGAAAAAAATTCTTTCCTCCTGAAATAGCAATTTCTCTCAAGAATCTTTCCGTTAATCAGGATCCTTATTAAGTACAAACTCTGCCGATATTGCAAAATGATCAGAACCAAATGATGGTAGTCGCTCTATACTTGTAATGAAGAATTCTTTTGAAACAAAAAAATGATCCAGAGGCCAACGCAGGATAGGTATTTTTGCATTAAAAGTGGGATAAATTCCCCTCCCGATTCGAATATTATTCAAACTCCCCCTTTCCTGAAATAAACGGGAAGTATTAGACCAGGATACATCGTTAAAATCTCCCGCAACAATAGAAGGAAGTTCTCCATCTTCCACTAAATTTCCGATTTTTAACAGAGCAACTTCCTTTTCACCTTCATTATCAGGATATTTATCTGAAGGAACAGGAGCAACCGGATGAACTCCAAAAAAACGAAATTTTTGTCCCGATTCTAATACTATTTCAGTGTGAAAAGAAGGAACATCCTTCTCATTCAAAAATTTAATCTCCTCGTTTTTCAATGGAAGTTTCGAATAAAGAGCCATTCCGTAAGCATTCTCTGCAGGAAACAGCATGGTATAGGGATATTTTTTTTCTAGTCCCTCCAACTCCTTTATCCACCATGAATTCACCTCCATCGCAAGTATAATCTCAGGATCATTTTTATTAATTAATCGAAGAAAATCATCTGATTTTCGATTCGAAATTAAAACATTCGCAAGCAAAATTTGAAAGCTATTTTGTCTTTGCTGATGGGATTCAGGTGTATCTAAAACTGTTTTTTCTCCGAAATAATAAGGATAAATAAATCTTCCCTGGACAAAAATAGAAACCAGAAGTCCAATTGCTAAAAAGATTGATGATAAGTTCCATTTTCTAACTAAGAAAATAAAGACTATGAAAAGTATAATCCCTGTTATAAGATATTGTAACCGCGGGAAATCTAAAATTTTAAAATACCAGTATTTAACATCATGAATAAGAGAAAGAAGAGTAAGTAAAATTATAATGCAACTTAAAATTATTACAGAATAAAAGAATATTTTTTTGGAGATACTCATAATAAGGAATTAAGGATTGATAAGCTTCTTGTAACTTTATTAAGTTAAGGAATTAAGAAAGCAATTAAAAGAAGTTACTTTTAAATTTAATCCTGTCAATAGATATAACGGAATAATTATTGTGAAAAATATTGTGAATTATTTGGCCGGAAAAAGCAACCATGACTGCTATTAAATATATGCGTTATTTCTTTATTGCTGCAGTTACTGTGAGTTATCTCATGGTTCTTGCCTGCCTGTTTTTAAGTAATTTCTTTTATTATGGGCATTTTATCTTTACCGGGGTATTATTCATTATATTCCTTTTAATATTAGAATTAATCAATTCTTTTTTATTGAAAAAAAAGTATAGAAGGAAGACTTTGGCCCGGCAGGAGAACTATTAATTTTTCACCTGCAGCAGTAAAACAATGTTTTTTAAAAATTCCCGGACCCAAGGTCTATTAATATTTTCCTTTTAATTATTTTCATTTAAAGTTATGCTGCAGGAGTGCCGTAGGTACAGGCCTGGGACTACGTATAATAAAATGATATGATAAAAGAACCTGGAGGTTTCTTATCAATAAATTTCACAATTAGCCAAGGTACTTGCTTTTTCATGACTTTACCACAGGTCCAGCAAATTGGAGCCAGGGAAGAAGATCTGGAGGTAAGTTTTATAATATCCCATATATTTTAATTTGATCTAAAATCACCATAATTAACATTTAAAAAGATGGAAATTTTAATTGTAGATGATGAAAACGACCTCCAGCGGCTGGACTTTTTTATTAAAACCCAAAATATTCCTAAAAGGTCAAATTAAGGATGGCCAATAACTATAAATGGCTCGCCAATCTTTTTTCATTTAAACCTTATTCCCACTATCTTTGCACTCTACCTAAAAAAAGAAAATGGAAGAGAATAAAGTGCTGAATTTTATTGAGGATGTATTAAAGAATATCCCTAACGACTGGTTGAAACTTACCACCCACAGGCTTGATATTTATAATGAGAGCTTAGCTAAAACTGAATTCCTGGAAAAGTTTGAAAAACTATTTGCAGAAAATAAATCCGATACCTCAGCGCTTAATGCTTTACCCACTGCCTTTGACTATATTCGTCTTGGCCATCCCCTTTCCTCAATACTGGAATGGACAATTGCAAAACTAAACGGTCTTAATCCAGAAAACGTCATTAGTTTCTCATCCCGAACAATCCCGGTTCTGGCAGTTCTGAGAAAAAATTTATTCTATCAGAAAAATACCCGGATCTCTTATTCCGGAGCACTACCTGAGATTTTTAAAGCTAAAATCATCAAGCGCGTTTACAATTACAATTTTGAATTACAGCAGATTGAGAAACCCAAAGATGTTACTAAATTCAACGGCAGTACGATCTTCTTTTCACAGAAAGAGGAAATTGGAAAGACAGATCTTGATCCCAATATTGACTTTTATGTCAATGCCCATACCCAACTCGGAAGTGTTTTGCTAATTAATGGTGTTCAAAACGAAGCTTATATCTCAGAAATCCAACATGTGCGAAGAAGAGAGACCATTGCTATGACTCCGGCCAATTCCTTCTCCGCCTTACAGCTTCTGATTGGTAAACCCGCCGTGGGCCAGGTGGAAAATGGTCTAATAAAAAAGAAGGAAAGTGTTATAAATTCCATCCATAAGATCACTGCTACCAATTCAAAAGCCTTAATTGGTTCTTCTGGATTATCTGTCCAGTATGCTATTATGATGGGCCTAATTCATGAGGCACTCGACAAACATCCGGGAAAGGAAATAAAAATTGTTGTTCCTCCCAATTGTTACGGTGGGACCAATGACCAGGCAAGACGGGTAGCTGCTGCCATTGATAATGTTGAAGTCGTGGACCTGTTAGTCGACGGTGAAAATGATATGGTTCAAAGCATTGATACTGTGCTGGAGAAAATAGCCGACAAGGATGCTGTTCCCTATATTATAGCCGAAATCCCCACAAACCCCAGGGTTGAAGTGCCTAACCTGGAAAAACTAAAGGAGGTTCTCAGTAAAAATCGGAAAACAAATTCCGGTGAAACTGCTATTGATCCTGTTTTCATCTTAGATCAAACTTTTTGCCCTAATGTGCAGTTCTTAAGTGAAGAGGGAATTCTTTCCAATATCAGGACTATTTCTTATGTGAGCGGATCCAAATTTCCAAGTGGAGGTAAATGCACGGCAGGATACTGCGTGGCAAATAAAAAGGCCGAGGCTTTAATGGAAAAAATCGAAATACATTTAAAGCTTTGCGATAACGAGGCTACTAAGTTACAAATTGAGATTTTAGCAGAGCAGTTGCCTTCAATGAATCAGAGGATTATTGATGCTTATAAAAATACTCGGGAGTTTGTAAATTTTGTAAAGGAAAATTTACCGGCTGCTAAGATCAATTTTGTTTCAGAAGAATTGGCGAAAGAAGGTTTTACCCCCTCTGTATTTTCACTGGATCTACCAACCAAAGGAGAAACTGATGAAGAAAGAGAAGCCTACAAACGGGAATTGAACCAGAAACTGATCGACATGATGATCACTGAAATTCCCAATGAGAGCAAATACTGCGTTAGTTACGGCCAGTTAAAAGGCTGCTACTGGACTATTCCTGCAACTTCCACACAGGGTACCACCAAAGAGGATGATAAAGACTATATAGCCCGGGTATCATTATCTCCCAATATGGATCTTGAACTTCATAAAAAAGTATTTTCAGATTTTGTGAAGCAAATAAAGTAATGGGGCTTAATCTTAAAAAGATCTGTCAGGGTTAAAAGGATCAAGATTTAATAAGGTCCTTTGCCCTGTTGCAATCTGGCTAACTATTTTACCTGTTACTGCACCCAAACTCCAACCTATCATAGCGTGGCCTGCAGCTATGATAAGATTATCATAGCGGGAAGTTTTTCCTATGTAAGGCAAACCATCAGGCGAAACAGGACGTAATCCCGACTGGGCACTGTTTTTTTCTTCCGGGGTAAGTTCGATGTTTTTATAATACAGGTTTGCTGCTCTTGCTATTGCCTCTACCCGGTTTTTAGCAATTCGATCGTTATTACCCGAAAATTCCATAGTTCCTGCAAAGCGGGTAAAATTTTTCATAGGTGTTACTGCAACTTTAGCTTCAGAAAGAATAGTTGGAATAGTGATTCCGGTAATTCGGGAAACATCCATACTATAACCTTTCCCTCCCTGTAAAGAAAGTTTTATTCCCAAAGGTTTAAGAAGTTGTTGGGTCCAGCTACCTGCGGCCATAACATAAGAATCAGCAACGTAAAAGTCTTTATCTGTTTTAATTCCGGTTAGTTTCTTTCCTTCTACTTCAACGGAAACAACCTTTTCGTTAATCCTGAATTTAACGCCTTTAGATGTTAGCCAGCTACTCAATTCCTTCATAAAATCGTTGGGTGTGGAATGGGAATCACAGGTATAATAAACTGCACCCAATATATCGGTTGAAAGCTCCGGCTGCAATTTTAATACCTCATTCCTGGACAAGACTTCAAGACTAAGAAGCTCCCGGCTTATCCTTTCCCCTTTGTCTATTTCTTCTCTTGCTGCTTTTTCCGTTCGGTAAACCGTGAGAAGGCCTTTCTGTTCGTAATGAACTTTAAAATCTAAAGAACCCAATAATTCCTCATAAAGAACCTTACTTTCCCTATTAATTTCCTTTAGAACTGGAATAGATCTCTCCACCTTCTCCTTCGTTGAAGATCTTTTAAATTTCCAGGCCCACTCCAAAAATTCCAGATCCAGCCGGGGTTTAATATAAAAAGGACTTGAACTGTTCCACATCCACTTTAATCCTTTATTGATCATTCCGGGCGCCGCTAAGGGAATAATATGGCTGGGGGTCGTGTAGCCTGCGTTAATATTGGAAGCACCTGTTGTAAGACCTCCCTTTTCAATAACCGTTACCTCAAAACCTTCTTTGAGAAGATAGTAGGCTGAAGACAAACCCGAAATTCCGCCCCCAATAATAACCACCCTTTTCAATTTCTAAATCTTATAGATTAAATGATTTCCCCATTAACACCAAATTTCATTTTACCAGTAATTTCTCCAGATTGAGAAGCTTTACAGGATTCAGGTATTTTCTGGCGTAGTTGGTATGATAATGATGGGAACCCAGGAAATCCAACTGCATTTTTAACCATTCATCCTCTCCCATTTCAGGAAAATAATGTTTCAATTCTTCATAAAGCCTTCTACTAAAACGGGAGTAATTTTCTGTTCCTAAATAAAACAGGTCTGCATCTGCAACGATTTTTTCAAGTAAGGTTTTTGGTTCCTGTGGGATCTTTGTTGCCTGGATCATACCACATATTTTCTCCATTTCTACTTCAGTAAAATTGTATTTTGGAATATCTTTCCTAGCAATATCACAACTGTTATTTTCGTGATTATCACGGCCTATTAAAAAGCCTGTATCATGATACAAAGCAGCTACTGCAACAAGATCAAGGTCTAAATCTTCAATATTTTCCTCTTTCGCTAAAAAAATGGCTTTTTCAACCACATACTGCGTGTGCTCAACATTGTGATATGCCAAATAGGAAGGTAACTCCTTTTCCAGCCTGGAATATACTTTTTCAAAAATGCTGTCTCTTAGCCTCAATCAGTACAAAATTTATTTTCTTTTTACTATGCCTCCTTTAACCTCTTTTATGCTGTTTACAAACATAAAAGCTTTAGGGTCAATTTTGGAAACCGCTTCCTTTATCCTGTGAACTTCCAGCCTTGTAACGACCGTCATTATAATATCGCAATTATCCCTTATTTCAAAGGACCCGGGAAGAGATCCTCGTTCACCTTTATAAACACTAATAGCTTTTCCAAAATCATTAACAATAGTTGATTTAACTACTTCAGCATCTTTGGAAATTATATTTAATGCCGTAAATTCTTCAAACCCATCCACCACATAATCGGTAGTTTTCATTGCAGTAAAATAAACCAGGATAGAATACATTCCTGTTTCAATTCCAAATTGGTAGGCTGCACCAATTATTATTAAGGTATTTAGGGCCAGGATTATTTCTCCCGATGAAAATGCCACTTTTTTTTCAGTATACTGCGCAATAACCTCAAGGCCATCAATTACCCCGCCACCGCGAATAACAAAACCAATTCCAAGTCCAATAAAGAAACCACCAAAAATTGCAATGAGGACCTTATCATTTGTAAATGCAGGGATCTCTATAAAAAACATTCCTGCGGAAAGTAAAAGAATAGCGATAAGAGCTTGAATCCCGAAGGTGCGACTAATTTTATGGTAGCCTATAATAACAAAGGGAACATTAAACAGAAGAAGAAGTAAGCTGATATGAATTTTTATAAAGCCTGTGACAAGAATAGAGATCCCTGTAACCCCACCATCCAAAAAATTATTGGGTAACATAAATCCCTGAAGCCCAAGGACTGCAAAGGCAATACCAATAATTGTAAAGGAAATAGACCTAAGAGAAAAAATAGTACTCCACTGGATACTATTCTTTTTTTTTTCTGCAGTAGGAGAAACATTGTGATTTGTGACCATTAAAAACTTTTTAGTGCTCTGGTTTTTAAATTTATACAAATTAACCGTTCTTTCAGCAACTTTAGCTCAAGATCTCGTAAACTGTCATAGGCAGCTCTTTATTCTTCATATGTATTTCACCTATTTTATTGCAGGAAAATGATTCCTTGACCAGATGGTAACTTTCCTCGGTAATAAGAATTTGGCCTTTCGCAGCCGCAGCCTGTAGTCTTGCCGCCACATTTACAGAGTCCCCAATTACCGTATAATCCAATCGTTTTAAAGTAGCAGAACCAATATTTCCCCATACCATTTCTCCACTGTTAATACCAATTGACACTTCAGGTTTGTACCCTAAGGCCTCAATGGCAATATTTGCCGTATGAACAGCATTTCTAATTGAAAGACACGCATCCAGCGCCCGGTCTATATGGAAATCTCCTTTAAAAGTTGCCATAACAGCATCTCCTAAAAATTTATCCACAGTACCATTTTCTTTAATGATTTCCTTCACCATAATATCAAAATAAGTGTTTAGCATTTGCACCACCTTTCGGGCCGGCTGGGTTTCACTAATTGCTGTGAATCCGCATATATCAATAAATGCCACCGTCCCCACAATAATCTCACTTTCAAAAAGGGAAGATTCCATTTTTCTTCCTCCCATAAAATTAAGGACCGTTTCATCTACATACATTCGCAGGATGTTATTTTCTTTAATTGCCTGAAGGGTTTGCTTCATTCCGGCAACATGGGCAATGGTTTTCTCAATAGTAATTTCCAGGTCTTTAAAATCTATTGGTTTTGTTATAAAATCAAAAGCTCCACGGTTCATTGCAACCCTTATGTTTTCCATATCCCCGTATGCAGAAACAATCACCGATTTTAAAATGGAATTTTGTTCGCTAAGCCTGGAAAGCAGCGTTAATCCATCCATTTCGGGCATATTAATGTCACTTAAAATAAGGTCAACATCTGTATGATTTACTAATTGCTCAAGCGCATGCCTTCCATTTTCAGCAAAAATAAACTCATACTCATTTTGCCGTATTTTTTGGCGAAACCTTTGTTTTATGAGGATCTCCAAATCACTTTCATCATCTACTACAAGAATCTTAGCCATGTTATTTGTTATTAATTAAAATCTGCGCTACTTCCTTTTTGAGAGAATCAAAATCTATGGGTTTTGTAAAAAATTCTTTTGCACCAGATTGGATCGCTTTGTTGTAATTTTCAGCATCTCCATAAGCCGAAACCATGCTAACATTAATTTGAGGAAATTTTAATTTGATCTTCTCCAGGAGTTCCAATCCTGTCATTCCCGGCATGTTAATATCAGAAAATACATAAACTACTGTCGGCGGTTCCGATTGTTGAAGGATTTCCATGGCTTCATCTCCCGAAAAAGCAAAGATCAATTCCAGGTTATCATTCTTTATTTCCTTTCTAAACTTTTGGCGAAAAAGTGTTTCCACATCCCGTTCGTCGTCAACAATTAATATTCTCATCTTATTTAATGCTTTGATTAACCAGAATTGGAATTTCTACTTCAAACTTTGTAAACTTGCCTTCTTCTGAAGAAACTTTTAAAATTCCGTTATGGGCTATTATTATATCGTGGGTAATACTTAATCCAAGACCGGTTCCTTCTGTACTTTTCTTGGTAGTAAAAAATGGCTGCAGGATCTTGTCCTGCATTTCTTTAGGAATCCCGGGGCCATTATCTTCCACCTCCAAACTATAAAAGTTTTCCCTGCGGAAGGTTCGAACCGTTAATTTCGGCTTGTAATCTTTATCGATATCTGCCCTAAGAGATTTATCCCTCATTGCATCAAAGGCATTATTACAAAGGTTGAGTAAGACTCTGCTGAAGTCCTCACTAATGAGGGAAACCATTCCGAGTTTTTCATCCAGTTCCAAGTTAAGGATCACATTGATGGGTTTTTTTCCTGCCCGCATTCCGTGGAAAGCAAGATTTACATATTCCCTTACCAAAGCATTAAGATCTGTAGGTTCCATTTTCCCCGAGCCCCCACGGCTGTGCTGCAACATAGATTTAACGATGCTATCTGCCCTGGTACCGTGTTGAAAGATCTTTTGAAGATTGTTTTTTACATCTTTTAAAGTATCAGTAATCTCCTCCTTATTAATAGGTCTAATTCCATTAATTTCTTCCAGCACCTCATCTATTAATTCGATACTCAAATCGGAAAAGTTATTTACAAAATTGAGCGGATTCTTAATTTCATGCGCAATCCCTGCGGTTAGCTGCCCTAATGATGCCAGTTTCTCCCGCTGTATAAGTTGTTCCTGTGATGATTTTAGCTGATTTAATGCGGTTGATAGTTTTTTGGTTCTTTCTTTAACCTGTGCTTCTAATTTTTCATTTTGCCTTATGAGTATCTCCTTTTTTTCCTGTTCGTCTGCTAATTTTTGGGCATTTAATAAAGCATTCTGTTCGTGGGTTTTTTGTAGTTCAATCAATTTTTCCTTAGACCTTGAAAAATTTTTAAAAATAATTATAAATACCACCAGTAGAAGTACAAAAAATAATAGGAACCAAACAGGACCACTTAGTTTTTCAGGAATGGAAAATTTTGAAAAAAATAAAGTACTTATATTGCCAGTTGAATCCTGTGCGGCCAGAAATGAGTTAACTCCCAGGAAAAAAAGGAGTAAGATAGAATGTTTTAGCTTTATCATTAAATTCCTATTAACAATAATAAAAACTTGACCTTCAGCAGTTAAATGATAAAAGACAAATCTTGAAAGCTTGTAGGGGAGCTAATCAGGAAAAAGATCAAGAACAGAAATGGAAAATTATTAGTCTATAGCACCATCTCTTTAATACTTATGAGGTATTAGAATAACCGTCAAATAAGTTCACCAATTCTATAACCAATGTATCAATAAAAACTTAATAAAAAACCAAAATGGCAGTAGAATTATTAGTTTATTTTTCTGTTATTCAGTTAGTTCTTCTAAACGGGATGAGCCATTTAGATCAAATATTACCTTGACATTGAGATCGAAAGAAGGTAAAAATGATTTTTTTTAAACATTCTAAGAATGTCCCGAACTTAAAACGAGAATTATAATTTAGTTATAATTTAACAAAAAAGCTTCTCAATCCTAAAAAAACATGTCTGATTAGGACTGAGAAAATTAGATTTACAGCTTTGGCTCCAGCCACAACCCTCCAATGCTAATAAGAAATATTCCAAAGAACCAGAACGGATGTATTGGTTCTAAAGGTTTTTCAACAACTCCTGGTGCTGCAGGGCTCTGGAAATAAGCTTCATTGGCCGCAATTGTATTGGAAGCATTCAGTAGGCTCCAGTGATTTTCATTCGCTACATAAAAATCAAATGTTGCGGTTGTATCCAGACTGATACTATTCCAGCCGCTTTCGAGGGGCCAGGTAGTGCCTGACCACACTTCCGGGAAATCCGGATCTTGAATTAAGGATATTTTTCCGGAAGCGCTTTCAACCTTAGGCGAAGCTACCTCAGTTCTTAATTTAAAATTAAATGGTTCATCCTTGTAAGCCAGCATTGCCTCCTGCTGCCATTCTGCAACCGGATCTTCCTTTTTACTGAATTCCTCTGCAATCTGTGACCAAAGTTCATTATAAACTTCCTGATTCCCATCCAGCAGCAGTTGCCAGGTTTTTGAGAAAACGCTGGTGCCAATTCTCCCCTGCCCTGTTCGTTTATATGCAGACACAATGGAACCATCAATGTTGTGGACAGGTTGTACCCCAAATTCATTTCTAATCTGGTAAGGAAATTTAGTGAGCTTAATTCCCGGCCATTGATCTAAAGTTATTTCTGTTGTAAATTCCCGGTCATACCTTAACGGGTATAGAATTCCGGAGGAATTAAAATAAGCATCATCTGCCTGAATGAAAAGTCCTAAGCCAGCATCACGCACTGCTCCTTCGATTGCATTGGCCTGACTTCCGTAAATGGTTCTTAACGTGGCGGCATCGATGATTAAAAGATCAAAAGGCTGCAGAGTGGTTTCAGATAAATTGCCGACAGGGATAGGGTCTGTATTAAAATATTCGTACTTGAATCGCCCGCGGGTGATCTGGCTGCGCACTACAACCTGATGTCCGGCTTCAGCGAGAAAGTTCTTCAGGTATTTGGTTTCAAAAGTGGGAAAGCTGTTTAT
>CAZXEY010000055.1:0-19263 GCA_964639695.1 uncultured Antarcticibacterium sp. | reverse complement strand
AATATCGAAAGTCACTTCAATTTGAGGTGTACCTCTTGGTGCCGGTGGAATTCCGTCAAGGTGGAATCTACCAATAGTCTTGTTATCGGCTGCCATAGGACGCTCTCCCTGTAATACGTGGATCTCTACAGAAGGTTGATTATCGGCCGCAGTGGAGAATGTCTGTGATTTTTTAGTTGGAATGGTAGTATTGGATTCAATAAGTTTTGTGTTCACACCACCCATTGTTTCAATACCAAGAGAAAGAGGAGTTACATCAAGTAACAATACATCCTTCACATCTCCTGTTAATACTCCACCCTGAATAGCTGCTCCAATTGCAACAACCTCATCTGGGTTCACACCTTTAGATGGTTTTTTCCCGAAGAAAGCTTCAACTTCTTCCTGAATTTTAGGAATACGTGTTGATCCACCTACTAATATAACTTCATCAATATCACTTTTGGAAAGACCTGCATCATCTAATGCTTTCTTCACAGGAGCCATAGACCTTTTCACTAACTCATCGGCTAACTGCTCAAATTTAGCTCTCGTTAAAGTCTCTACAAGGTGTTTTGGTCCTGTAGCAGTTGCTGTAACATAAGGCAGGTTGATCTCTGTTTGAGTAGAAGACGATAATTCTATTTTCGCTTTCTCTGCAGCTTCTTTAAGACGTTGCAGTGCCATTGGATCTTTTCTTAGGTCAATGTCTTCAGCTTTTTGAAATTTATCTGCTAAAAAGTCGATGATCACTTCATCAAAATCATCACCACCTAAGTGAGTATCTCCATTCGTAGATAATACTTCGAAAACACCATCTCCTAATTCAAGGATAGAAATATCGAAAGTACCACCACCAAGGTCATATACTGCGATTTTCTGGTCCTGGGATTTTTTATCAAGTCCATAAGCCAGGGCAGCAGCAGTTGGTTCGTTTATAATTCTTCTCACTTTAAGACCTGCGATCTCACCGGCTTCTTTTGTAGCCTGACGTTGAGAATCATTAAAGTAAGCAGGTACAGTAATAACCGCTTCGGTTACCGTCTGTCCTAAATAATCCTCTGCAGTTTTCTTCATTTTTTGAAGGATCATTGCTGAAAGTTCCTGTGGAGTATACATTCTACCGTCAATATCTACTCTGGCAGTATCGTTATCTCCTTTTTGAACTTTATAAGGAACTCTTCCGGCTTCTTTTGAAGATTCAGAATATTTGTTCCCCATAAATCTTTTTATAGACGCTACAGTCTTGGTTGGGTTAGTTACCGCCTGTCTTTTTGCAGGGTCTCCTACTTTAATCTCACCACCTTCTACAAATGCGATCACAGATGGTGTGGTTCTCTTTCCTTCGGCATTAGGGATCACCGTAGGCTCGTTACCTTCCATTACTGCAACGCACGAGTTGGTAGTTCCTAAGTCAATTCCGATTATTTTACTCATAACTTTATACGTTGTTTATATTATTGTTCCAGTTTAACAACCTGTATTAGTCAATCACTATGCCACCTAAAAAAATTATGACATCCTGTCAGAAGGCCCCCCAGCCCCCAAAGGGGGAGCTATTTAAAGTTTAAAATTAAAAACGTTCAAAGTTCAAGGTTTAAAGTTTTTCCTTGCTGAGGATTAATAAACTCCCCCTCTAGGAAAGTGGGTCTTTTACTCCCCCTTTGGGGGCTGGGGGGCTTTTCTCTATTCTAACTTCTCAATTTCTTTTATTTATCATTATTTTTGCAGCTCAATAAAAATTGAATGCAAAAAAGAGAAGCAATTAGTGTATTTGATATGCTGAAGATTGGTGTAGGCCCTTCAAGTTCCCATACTTTAGGTCCCTGGCGCGCCGCACAACGATGGATTGCAGAATTAAAACAAAAAGGGAATTTTCAGAATGTGGAAAAGATCCACGTCGACCTGTATGGTTCTCTATCATTAACCGGAAAAGGACACGCTACAGATATTGCTGTAATGCTGGGTTTATGCGGCTTTGATCCTGTCTTAATGGATATTGAAACGATAGATCCCGAAATTAATAATATCAACACTTTCCAGCGATTAAATTTAAACGGAGAAAGGACCATTCCATTTAATCCCCAAACAGATATTAAGTTCAATAGAAAATTTCTCGAGTTCCATCCTAATGGGATCACCTTTAGAGCTACTTTTTCTAACGGCAAAACTTCTTCCTCCTCTTTCTATTCCATCGGTGGCGGATTTGTGGTCAAGGAGGAACGAAAAAATGCCCGCCAAAAAATGCAAAGCTTCAAAGGATTTCCATTTCCTATTGAAAAAGCTACCGAACTTCTCGTTTATTGTAAGGCCGAAAATAAACCAATTTCAGAAATAGTTCTGGAAAATGAAAAATCGCTTCGCAGTGAAGAAGAAATTGACAAAGGCCTTAAACATGTATGGCAAGTAATGCTGGAGTCCATGTATATTGGTTGCCATACCGAAGGGACATTGCCGGGAGGATTAAATGTTCACAGAAGAGCTTTTGATATGCATAAAAGGCTTATTGGAGACGCTGTGTATAATTCCCCAGAAGAATGGCTGCAAACGATTAGAAAAACAGAAGTTAAGTTTCGCCAGATCCTTAAATGGGTAAGTACATTTGCCATAAGCGTGAATGAAGTAAATGCCTCCCTGGGAAGAGTGGTGACTGCTCCAACTAACGGCAGTGCTGGAACTGTTCCTGCAGTTTTAATGTATTACCTTGTAATTGAAAACCACCAGGCAACCTTTGAAGATATAAAAAAATTTATGCTGGTTGCCGGGGAAATAGGAAGTTTATTTAAAAAAGGAGCTACCATTTCTGCAGCAATGGGAGGTTGCCAGGCAGAGATAGGAGTATCATCAGCCATGGCTGCAGGTGCTCTTACCGAAGTCATGGGAGGTTCCCCGGAACAGGTTCTTATGGCCAGCGAAATTGCAATGGAACATCACTTAGGCCTTACTTGTGATCCAATTGGTGGCCTGGTGCAAATTCCCTGCATAGAACGCAATGCAATGGGAGCAATTAAAGCTATTAATGCTGCAGAAATTGCCATGGAAAGCGATGCTTCCAAGGCCAAAGTTCCTTTGGACAAAGTAATTGAAACGATGTGGGATACAGCCAAAGACATGAATTCCAAGTATAAGGAAACTTCTGAAGGAGGGCTTGCCGTGAAAGTGAGTTTAAGCGATTGCTAAACTCTCAAAGGCATTTAATTAATAATAATCATTTGATTCAAAACAAAATCATCAACCTGCTTAGAAGTTTCGGCTGGATGCTGATTTGTTATTTCCTGTTCTTTTCTGTAATTGGATTCCTTAAAACTATTTTTCCTGAACTGGATCTAGATCAATATGAGCAAAAGGAAATAAATCAACTTTTACTGGAGAATCCTCTGCAGTTCTTTCTCTTAGCTGTGGTAGTCGCACCGGTTATTGAAGAAGGGATGTTCAGGACCTTGATAAAACCTTCTCTTAATGACCTCATATTTTTCCTTTCCTGTTGGGTAGTCGTTATAACTACCGTTTTTATACCCGAAAGTATTCACTGGATTGTAAAACTGATTTTTCTCGCTGTTTTCCTGATTTTTGCTTTTACCGTCCTTCGGAAAATAATTCCGGTAAAATGGCAGTGGAAGCTTTCTCTAATATTTAAAAGATATACTGTACTTATCTGGACCCTTACTTCGATAGTCTTTGGCGTCGTTCACGTCTTTAATTATGTGGAGGGCTTTGAATTAAACCTTGTTCTTGTTCTTCTGATCATTCCCAGAATAATTGCAGGATTTTTCTTCGGAAAGATTAAACTGGAAAATAAAAGCCTGGTGTGGCCTATTGCTATGCACGCTATGAACAATGGGTTGGTAGTAATTATTCAGCTAACACTCACAAATTAATTCAAAAAAATAATCCTACTTCAGCTTAAGTAGGATCATTGAAATATCGCAACCTTCTTGATTACTGGTGTCGATTAAATAAGCAATATTCCAATTAACAGGCATTTATAATTTGTTTCTATAGATTTTCATTATATTTTGAGGAATCAAAGAATGAAAATATGAAAGCAGCACAAGTTCAGGAAAAAGGTGGAAAATTTGTAATAGTAGATCTTGATAAACCTACTCCCAAAGATAATGAAGTACTCATCAAAGTAGAAGCCTGTGGCATCTGCCATAGCGATGCTTTTGTAAAAGATGGAACATTTCCTGGAATTGAATACCCGCGGGTTCCGGGACATGAAGTAGTAGGAATTGTTGAAAAAACCGGAAAAAATGTTTCTTTATGGAAAGAGGGCCAACGGGTGGGCGTTGGTTGGCATGGCGGACATTGTTTCACCTGTGAACCTTGCAGGCGCGGGAAATTCATAAACTGTGAAAATGCAAAGGTAAGCGGAATCTCCTATGATGGCGGATATGCAGAATTCATGTGTGCTCCACAAGAAGCCATTGCTGCCATTCCCGAAGAACTTTCATCAGCTGAAGCTGCACCTCTTTTATGCGCGGGAATTACAGTATATAATGCTTTAAGAAATTCTGGAATAGGACCTGGCGATCTGGTGGCCGTTCAGGGGATTGGAGGATTGGGACATCTTGCAGTACAGTATGCTGTAAAAATGGGAATGAAAACGGTCGCAATCTCCACAAGTGACAGCAAAAAAGACCTTGCAAAAGAATTAGGAGCACATCATTTTATCAATTCAAATAAAGAAGATCCTTCTGAGGCACTTCAGAAAATGGGTGGTGCTAAATTGATCCTGGCTACTGCTCCTTATAGTGACGCAATCAACTCCGTAATAAATGGTTTGGGACTTGACGGTAAATTATTACTGGTCGCTGCAACTATGGATCCTATTGAGGTTTCGCCTATGCAGTTGCTTATGGGAAGAAAATCTGTAGCTGGGTGGCCAAGCGGTACCGCAAAAGATTCTGAAGACACCTTACAATTTAGTGGTCTTACAGGAACAGTTCCAATGATAGAAGAATACCCCCTGGAGGAAGTAGAAAAAGCTTATGATAGGATGATCAACAACAAAGCCCGTTTCCGGGTAGTATTAAAGCCATAATTTTTAAGAAGTAAATTTCTTGGAAGACAGACACTTCCGAATTTAAAAAATCAGAAAAAAGCCACAAATTCAAGAGCATTTGTGGCTTTGAACTCAATATTATAATATTTACAGAGAATCGCAATTCTCTTTTCTTCGGGTATCTATCAAGTAAACAATTTTCCACTCCCCGGCTTCCTTTACCAAAGTAAAAGAATTAACTCCACAATGGCTCAAATTTCCGTTTACCAAAAAAGAATATGGAGTGGTTACATTAGCCAAAGGACCATTTACCGTAACATCAAAAGAATGTAATTTTTCTTCAAATTTGGTCGTTGGTGGTATAGTGGCAATAGACTTTAGAAAGGCCCCGTAATCATTCGTTGAAACCTTAGAAGCACCTTCAGCATTAGTGGCTATGGACTGCATTTTTATAGATGGGTGAGCCATATTTCGTAAGGCAACAGAATCCTGTTTGTGAAAGGCCTCAAAAAAATCGGTAACAACCTTCTTAGCTTCTGCTTCCTGTTGAGATTGAGAAAAAGCGTGTAAGCCTATAAAAAGGAAAAGTAATGGGAAAATTTTCTTCATAATTTAGCGGTTTGAATGTAGCTGACTAATTTAGTACTTTTACTCATCTAAAAAATTATAAATGTCTATTGCTAAAAAACAATACAAAAGGATTACCACAAAATCTCTGGTAGAGATGAAAGCCAATGGTGAAAAAATAGCAATGTTAACTGCTTATGATTACACAATGGCCCAAATTGTAGATGGTGCAGGAATAGACGTAATTCTTGTGGGAGACTCTGCGAGTAACGTGATGGCAGGGCATGAAACAACCTTACCCATTACCCTGGACCAGATGATCTACCATGCCGCAAGTGTTATTCGCGGCATTGAAAGATCTCTTGTAGTAGTGGACCTACCTTTTGGCAGTTACCAAAGTGACCCTAAAGAAGCTTTGAGATCGGCAATAAGAATAATGAAAGAAAGCGGCGGACACGCCGTAAAACTGGAAGGTGGAAAAGAAATTAAGGAATCCATTAAAAGGATCTTAAATGCCGGAATACCTGTAATGGGACATTTAGGCCTTACCCCACAATCTATTTATAAGTTCGGAACCTATACGGTAAGAGCAAAGGAAGAACAGGAGGCTGAAAAGCTGAAAAGTGATGCCCTAATGCTTGAAAAAGCAGGATGTTTTGCTCTTGTCCTTGAAAAAGTTCCGGCCAAACTGGCACGGGAGGTAGCAGAAAGCATAACCATTCCTGTTATCGGGATTGGAGCCGGTAACGGAGTAGACGGGCAGGTTTTGGTTACTCATGATATGATAGGAATGACACACGAATTTAATCCGCGGTTCCTGAGAAGATATCTGGATCTCCATACCCAGATGACCCAGGCGTTTGCAGATTATCGTAAGGATGTGAAGTCGGGCGATTTTCCTAATGAAGAAGAACAGTATTAAAGCTTCTCCAATTTTTCAATTGATTTTATAACATCCTATTGAACAACGACAAAATAATTTCCACGCCACAGAATCTTCAGGTACTTTACGAAGACAACCACGTGATCATCGTAAACAAGCGACCCGGTGATATAGTACAGGGAGATAAAACAGGGGACGCTCCCTTAAGTGAGGTAGTAAAAGAATATATCAAAGTTAAATATAACAAACCCGGCAATGTATACCTGGGGGTTGTTCACAGGTTGGACAGGCCTACCAGCGGAATAGTTCTATTCTCCCGCACTTCTAAAGCGCTCCCCCGGCTCAATAAACTTTTCAAGGATAAAGAAGCAAAAAAAACTTACTGGGCAGTAGTCAAAAATCCACCTCCACACCAACAGGGTTCTCTAAAACATTACTTAAAAAGAAATCCTAAACAGAATAAATCATACGCTCATCTTAATGAAGTACCGGAAAGTAAACTGTCCCTGTTGGATTATAAAATATTGAAAAAACTGGATAATTATTTTCTGTTAGAAATAGACCTGCAAACTGGAAGACATCACCAGATAAGAAGCCAGCTTTCTTCAATAGGAAGTCCAATAAAAGGGGATTTAAAATATGGATTTGACCGCAGTAATAAGGATGCCAGTATTCATCTTCACGCGAGGAAATTATCTTTTGTTCATCCCGTAAGTAATGAACTTATTGAAGTCCTGGCCCCGCCCCCGGGAGATCCAGTCTGGGATGCCTGTTTATGATTAAAAAAACCGCGAAAGAGATCTTCCGCGGCTGTATTTGAATACAAATTTTAAGTTATCTTTTCTTTTTATACTTCAGAGAATAGAGGTCTTTACGCCTGTCCTTTAAATTCCTAACACTTCCAAAAGCATGTAATTCCTTCAGGAGGTCAAGATCCACATCTACGAGTAAAGTACTTTCTGTATTTGGAGTTGCCTCAGCTTTTATTCCGTTAACTGGAAATGAAAAGTCAGAAGGGGTAAATACAGCACTTTGAGCGTACTGGATATCCATATTATTGACTTTTGGAAGATTTCCTACAGATCCTGCTATGGCAACATAACATTCATTTTCTACTGCTCTCGATTGTGCACAAATTTTCACCCTTGAATATCCGTTTTGAGTATCGGTCATAAAGGGTACAAAAAGAATATTCATTCCCTCTTCAGCAAGTAATCTTGGCAATTCAGGAAATTCCACATCATAACATATAAGAACTCCTATCTTTCCACAATCGGTATCGAAAGTTTGAAGTTTTGTTCCTCCTTTCATTCCCCAAAATGATTCCTCGGAAGGGGTTATGTGCAGCTTTTCATATTTTTCGTAACTACCATCTCTTCGGCATAAAAATCCTACATTATGCATATGCTCGCCCTGTACCTGCGGCATACTTCCGGTAATAATGTTGATATTATAATTAATGGCAAATTCCCTGAAGGTTTCAAGCAACCTGTCGGTATAAGATGACAAACCACGAATGGCTTCTGCTTCATTCATATGGTTAAATTGTGCCATTAGGGGAGCATTGAACAACTCCGGGAACAAAATAAAGTCACTTTGATAATCACTAACCGCGTCCACAAAAAATTCAATTTGGGACACCAGTGCATCGTAATCCTTGAACAGTCGCATTTGCCATTGCACAAGACCAAGCCTCACCACTGTTTTCTTGGTATCAATCAGCTTCTTTTCTTTAGTGTAGTAAATATTATTCCACTCCATAAGAGTAGCAAACTCCTTGCTGTCCTCATCGCCAGGCAAGTACCCTTTAATCACTTTCTTTACGTGAAAATCGTTGGATAACTGAAAGGAAAGAACAGGATCGTGGATCTCTTTCAGTTTAACTTTGTCAATATATTTTTTAGGGGTCAATTCTTCAGAATATGCACTGTAGTTCGGAATTCTACCTCCAAAAATTATAGATTTTAGATTTAATTGCTCACAAAGTTCCTTTCTTGCCTCATATAATCTTCGACCCAATCGCATTCCGCGGTAATCGGGGTGTATAAAAACATCGATTCCATATAGCACATCTCCGTTTTTGTTATGTGTGGTAAAAGTTTCCCCACCCAATATATCCTCATATTTATGGTTGGAATCGAATTTGTCATAATCTACAATTATGGATAAAGCGCAACCGGCAATCTTTCCATCTATTTCTATGCAAAATTGACCATCGGGAAATTTATGGATCAACGTCTTTATTTCATCTTTGCTCCAGTATTCATCTGCCATAGTTTTATAACTCTTAACCATGGAGATCTTTAATTGCTGATAATCTTTAAGTTTTAAGTTTCTTAATACTATTTTGGCTGATTCTATCACGTCTTTCGTCTTCATTATGTTTTGTTATAAATATAAGCACCTAATCTTGAAAAGTCTTTAAAATCAGGTTAAATTGAAGTTTACGACCCTATAATGCAATTATTAAACCAATCTTGGAAAGGAGGAAATGCAGGTTATTTAACAGGAATTCGAAAAAATTAACTGACAGTTAAATTTTAACAAGATTGTTCTTTATCGCGAATAAGACCATACCAACCCTGCTTTTTACCTGGAGTTTTTGGAATAATGTTTCTCTGTACCCATCAATTGTTTTAGGGCTAAGATTCATTTCTGCTGCTACTTCCTTATAAGTTTTTTCACTACAAGCCAGGGTTATAAATTCTTGTTCTCTTAAGGATAAAGGTTCAAATTTAGGAGATGGAATAGAATGATTTAAAGCCTCGGTAGTTTCTGAATTGAAATAATATCCTGTTTCGCTTACTGAATTCAATGCTATTAGAAACTCTTCGGGTTCTATATCTTTTAATAAATAGCCGCCGCAACCATTGGTGATCATCTTAATTATCGTTTCTTCATCGTGCTCCATAGAAAGAGCAAGGACTTTTTGGGCAGGCTTGTTCTCTTTAAGCCATTCCATAGTTTCAATGCCATTTAGAACCGGCATTCTCACATCCAGAAGAATAATATCGGGGGATTTCTTTTCATCCTCTAGGTAATCTACCAGTTCCTGCCCATTTTTAAAAACAGAAATAACTTCAAAATTTTCGAAGCTGCTTACAAGCTTTGATAAGGATTGGGCAAAAAGAATGTGATCATCAACAATAGCAACAGATTTTTTCATTTTTAACGTATAGGGTAAATTAAAGATAGAGAAGATCCATTTCCCGGAGAAGAATTAAGTGTGAAGTCTGCTTTAATTAAAGCTGCCCTGCTCGCCATATTAAATAATCCTGAACTCCTTTCCACCATTGCCGGGTCAAATCCTACTCCATTATCCTGGGCTGAAATTTCTAAAATTTCAGGAGAATAATTAAAATTAACTATCAAACTTTCTGCTTTGGAATGTTTAATAACATTGGATAAATACTCCTGAAGAATCCTGAAAATTATAATGGCATCTTTTGAAGGTATTTCGATGGCCTCCCCTGTTATTTCAAAAGAGGTATTTAAGCTATTAAGACGGTTGAACCGGTTAATTTCGTTTTTAACTGAAGCCTCTAATCCTGAATAGCCTACAACCTCATTGTTCAGGGATCTGGAGAGGGATCGTACTTCCTGAAGGGAATTTGCAATTACTTCCTTTACTTCCTTCACAGATTCCTGCGTAGCTTCAGATGTAGTGCGGGAAAGAATATTTAATTGCATGCCCGCGACAGAAAGTAACTGGCCAATATTATCGTGAAGTTCCCAACTAACATTTTTCAGCGTTTGCTCCTGGATCTCCAGTTTGGACTTAATAATTTCCTGCTCGTACCTTTTTTCAGCTTCAAATTTTTCATAAAGGAGCTTATTTTTCCGTTTTTGGAAAGTAATAAAGAAGATGATCCCAAAAGTGGTGAGAAGCAAAATGACCACAATAAAGTAAACTATAAGTAAAAGTTCTTCTTTTGCGAGCATAATTGGATGGATTCTCAAACAAGTATACTGAAAATATTAAAACGAAAAAGAATTATAGTGCATATAAAGGATGGAGAAAGGGGAAAAAACCCCTTGTGAAGAAAATGCATAAAAAATACCTTTAATTATTAGTTTAAATTATTCTAAACTATACCAAACAAAGTGCTGTTTTAAAGAAGATATTATTAGGTAGGGCTCTTAATATCAACTGCAAACAGCACTTTTTTTATTCCGGTTTCTGTAATAAATTTCTCTTTCCAGAACACATATAAAAACCAGTAATTATAATCCCATATAAAAAAAGATTGCAAATCTTTAATACCAGACTTTGAAGGGAAACAAATTCAGGATTTATAAGACTAAAATATGTACTGTAGATAAATATTGGAGTAACCACTAAGAACCAGATTAGAACCCCTACAGAAATATAAAATGCCAGGTTTTTATAAAATTCCAGCAGCTTATTATTATTAAGCAATTCATAATAATAAAACAGAATAAGGAGAACAATTATTAAAGTTCCTAAAATTGAATTAAATCCCGAATAAGATAAAAACAAACCCTCGATAAATATCAAATTTATTGTCGCCGCCAATAAAAAGAACACCAAAAGCAGCCTGAAAATGAATCGATTATTCAGACTCTCCAGCTGAGCTATGAAATATACGGAATAGGTGAAAATTGTAAAAAGTGTAAATGAATTGTACAGCCAGTAATTCCTCTCCAAGGGAGTACCTTTTGTATAAGAGAAATATTGATAGTCAGTCAAATATGCGATTGCAGGATATAAACCTAATAATTCAACGAATACAACTAACCAAAGATATCCAACTAGTATTTTTATTTCCGGTGGGGAATTTGGATTCCTTTTTAAATACCAAATGCCCGCAATAGCTGCTCCTGCCTCCATAAGGTAAGTGGGTAGAAAGTTATAGAGGATGTATTCTTGCAATATGATCGATTATTAATAAACAATACTTTTATAAACATCTCCAAATTTGAGCAATGAAAAAGTAAAATCATCCTGCACACTTCTTTCACAAACCGTACTTACTCCATTTAAGGTAATTCTTGTTTGGAACGTTAAAGATCCACGTTAAAAAACCATAGGTGAAAACCAAGTAACAAAAAAACATTACCTATATCAAGGCTCCAGCTCTAAAATTTCTAAAATTCCAGCTTACAGAGATATACTTTCTAATAAATAAAAAGAGGAGATATTCCCAGCTGATAAATTAACAATCCTATAGAAATATAGAGCGGCAACTCTTTACTAAAATTCCACAAACGATCTGATCCAAATAATTCTAAGTAATAACAGATAATTAAAAAAGAACCGAAAATATAAGCAAACGAACTGGTAGTAGTAAAAACCTCATCACCAACAAAAAAGCTTATAATTGAACTAATTGGATATAAAAAATTTAAATTAGAATTAACTTTTGGAAAATCCTTGATGGTATCCCTGGCCCGTATTTACTGGATATTTTATATTTTAATTCTCATTTCTGCTACGGCTTATACGGCATATTTTTATCTTCAGCTGGCACTTCCTTTTTTATTTTATTTCAAACCTCAATCCTGGTATTCCAATCTTTGGGAACAAAAGATAAATCCGAATAAATAAATCCCATATAGAAACAAATTTGCTGCTCCAAGTATTAGGCCGTACATCTCAATAAATTCCGGACTCGTTGTTGAATAATACTTTCCATAGATAAGCAATGGAGTTACTACCAAATGCCATAATAGCGCTCCTATTGATATATAAAAGGTAGGAGTGTAATGCATGTTTAATATCCTATCACTCTTTAGCATCTGATAGTAATAAGCTCCTATACATAAAACAAGAATTAAGGTTCCTGTTATTATAGTATAAAAGGAAAAGTTGACAAAAAATACTCCTGAAAATATTAGAAACGCAATTGAGGAAGCAAAAAAACACCAGGCCAGGAATATCAAATATTGCTTTATTTTTCTGGATTCCAAATGTTCGATAAAGAAATAGAAATACACCATATAGGATACCACGTGTAAGCAATTGTAAAGCCAGTAATTATTCTCAAAGCGGGTGCCTTTTACAAATTCAAAAAAACTGTAATTAAAATAACTGAAAAGAGCGTACAATCCGGTAACCTCTACAAAAAATATGAACCAGAGGAAGTAAACGAATACTTTTATAATGGGCTTTACCTTAGGAACCCTGATTAAATAAAAAGTCCCTCCCAAAGCTGCCAAAAGCTCAAACAAATGTCCCGGGAGGATCTCCTTTAAATAATAATCTAACAAACTTTTTTATTTAGTATTCTTTAGGGGGTTTGCCACCAATTACTGTATTAAATGGTTCGATGGTATAATTATTTTCCACCAGCTCATTATCATCTGCGAGGGAATCGGAAGTTTTTTCTCCTGTAGGCGCCAGGAATACTGTACTATAACTTTTTTCATTGTCCTTTTCAGGATAAGAAGCAAAATAAATCCTGATCCCGGGTTTGGTAATTCCCTGTTCGGCAGATCTTTCTTTAACATAGTTCAAATACTCCTCAAGTTCTTCAACACTATACCAGAACTCGCAGGTATCCTCATATCCCCGCGCTTTTTTGATCTCTTTTCCACGCGATTCTTTCCAGTCCTTTTGAATACTCTTCGCTTTTTCTACACTTATGCATTTTGTTGGTTTCATTTCTAATTAAATTTTAGGTTGAGTTAAAAATAAATAAAATAACCGCCGCAGTTTTAAAATATGAAATAAAGGGGAAAAATCCCCTTGATTGCCTTTACATCAACCCTTACTTTTATATTATTAATTGAAATTAGCATTGTTAGAAACGTGCCGTTAAGGTAGGAACGAGTTAATAGGTAGGGCTGTTAATAGAAACCTGCTGTGCGGCACTTTTCTAATTATGGGATCTATAAAAAGGGGAAAATTCCCCTTAATTTTAATTAATTCAAAGTCTAAATTTGGACAGTTAATTTTTATTTACAAAAGTTTAAGGGTTAGAACGTGCCGTTTCAGAAGAATATTTTTAGGTAGGGCTTTAAATATTATTTCTAACGGCACTTCTTAATTTTATAGATATCCTTTTTCCACTGCCGACAAATGGAATTTGACGATATCCCCTGGATTTTTTTGAGCAACTACATTTAAGCCCTCTTCACTAACCTGCAGTATCCTTGGGTATCCACCCGTAGTTTGGCAATCCCTCATTAAAATAATTATTTTTCCTGAAGGTGTTAACTGTACCGATCCCGGAATTACTGGTCCCGTAATTATAGGAGATAAATTGTTCTCCAGCGCCTCCAAGAGCTGAACAGCCATCCGGTTACTTCTCCTGTCCACCAAAAACATACTTTGTAAAAGCCTCTCCCTTTGTCCATCATTCAGATTATAAAATTCCGGACCCGGAAAAACAGATACTATATTGGTATTTAAATAATGCTGTTTAAATTTTATCGCAGTATTTACACGACCCTTCTTAAGATCAATTGGTGTATATTTTAAAAACATTCCCTTTTCCAGCCGGTAGCTATCGGTAATTCCTTCATACCAACTTTTACTGCCCAAAACCTCATCTGATTTAAACCCTCCTGAAATTCCCAGATACGCTCGGCTTCCTGATTTTCTTTGAGCAAAGTTTAAAATATTACCTGAATTAATTTTATAACTCTTGTTATTGCTTATTGGAATACCATTTATTACTGCGGAAATATCAGCACCACAAATCGCAATTTCTGTAGGGTGAGAAAATCGTAATTCAGGACCCGTTTGTGTAATTTCTAAAACAGCAGAATCAGAAGAATTTCGAAGAATTAGATTTGCAAATCTTGCTGCATAGGAATCCATAGCTCCACTTTGAGGCACACCAAATTTCATAAATCCAAATCTACCAGCATCCTGAATAGTCGAAAACAAACCTGGTTTTATTACCTCTATTTCACCCATGATATTTCTCTTGCTTTAGCTGGAATTTTCCCCGGTCAACCTGCTCCAAAATCTCCTGATGTTCCTCCATTGAAATGGGATAAAATTTTACTTTATCTCCGGCTGAAAAATTACTGGGAGGAACTGTATTTTTATCAAAAAAAGAGGCAGGAGAATTGCCAATTATCTGCCATCCACCGGGACTCATTTTGGGGTAAATTCCTGTCTGTTTTTCACCTATACCAACAGCCCCTTTTAGAACCTCTGTACGGGGAATATTTTTACGTGGAAAAAAGAGTTTTGAATCCAGTCCACCCAGGTATAAAAATCCGGGTAGAAAACCTATAAAATAAATGGTATAAACGGGAGTAGAATGCAAGGAAATAATTTCATTAATTTTCAGTTGATTTTTATCTCCAATCAACCTAAGATCAAGGCCAAATTTTTCATCATAACAAACTGGAATATGGAATAGGCGGGAATCAGCTTTTTTAATTATCTTGGGCTCCTTAAGTAGCCCTTTTACCACCAAAACCTCATTATAGAGGTTTTCTATAGTAGAAATGTAATTAATTAACAACGAGTTGTATGTGTTGATTACTTCAACTTTTTCTTTAATATAATGATCTTCCAGTACGTTTTTATAATATAAAATTTTTTTCAGGGTTTTAGGAGAAATTTCAGGCTCCAATTCGATCAGAATTGACCTCTCCCCCAACGGAAAAACACGAGGAAAAGAGATCCTCATGAGCGGGCAATTTTCATGTTATTTTGAGCAAATTTTTCGTGAAGAAAATGTAAAATTTCAACTGCATTTGGAGTATCGCTATGAACACAAAAAGTATCTGCTTCCACTGAAATTTCTGCACCATTTTCACAAGCAATTTTACCTTCAGAAACCATTCGGAAAAGGTGCCTCCAAACCTCCTCCTTTTCGGTTAAAAGGGCACCTGTTTTTTTTCTCGAAACAAGGCTGTAATCGGGGTTGTAATTTCTGTCTGCAAAGGCCTCAAAAATGAGTGGAATTTCACCCCCTGCAAGTTCCCTTAAAACCGATTTTTCCGGAGTATAAATCTTAAGATTTTGATCAAATTCTTTGACGGAATCCAGAACGATTTTGGCAATTTTTTCGTCTTTTGCAGCATCATTATAAAGCGCTCCATGAGGCTTTACATGAGTCAATTTTCTACCTTCAGATTCTGTGATTTGTTTAAGGCTTAAAATTTGAGCAACCAGGGAACGTTTTAATTCATCGGCAGCAATTGATAAAGATCTTCTTCCAAAATTTTGCTTATCGGGATAAGAAGGATGTGCTCCAATTTCAACGTTGTTTTCGAGAGCCAAAGCAACCGTTTCCTGCATACTTTCTACAGTGCCTGCATGGCCCCCGCAAGCAATATTACAAGCAGAAATTAATTGCATAAGGTCTTTGTCGTTTTCTCCCCCCTCGCCTAAATCGCAGTTAATATGGATTGTCTTCATAATATAAAATTTTAAAGGCCGCCTAGCACAGTATAAATAGATTTTGCACCCAAAAAGATTGTTATTCCTATTATTATGGCGCCAACAAGATTATGCTTAAGTGAATTTCTAAATTCCCCCATCACTACAGTACGGTTTACAATCCAGATCAGGAATATTGCAATTACAGGCAGAAGGATACCATTAGCAATTTGAGCGAATTTTATCACCTCCACCGGCTTTAATTGTAAGGAAGAGAAGAATACTCCTAAAGTAATAATAGAGGCCCAAACCGCTTTAAATTTAATTGATTTCAATCCTCCTTTCCACCCCAAACAACCTTTTACTACATAAGCTGCAGCAAGAGGGGCTGTAATAGATGAGGTGACCCCTGCAGCTAATAACCCTATGGCAATAAACCACGTAGCATAGCTTCCAAATAGCGGTTCCAGCCCTAAAGCAAGATCGGCAGCAGAAGTAACCGATGTTAAATTGGGGGCGGCAGCAGATATTACTATTGCCATAGAAACTATCCCTCCCAAGACTATTGCTATTACAAGCTCTTTCCGGGCAACTTTGAGATCTTTTGCATCTTTCCATTTTTCTCCAACAAGTGAAGCATGCAGGAAAAGGTTGTAAGGCACTACAGTAGTCCCAACGAGAGCAATAACAGTAAGAATATCCCCATTTTCCAGGGAGGGCACAAATAATCCTTTCGTTATTTCAATAAAATCTGGCTGAACAAGAAATGCCGTAACCAGAAAAGAAATACTCATTAAAATTACCAGGCTAATAAATACCCGTTCCAGTACTTTATAATTTCCAATTGCCAATAGAACAAAAGCAAAAACTCCAATGACAATACTCCAAATGTTGAGGCTAAAGCTCCCAATTTGCACATCTACAGGAGAAGTAATGGCAGTAATCCCAAGAACTGCTCCGGTTATATTTCCTGCTTCATAGGCAGCATTTCCTACGACAATGGCAGAGAATATTAAAACCAGTGCTAAACCCCTTAAGAAGGGGTTCTTTATTTGCTCTCTTATCGTTTCACTTAATCCCTGCTGAGAAATGATCCCAAGCCTTGCAGCCATCTCCTGGAGTACGATACACGCAATGATTGATAATAGCAGTGCCCAAAGAAGGGCATATTGAAATTGAACACCTGCAAGAGTACATACTGTAACAGTTCCTGGCCCTATAAATGCAGCAGAGACCAATACTCCCGGGCCAACATTTTTAAACCAGTTTTTCACTCCTGCTTTACTCTTTGATTTAAAGCATACAAAGCAAAACTTCCCAACCAGTGTCCCCCCTCATAACTATCCCCAACCAGATTAGGAAAGGAATAGGCTACATGTTCATTGGCTATTGGCCTCAAATGACCATAAGTTTCAGGATATTGATTGGCAAGATTATAGAAAACCCAGGCGCGGCTAAAGTTCAATCCATCAAGGTGAACCAATTTTCCATCCTTACGATCAGATACTTCCCCTACCTTTATTGTAAAATCCTGATTTTTCAGTTGAGGCATGAAATCATCCATCCATAAAGAAAAAGCACCTTTAGGTAACACCTTTCTCATAATATCGATTTCCTGAAAACATGGAGAAAGAAAATCGAAACCGCTTGGCTCCCATACCAGGGGACAAGCATCATCCTTTAAATAGAATTCCTTTGCCCGCTTTTCAATCAAGGCTTTGAAATCCTCATCTCCTGTTGCAACTGCATAATCATGAGCAAAACTTAAGGCAAATGCAGTATTTGTATGTTCCCCAACCCTAACAGGATAAATAAGTTTTGGTAAAAATTCTTCGTATCTCTCCACGATAAGATCTGCAAGGGGTTTTATGTTTTTGGATAATTCCACACCGGTTTCAGATTCCCACGTATAGATCTCTTCTGCAAGCTTTAATAACCAGGCCCATCCATAGGTTCTTTCGTAGTCTTTATTCTGTTCAGACTGAAAATATTTTATTTCAGCCTGGATGTTTTCTTTAGATAGAGATTGTAATAGCTTTTCTTTTATTAATTCAGCCTGGTCCAGCTCCGGAAACTGCTTTAAAAGGCGCACAAGTGTCCAATGACCGTGAACCGAGGAATGCCAGTCAAAACATCCATAAAAAGCAGGATGTAATTCTTTTGGAGATTGAAGATCTTTTGCTCCACCTAAAGTTTGCCCCAATTTATTGGGATATTCGGTATTTATACAAGCTAAAGGTAGTTTTGCTAATTTATTTGCTTGTTCCAGGTTTAATTCCACGGCTGCAGTTTCTAAAAAGGAATCTAAGGCATTTCCAGATTCAACAAGGGTATCATTTTTTTCTGCTTCCTTCTTCTCAGCTTCCAACCTGTTTTCACCTTTGCATCCTGCTAAAAGAATTAAAAAGCCTGCAATCAATATATGTTTCATTTTATGGGGATAATTTTTTTTCTGATTTCAAATGTATTAAAAAGTTAACTATGGAATTTCTTTTTAACCAAGCCAACCTTCCCTGTCCAGGCTCCTGTATTGAATAGCTTCACTTAAATGGGAACCTTTAATATTTTCACTTTCCTCAAGATCGGCAATGGTTCGTGAAACTTTTAAAATTCTGTCATACGCACGGGCCGAAAGGTTAAGTCGCTCCATTGCTGTTTTTAGAAGCTGTTTTGAACCCTCCTCGAGCTGGCAAAATTCTGCAATATGCTTCACACTCATTTGGGCATTGTAATGTACTTTATCAAAAGATTTAAATCGTATGGTTTGGAGCTGCCGTGCTTTAGAAACCCTTTTTCGTATTTCCACGCTGCTTTCCCCTTTTCTTTCTTCACTTAACTTCTCGAAAGGTACCGGTGTCACTTCTATATGAATATCGATCCTGTCCAGGAGAGGCCCACTAATTTTACTGAGGTATCGCTGCATCTCTGCCGGCGAAGAACTTAAAGGAGCATCGGGGTCATTGAAATATCCGCTGGGGCTGGGGTTCATACTTGCCACCAGCATAAAACTGGAAGGATAAGTAACTGTAAATTTAGCCCTGGAGATTGTCACTTCCCTGTCCTCCAAAGGTTGCCGCATTACTTCCAGAACTCCTCTTTTAAATTCGGGTAATTCATCAAGAAATAGTACCCCGTTATGGGACAGGGAAATTTCTCCAGGTTGGGGATATGCTCCCCCTCCGACTAATGCCACATCGCTTATGGTGTGATGGGGACTTCTAAAGGGACGGTGAGACATAAGTCCCACATTATCTTTTACCTTACCAACTACGCTATGGATCTTCGTCGTTTCCAAAGCTTCGTGCAAAGTCATTGGAGGCAAAATACTCGGAAGCCTTTTTGCCAGCATTGTTTTACCTGCACCCGGTGGCCCTATTAATATAATGTTATGACCACCTGCTGCCGCTATTTCCATGCAACGCTTAATGGATTCCTGCCCCTTCACATCGGCAAAATCGTGCTCAAGATGGTCAAGGCTACTGTAAAATTCTGTCCTGGTATCAATAACAGTTCTTTCCAGAG
>CAZXEY010000054.1:0-19273 GCA_964639695.1 uncultured Antarcticibacterium sp. | reverse complement strand
TTTCCGTTTGTCCTGCCCCGCAAGGCGGGGTGTTTACCGTTTTTTGTCATTCTGAGGAAGCCGCGAGTGCGGGTTTCGAAAGAATCTCTTTTTAGTAATGCACCTGTAGTTTTTCTAATCTCCTATTATACTGCCCTGCGAGTTCTGCGGATATAAGCCTGCGGGTTCAGCGGGAAACTTTAATCCTGCTTCACCTAGTGAGATCTCTCGTCATTCGTTATTCGCTACCGCAAATTGCTCATTCTGTCGAGATGACCAGTTCTACAACTCCTGAACAAAAACCAAAACCAAACATTTGATTATCTTTGTAATCCTAACTAAAAAAAATAGTATGCAAGACGGATTATATGCAAAATTTCACACTTCAAAAGGAGAGATCCTTGTAGAACTGGAATACAAAAAAACTCCCGGTACGGTAGGTAACTTTGTAGGCCTTGCCGAAGGAAATCTTGAAAATAAAGCCATCCCACAGGGAAAACCATATTACGACGGACTTAAATTTCACCGGGTAATTCCAGATTTTATGATCCAGGGTGGGGACCCTAAAGGAAACGGAACCGGTGGCCCGGGATATAACTTCGAAGATGAAATTCATCCCGACCTAAAGCATGATGCCCCCGGAAAACTTTCTATGGCCAATGCAGGTCCCGGTACTAATGGAAGTCAATTTTTTATCACTCACACGGCAACTCCATGGCTGGATGGTAAACATACCGTGTTTGGAAATGTTGTTGAAGGACAGGATGTAGTTGATGCCATTAAGCAGGGAGACAAGATCGAAAAGCTCGAAATTATTAGAGAAGGAGAAGACGCGAAGAAATTCAAACCTGTTGAAGAATTCCGTTCTTTTACCGGGGCAAAAGCTGAAAGAGAAGCTGCCGCTAAGAAACAACAGGAAGAACTTTTAGGAGAAATTTCCCAGGGATTTGAAAAAACTTCAAGCGGACTCCGATATAAAATTGAAGAAAAAGGAAACGGTCCTAAAGCTGAAAAAGGCAAAACTGTTTCAGTTCATTATAAAGGAATGTTGAGTGATGGAACTGTATTCGACTCTTCCTACAAAAGAAATGAACCTATCGATTTTCCTTTAGGAAAAGGGCACGTGATTTCAGGATGGGATGAAGGAATCCAGCTTTTAAATGTTGGAGACCAGGCAAGATTTGTTATTCCGTCTCATTTAGCCTACGGTGAAAGAGGAGCAGGTGGAGTAATTCCTCCAAATGCAACTTTAATATTCGATGTGGAGCTGGTTGCTGTGAAGTAAGAACCAAAACCTGACAGGTTTCAAAAACCTGTCAGGTTTTTTTTTGCTTATTCCCGAAATCCTTTCGGGAATATATTCTTCGCTGCTTCCTCTGCCTGGCTGGAATCTTTCTTTGGCTGGTATTTTTCATCCCGCCATTTAATATTACAGCCAATACTGGGTTTTTGATCCTGGTATACTTTTCTGTTCGCTAAAACACAATCCAGTGCTTCCCTAAGATCCCGTCCATTTACAGGGATACCATTCCCGGGCCTGGAATCATCAAGCTGCCCCCGGTAAATTAATTTAAGATCGGCATCAAATAGATAAAAATCGGGAGTACAGGCTGCATCATAGGCTTTTGCCACTTCCTGTGTAGAATCGTATAAGTAAGGAAAAGGATAATGATGTTTACGGGCATTTTTCCACATAAGGTCTGGGTGGTCATCGGGATAACTCTCCACATCATTACTCATTATTGCTATAAAACCAAACCCACTTACCCTGTAATCATTTGCCAGCCTTACAATTTCCTCATTTACATGCTTTACAAAAGGGCAGTGGTTACAAATAAACATAATTACTGTTCCTTTTTCACCTTTAAGATCTTCTAAACTGCGCCTGTTATTGGTTAAGACATCTATAAGTTCAAAGTGGGGAGCTTTTGTTCCCAACGGTAACATTTTTGAAGCTGTTCGAGCCATAAATCCTTTGATTTTATTCAGTTCCTTAATTTACGAATTTGCTTCGGAATAATGGCAAAATTACTATCTTGTTCTGGTCTTACTTACCCTTTTTTCTATGAGAACTTTAGATCAATGGTTTTCTGAATACGCCGTTAGCCACCAGAACGAAACCAATAAAGCAATTCATTATTTTTGTGTACCTGCGATATTCTTTTCTATTGTTGGTTTAATAATGAGCATTCCTCCCGCCTTTCTTTCCACACTGTTGGAAGGGGATTATCCATTAATAGAAAACTGGGCAGTTCCTGTACTTGCACTTGTGTTACTCTTTTATTTTCGATTGTCTTTTATCATGGGAGTAAAGATCCTGATCTTTGCTTTCCTCTGCATCCTGGGGAATTACTATTTGTCTTTAATCGCTCCATTATGGCTGGTCTCGCTAATAATCTTTGCCGTTGCCTGGGTAGGACAGTTCTACGGGCACAAAGTGGAAGGTAAAAAACCTTCTTTTTTAAAAGACCTTCAGTTTTTACTAATCGGCCCGGCCTGGGTCATTGATAATCTTTTCAGGTAATGGAGATTAGCTGGAAGGAATTTGCCAAAGTCGAAATGAGGGTGGGTACTATTTTGGATGTTTCAGATTTTCCTGAAGCCAGAACCCCCGCTTTTCAGTTAAAAATAGATTTTGGAAAGGAGATTGGAGTCAGAAAAACTTCAGCTCAAATAACCAAGTTGTATGTTAAAGAAGATCTTCTCAACCGGCAGATAGTTGCTGTTGTAAATTTTCCGAAGAAACAAATAGCCAACTTCATGAGTGAATGTCTTATTCTTGGAGCAGTAGGGGAAGACGGGGACGTAGTGCTCCTGCATCCCGGCTTAAAAGTTGAAAACGGCTTGAGAATAGGATAAAATTTGTAATTTTGCCAAATGAAAATCGGCGGATTTCTTATAGCCTTCCTTGTAATTTCCCTAAGCGCTATTCCCTGCTGTACATTTGTGGAATGTGGAGATGAAGTTGTGGCTGAAGCTGAAGATCAACACAAGGAAGAAGCTCCGGGAGAGTGTGAAGATTCCTGTTCTCCATTCTTAAATTGTGGAAGCTGTGCCGGTTTTACCATTCAAAATTCTCCTGAAGAAGATACTTTCACTTTCAATTTACCTGTAGATCAAACTGCCGATTATATTGGGCACGGGATCACCGGTGTAATCATTAATAATATCTGGCAGCCGCCACGGCTGGGTTAATGCCTTTTCGCTATGAAATTTCATCATAAATTTAAGACATTAACTTAAGAATCATAAAATGTATAAGAAAATATTGCTGTTTGCAGCATTATTAATTTCCGGAATTTCCTTTAGTCAAAACACTTTTACCGCCCGTATTACTGATGCTGAAACCGGGACTCCTCTTATGGGCGCCAATGTGCTGGTTAAGGGGCTAAGCATGGGTGCTATGGCAAACGAGGAAGGACTGGTGCAAATAGAAAAAATTCCAAATGGAGAACAGGTATTTTTAGTAAGTTACCTGGGATATTTACCCAAAGAAATTCCTGTCACCTTTCCAGAAGAAAATCAGGATCTCATTGAAATTTCCCTGCAACCAGCGGGAGAAGAAATGGAAGAAGTTATAATTTCTTCCACCAGGTCGCGGAGAACCATTGTGGATCTCCCAACCCGGGTGGAGGTGATTAGTGGAGAGGAACTGGAGGAAAAGGGAAATATGAAACCCGGGGATATCAGGATGTTGCTAAATGAAACCACCGGGATCCAAACCCAGCAAACGTCTGCTACTTCGTATAACTCCAGTATAAGGATACAGGGACTCGATGGGAAATATACCCAACTTTTAAAGGATGGTTATCCCCTATATGCTGGTTTTTCGGGAGGGTTGAGCCTTTTACAAATTGTCCCTTTAGACCTTAAGCAGGTTGAAGTAATAAAAGGAGCTTCTTCCACTCTTTATGGGGGAGGTGCGATTGCAGGATTGGTGAACCTGGTTTCAAAAACTCCCACCGAGGAACAGGAAATAGATTTGCTTTTAAATGCAACTTCAGCTTTAGGACTGGATGTTAGTGGATTCTATTCCAATACCTTCGGAAAAGTAGGCACCACTGTTTTTGCTTCGTATAATATTGGTACACCTTACGATCCTGCAGATATTGGATTAACTGCTATTCCTGAATTCCGGAGATATACCATTAACCCCCGTTTGTTCTATTATTTTGATGATCGCACCACTCTGGATATTGGGGTGAGTACAGTTGTGGAGGAGCGCACCGGTGGAAATATTGATTTCATTAAAGGAGAGGATGTAGAGGATCCTTATTATGAAAGGAATAATACCGACAGGATCACCACCCGTGCAGGTTTTAGCAAATTATTTGAGGATGAATCTTTTTTAAGTATTAAAAACAGTTTCAGCTTTTTTGAGAGAAAAATTGAGATTCCTGATTTCACCTTTTCCGGAGATCAATTCGCTTCCTATAATGAAGCTTCCTACAATTTTGGAGAGGATGATCTTGAATGGATTGCAGGCTTGAATTTATGGATAGACAAGTTTGACCAAACCAACAGGCGAGGTGTGGAAGCAGTAGATTATAACCATGTCACCTACGGTGCATTTATTCAGAATAACTGGAAGGTGAGCCCGCTGTTTAGTTTGGAAACGGGTTTGAGAACCGATTATCAAAATGAATACGGATGGTTCGTATTGCCAAGAATTTCAGGGATGTTCAATTTTAGTGATAACTGGACCGCAAGGATAGGAGGAGGGTTAGGATATAAAACTCCTACTGTTTTTACTGAAGATGCCGAAAGATTGCAGTTCCGGAACGTACTGCCTATAGATGTGGATAATACCGAAGCCGAAGAATCTATTGGTGGAAACCTGGATATTAATTACAGGAACAGTTTGTTTGAGACCATTGATTTTACGGCGAATGTCCTTTTTTTCTATACAAAAGTGGATAACCCTTTAATTCTTACGAATACTGCAATCAGCCTATTTGAATATTTGCAGCCTGAAGGTTATATTGATACCAGGGGAATTGAAGCCAATTTTACGTTTGGGTACAACGATTTTAAACTTTTCACTGGCTATACCCTGGCAGATGTTAATCAGCATTACAATGGGGAAACAACCCCAATGCCTTTGGTAGCCACTCATCGTCTCAACAATGTTTTGATGTATGAAGTAGAGGAGAAGTGGAAAATAGGACTGGAGGCTTATTATTTTAGTCCGCAGCAACTTAATGACGGATTAGTGGGACAACAGTACTGGATCTTCGGATTAATGATGGAGAGGTTATGGGAAGATTTTTCCATATTTCTGAATTTTGAGAATTTTACCGATACCCGTCAAACCAGGTTTGATTCTATTTTCACAGGTACCATCTCCAATCCGCAATTCCGGGATATTTATGCCCCGGTAGATGGATTTGTCATCAATGGCGGAATTAAGATCAGGTTGTAAATTCTGTTTCCGGATTTTTGCTGAATCTTAACTCTTTATCCTTTTCTTTGAGCTGAAGTTTCTCTAAATTAAAGAAAAACGAAGACGATGATAAAGATCTTGGACGATACGGATGGAAATTTAGTAGCTACAAAAGCAACAGGAAAACTGAATAAATCTGATTATGATATAATGTTACCGATTCTGGAAGAAAAGGAGCGGCAATATGATAAAATTAGCTGGTATTTTGAAATGGAGAATTTTGAAGGCTGGGATTTAAATGCAGCCTGGCGTGACCTGAAATTTGATTTCAAACATGCAAACCAACTGGAAAAAATAGCTATGGTAGGTGCAAAAGACTGGGAGGAAAAATTGACCCAGGTAATGAAGCCGTTTACTTCTGCCAATATCCGGTTCTTTGAACCTGAAGAGAGGGAAGAAGCTTTGAGATGGATAAAAAGAAAAGAATCTTATTAGTAATCAATAGGGATTAAAATAAAACTGCCTCAGAATTTTCTGAGGCAGTTCTTATTTTTAGCTTTTTACTCTTCGGTATTTGTATTCGCAGCCTTCAATACAGGCGGGATTGCTAATGATCATAATATCATCGTCTATTGAGAAATTGAGCACAGAGTTCATGTTACAATTAATATTAATAACTCCACTAGCATAGGGTGCAGTTGTGGGTTCACCTTCCCCGCACCAGCCATTGGTATTCCTGATCTCGTTACTGCTTAAGATCTCTACAAACTCAACTTGATCTGTCGGAGTGAATTGTGCAGGGCCTCCAATGCTAACTTTAGATTCAACCAGCTCCCATCTGCTATTAACTTCCAGAGAACTTTCACCAACCGTATTGCACGCCGTTACAGTGAACAGTACAGCAAATAAACCCGCTAAAACAGCTCTTTTCATCTTTTCAAAATTAAATCTAATGTAACTTAATTTTACATTTCATCTCCAAAGAAGATGGCATTCATCAACAATTTGTTGGTTCCATACCAAAAAGCCCTAAAGTTTGTATTATCGGTAAACAAAATAACATTTCCTCTTCCCATACTTTCATGTTTGAAAGGAACGGTATTGGAGATCAGTTTTAGATTTGGTTTACTAATATAACCGCTCAATAATGGATCTTTGGTGTACTGGATTGGATTTTTATAGCTTGTGGAATCTGCTTTCAGGAAAATTGTAGTATCTCTGAACAAGGCTATTTTGTCGTCTTTATATCCGAAATTTACCGGGTGTGAACGATCTTGTTTTGCCTGGAAAATAGCACCGCCAATTCCCTGAGCTCCTCTAAAATCGCTCGCCTCCTCGAAAGTTACATTTTTAGCTTTCACATCATTCTCAAGAAAATCAAGTTTCAGGAATTCGTTGCTTTTAAACCAGTTTGCAGCATTTTTATAACCAATAAGAGTTCCGCCGCTACGCACCCATTGCTTTAACTTGTCTGCATCGCTTTTACTAAGCGCATTTCCCCAGCTGTTTGGTAAAATGATATCTGTATACCTGCTAAGATCGGCACGACCAAAGTTCCTGGTGTCCAGCTTAGTCAACTTGATATCATATCGCTGATCAAATAAATGCCAGATCTCACCGGCGTCGTAAGAAGTTATTCCGTCACCTACGATTATAGCAACTTCCTGTGCCTCCAGGGCCCTTAACTGGTTACTACCAAGGCTTACCCCTTTTGTAAGACCGGTTGGCGTAGCAACGATCTCTACATTAGATTCCCGGGAAACTTTTGTTAGAAACTGGTGAAGCTCATCGGGGTTTAATGTCTGGTTTTGAACAGGGATCATCATAGTCCCGTAGTCATATTTCTTACTGCCTGCCTCAAATGGTGTCATTGCAACCGATGCTCTGATGTCCTTGTTCAGGATCATATTTAAAGCCTTGGGCGCATAGTAGTCATTCCACTTTAATAGATAGGCATAACTACTTTTTTCCGGTACCGCCACCTGTGGCTTTTCAAGAGTTTCAATTTTTTCACCTGCAAATTTTAAATTGGCATTTTCACTAAAATCCACATCGAATGCCAAAGGGAAGGACCAGGCCGAAATATCGTAGAATAAGCTGTCCTCAAAAGTGGTTCTTTTTTCAAACATAGCCTCTACAAGCCTGTGCTGTCTCTGGTTTTTAGGAACGATATAAGCAGTTCCTCTTTTAAACGTAGAACCATCTGCCTGGAAATCTTCATTTAATCTGTGGACCTCTACCTGTTGTTTTTTTAATATTTCAGCTAAGTGATACGCAATATTCGGATCTTCGGAATTTCCAAAAACATAAGCTCCTTTTCCTGCAGAGTTTCTCGCATTGGTGTAAAAATCCCGCTGATATTTCAGCATTTTCTCCCTCATATTTTCAGCAGCCTTCAAAGTAGACAATGCTGCTGTAAACTGGTTCCTAATCGTGAAAGGGAAAGTAAGCAGGCCGTTATCGGTTTCCTGTACGTGCCCGCGGGAGCTTCCCTGCTCAAATAATATTCCTACACTTCCCTGCACATCTGGAAAGGTGGAACCTTTTCCGTAGTAAAAATCGTCGTAATCTTCTTCAGTATAATAAAGAGAGCCAATTTTATCTAAAGCAGCTGCGTGGTAAGTTCCAATCTCTTTCGTTAGTTCCTGGTTCATTTGCGGAGTTAAAGGATGGGTTCGCGAAGGAATCCCGGGTTGAAAGAAAAAAGTGGAATTGGAACCCATTTCATGATGGTCGGTAAGAATGTTTGGATGCCATTTGTGAAAAGTTTCCAGTCTTGCACTGGATTCCGGTAACTGTACCGGTAACCAGTCGCGGTTCATGTCGAACCAGTAATGATTCGTTCTCCCGCCCGGCCAGGTTTCGCTATATTCCCGATCCTGTGGATCTGACACTAAATTTTTTCCTTTATTGGTGTTTACCCAGCTGGCAAATCTTTGTAAACCATCGGGATTAAACGCAGGGTCAAAAAGTATTACAGTATTTTTTAAAAGATCATTTATTTCCGTTCCCTGGGCTGCAGCCAGGTGATAAGCCACTAAAAGAGCAGCATTTGAACCACTGGCTTCGTTCCCGTGAATTGAGAATCCCTGGTTCACAACGATAGGCATATTGGCCGTATTGACGTTTTTAGCGCCTTCCCTGGTAAGTTGAAGATGATTCTGTCTTATCTGCTCCAGGTTTGCATGATTTTCTTCGGAAGTAATTGTCAATAGTACCAATGGTCTTCCTTCATAAGTGGTGCCACGGGTTTCCATAGAAATTCTTGGGGATTCCTCTGCCAAAACCTTCATATAATTCACCAGCTTATCGTGACTCACATGCCATTCCCCCGGTGTAAATCCCAGAACTTCTTCGGGAGTAGAAATGTCTGGGTTGTAAGTAACATCATTTGGTAAATAATAGGAAAGATCAAGGTCTTCCTGGGCCTGTAATTGGAAACCGGCAAGAGCCAGTAGGGAATAAATTATATATCTCATTATGTTAAAATATTTTAGATGTACAATATAAAAAAACCGCTCCAATTATTTGGAGCGGTTTCGAACATTAATATGTAATCTTACTAATTATATATCTTCAAAGCTTATATCTGTAAATTTTTCAGGGGAAGTAGCGCTTGTAACTTCTACTTCATCGCCTTCTTCATATTCTTTTTTGAAGTCCTTCTGGTGTCTTTCAGAAATAACTTCTTCGCCTTTTTCATCAACGATGTAACTGGTCATTTCGTTAAGGATTTCAGTAAAGCCTTCAAAATCTTCCTTGTACAAATAGATTTTATGTTTCTTGTAATGAAAAGATCCATCGGCATTTGTAAACTTTTTACTCTCAGTAATGGTGAGGTAATAATCATCAGCTTTGGTGGCCCTTACATCAAAAAAATAAGTGCGTCTTCCTGCTCGTAATACTTTAGAGAAAATTTCATCTTTCTCCATCATTCCATTTTCACTCATAAAATAAATCTTAAATGTTCGTTAAAAGTAATAGTCAAAAATCTAAAAATTTTTAACATTTTACAACTTATTTTCACATTTCTTTTTCGCTGAGCTGTTTTGCATATAATTCCTTATAGTATCCGCCCTCCTGAATTAACTGCTGATGCGACCCTTGCTGAACAATAGCGCCATCTTCCAGAATAATTATCTTATCTGCATTTTTGGCTGAAGAAATTCTATGGCTAACAATTATAGTAGTCTTATCCTTACAAATTTTGAAGAGATTGCCTAATATTTCCTCTTCAGTCTCTGTGTCTACTGCTGAAAGACAATCATCAAAAAGAAGAATCCGGGGGTCGTGGATCAAAGCCCTTGCAATGGAAACTCTTTGTTTTTGACCTCCTGATAAAGTTATTCCACGTTCGCCAAGAACCGTATCATAATCCTTTGGGAAATTCTTGATATTCTTATGAACTGAAGCATTTTTTGCTGCCTCTTTCACTTCTTCATCTGTAGCATCTGTTTTACCAAAGCGAATGTTATTTCTAATGGAGTCGCTAAATAAAAAGGCATCCTGGGGTACATAACCTATACTATCGCGTAAATCATAAAGATTCAAATCCTTGATATTTTTTTCGTCGATTGTAATCTCTCCTTGCTCCACATCATAAAGCCTTCCCACCAGCTCAAGGATAGTAGATTTACCCGATCCTGTTTTACCAATTATGGCTAAAGTTTCACCACGTCCCACTTTAAAAGAGATATTTCTAAGTGCGGTTATGTTGGTGTCTTCATAAGTATAACTCACATTCTTAAATTCAATATCTCCCTGGATTTTTGATGGTGCAAGATGATTGTTTTTAATCTGGGGCTCCTCTTTCAGGAATTCATTGATCCTTGCCTGTGATGCCTCTGCCTGCTGAATTATTGATGTTACCCACCCAACAGTCGCTACCGGCCAGGTAAGCATATTAACATATAAAAGGAATTCTACGATGATCTCTATCTCGATCTGCCCATTAATTACCTGCCTTCCCCCGATAAAAATTACCAGAGTATTACTTACCCCAATCAACAAAACCATCAGCGGAAAAAAGAAAGCCTGAACTTTTACCAGATCTATATTCTTCTCTTTACTGCCGTTGGATAACTCAATAAAATTATCATTGGTTTGAGGTTCCAGCCCATAGGATTTTATTACTGAAATTCCGCTAAAGCTTTCCTGGGTAAAAGTATTCAACTTCGAAAGGTATTGTTGTACCACGGTACTTCTTTTGTTTATTGCGACGCTAAGTTTGTAGATAGCAAAAGAAAGAATTGGCAGGGGAGCGACCGTGTAAAGGGTTAGAAGAGGTGCTGTTTCCACCATATACCATATTACTACAACAAAAAGAGTAAGGGTGGTCACACTATACATGATAGCGGGACCAAGGTACATCCGCACTTTAGAAACGTCTTCACTTATCCTGTTCATAAGGTCTCCCGTACGGTTCTTTTTGTAAAAGTTTAGGGACAGGCGCTGGTACTGCTGGTAAACTTCATTTTTAAGATCAAACTCCATGTGCCGGGAAACCACAATGAACATTTGCCTCATTAGGAAAGTGAAAAATGCTGAAATAAGAGTAGCCCCGATAATTAAAAGGATATTATAAAAGAGCTCATCCCGCAAAAGTTCAGGATCTGTAATCTCCCCGGTCACATAACTTTCAATAACCCCGGTAGATTCACCAATGAATTGTACAGGATAAAGAGCGAATATGCGGGCAACAATGGTAATGAGAAAGCCCAGGATGAGCTTCCATTTATATTTATAGAAATATTTATTTAAATGCTGTAACTCCTTCATAAAATTAGTTTCCCGCCAAATTTTGCTAAATTCTCATTTTCAGGGTGGAATTAAACGGGGAAATTAAAATATTATTTATTTTTGCACCGTGATTTTTCCAAAATGGAAATTTTCTATTTTAAATTATAAGCTATGCAAGTTGACGTTTTAAACGCAAATGAACTTAAATCTTCGGGGCCGGTGTTTGGCCAGTTATCATTCGATGATCACGAACAAGTTGTTTTTTGCAATGACAAAGATACAGGTTTAAAGGCAATAATAGGTATTCACAATACTGTTTTAGGGCCTGCTTTAGGAGGTACCAGAATGTGGAAATACAGCAGTGAATGGGAAGCTCTTAATGACGCCCTTCGTCTTTCGCGGGGTATGACCTTTAAAAGTGCAATAACAGGTTTAAATCTTGGTGGAGGTAAAGCTGTTATAATTGGAGATGCAAAAACTGAAAAAACACCCGAATTAATGAGAAGATTCGGGGAATTTGTACACTCATTAAGTGGTAAGTATATTACTGCAGAAGATGTAGGTATGGATACCGAAGATATGGATATTGTAAGAGAGGTAACTCCCTTTGTAACCGGAATTTCTGAATCTAAAGGTGGGGCAGGAAATCCTTCTCCTATTACTGCTTATGGCGTTTTTATGGGAATGAAAGCTGCGGCAGAATATAAGTTTGGCAGTAATGATCTTGACGGGAGAAAAGTGCTGGTACAGGGAATTGGCCACGTGGGGGAATCTCTTGTTGAGCATTTAAGTAATGAAGGTGCAAATATTCTTATTAGTGATATTAATCCTGCACGTCTTGAAGAAGTAAGTAAAAAATACGGAGCAAAAATCTATAATGGTGATGTATATGAGGCAGATGTGGATATTTACTCTCCCTGTGCTTTAGGAGCAACTATTAATGACGAAACCGTTAACAGGATCAAAGCTTCTATTATTGCCGGTGCTGCTAATAATCAATTAGCTGAAGAAAAAGTTCACGGTAAGATCCTTCAGGAAAGAGGAATAGTATATGCTCCCGATTTCCTGATCAATGCCGGAGGGATTATAAATGTGTATGCAGAACTTGAAGGTTATGACAGGAATGAGATCATGCGTAAGACTGAAAATATCTACAATACCACTTTAGAAATTCTTAAAACTGCTGCTCAAAGAGATATTACTACTCACTATGCCGCACTTCAGGTTGCACAGCAAAGAATCAATGATAGAAAAAGAACAAATTTGAACTAGGTAGTTTGAAATAAATACTATTTTTGCAAGGCGAAAGAACATTCTTTCGCCTTACTAATTTTTAAAAGTTCTTTTAAACTTATGTTGACCAGAAGACATATTCGAGTGAAAGTGATGCAATCTCTTTACGCATTTCACCAAAGCCAGAACAAGAATTTCCAGGCCGAGGAGAAATTTTTGATAAAGAGTATGAAGGAGATGTATGATCTGTTCCTGCTTCAGTTAAGTATGATCATTCAAATTAAGGCCTACTCGGAAAATTACCTGGAAATATCCCAGAAGAAATTCCTTGCTACCAGTGAGGATAAAGATCCCAACAAAAAATTCATTAATAACCGTGTAATAAGCATTCTGGAGAACAACAACAATCTTCAGGATCAACTGGAAGAAAGAAAAATTACCCACTGGAACCGCGATAATGAATATGTTGCGATTCTTTGGGAAGAAGTGCGAAAAAGTCCGGCTTTCGAAACCTACATGTCTACCCGCACCTCCAGTTTCAAGGAGGATAAGGATTTTATTATTTATCTGCTTAAGGAGGTTATTGCCCCCAACGAAAAATTGTATGATTACCTGGAAGATTCCAAACTTACCTGGTTGGATGATCTGCCACTGGTAAACACCGCTATCTTAAAATTTCTGAACAAATTAAAAGAAGATTCTCCCCAGGAGGCAAAGCTTCCAAAGCTCTTCAAATCTCCGGAAGATGAAGAATTCGCCACCAACCTTTTTAGACGGGTTCACGTTCGCGATGAAGAGTTAAGCCAGGAAATGGAAGGGAAAACTCCTAATTGGGATAAGGAAAGAATAGCCGAAATCGATACAATTTTAATAAAGATGGCCATTTGTGAATTCCTGTATTTTTCATCTATTCCCGTAAAGGTTACGATAAATGAATACCTGGAAATAGCGAAGGAATACAGTACACCCAAGAGCAGTATCTTTATTAACGGGGTTTTGGATAAACTTTCCAAGGAATATGAAGAAGAAAAGCGATTAAAGAAAATGGGCAGAGGCCTTATGTAGTTCAAAAAATATTGTATTTTTAACGTTTGAATTTAAACAAGATAATTATGAAAAAAGGAATTTTAGTTTTAGCGGCTTTTGGCGCAATGTTCTTTACTTCCTGTAAGGATGATGCTTCAAGCAAAGTACAGGCAGAGAATGTAGAAGCAGCGGCAGAGCGTGATGCTCAGGAAGTTTATTATCCTGAAATGGCGTTTGAAGAGCAGGAATTTGATTTTGGGACTATTGCCAAAGGAGAAACTGTTGAGCACGTTTTTAAATTTACAAACACAGGTAAAGCTCCATTGGTAATTACCGATGCTACTGCAACTTGTGGATGTACTACTCCAGATGTACCTAAAGGGGAGTCTATTGCTCCGGGAGAAACCCGTCAAATGACCGTTAAGTATGATGGATCTGGACAAGGCCAGGTTACTAAAGTGGTAACTATTAAAGCCAATACAGAAAAAGGAACTGAAGAAATAAGAATTAAAGCTTTTGTGGAAGGTGCTGCTGCTACTGCAGGTGCAGCCGGAATATAATTAGCTTCTAAACCATTTTATGGAACAAATATCACAGTTTGCCCCTATTATTTTAATGTTTGTCGTGGTGTATTTCTTTATGATACGCCCGCAAATGAAAAGAGCTAAACAGGAAAAAACCTTCGCATCTGAGCTTAAAAGAGGTGACCGTATAGTTACCAAAAGCGGGATGCATGGTAAAATCGTTGATTTTAGTGAAAAAAATAATGCGGTAATTATTGAAACCGGTGCAGGAAAAATTACTTTCGATCGTTCTTCGATTTCTATGGAAATGAGCAGGAAATTGAACGAGCCTGTAGTGGAAAAGAAATAACAGAATTACAAGTACAAAAAAGCCGTTTTTTAAAAAAAACGGCTTTTTTTATGTTCAAAAATTATGCTTTAAGCAATTCTTGAAGGGAGGGATTCCCCTGCATTTTTGCGTGATCATAAGCTGTATTTCCTTTATTGTCCTTTATATTTTTGTAAGCCCCATGAGTTAACAATAATTCTGCAATTTTTTGTTGTCCAAAGGTAGCAGAATAGATGAGGGCTGTAGCACCGTTTACATTCTGCACATTTACATCGGCACCATTTTCTATTAATAATTCAGCAATTTCAGGATATCCCTTAAAGGAAATTCCCATTAGTGCAGTATTTCCTGCAGCATCCCGTGAATTTACGTTTGCTCCTGCTTCAAGAAGAAGTTTAGCGATTTCGTATTGCTCATAATAGGAAGCCATAACCAGTGGAGAAAATCCCTTGGAATCTTTAGTTTCTACTAAAGAAGGATCTTCCTTTATAAGTCGTTTAACTTCTGCAATGTTACCGGTGCGAATGTGATCAAATAGGTTCATGAGGATAGTTTATAATGATACTCTTAAAAGTATTGAATTGATGTTTTGATACCTGATGTTTTTAATTATAATTTATTTCTTAAGAATAGATCAAATTTATAGTAACTGCGGGTTTCAAAGTCAAAATCTTTACTAACAGAAGGTTAAAGAGGAACTTAAAATCAAATTAATCTTTTAAATTGATTTCTAAATACTCATCATTCATCAACAAATAGCAGTTAATGGAAAAGATATACAAGCTTAAAAAGGATTTAGGAATCCTTTGCACCTTAATTTCCTTTGTGGCAACAGCCCAGGTTCATACAACGGGTGCTGGGTATTTGCTCACGAAAGAAAAAGATACTTTAAGCATTGAGAGCTTCACCCGAAACAGCAATGCAGTTGAGGGAAGGATTCTGGTTAGAAACAGTGTTCCGGTAAAATACAAATTTACATTGTCTCCCTCCAAAACCTTAACCGGTATGGAGGTATACCTTTTAAAATCTGGAGATGAAGAGGTATGGCAACAGGCTAAAATGGTAATTAAAGGGGACAGCATTTACTCCCTAACTGAAAAGGGAGAATCTAAAGACAGGGATACCATCAAAACCAAAAAAAATGCCCTGGCCTATCACCCTGAACTTCCTATGATTTCTCTTCTTGAACAAATTGTTTTAAGAGCAAAAGAAATAGGTGATAAAAATGTGAGCGTTCCCGTTTTTCTTTTGAGCACCCAGGGAAAAACTATTGATGCGGGCGTAACTTTTTCTGAAGATAATTCTGCGGAAGTTTCTTTAGGTAATATGAAAATTGACCTGCAGCTGAATGAGAAAGGATATATTGAAAGTGGTACCACAAGCAATGGTCAAACCATCACCCGATTAAATTCGGTGCCACCATCAGTTTTTAAAACTATAGCAAAGGATTATTCTGCTCCGCCTGATGCTCCTTATACTGCCGAAAATGTGAAGATAAAGACAAAGGCCGGCCATATTTTAGCAGGAACCCTTACGATTCCTAAGTCTGCAAAGGGAAAAGTGCCGGTGGTTGTAACGATAACAGGTTCCAGTCCCCAGGACCGGGATCACAGTGATCCTGTAAGTGGTAAATATCAATTTTACCGCCGGTTGGCAGATAGTTTAGGAAGGGAAGGGGTTGCTGTTCTAAGAATGGATGATCGGGGAATAGGTGAATCCACCGGTAATTTTGAAAAAGCCACAACTGCCGAGCGGGCAGATGATATTCGGGAAGGTGTAGATTTTTTAACCTCCCGTCCCAACATAGATCTGGATAAAATATTTCTTGTAGGATTGAGTGAAGGAGGGTTAATCGCTCCAATGGTAGCTCAAACCCATAAAAATGTGAAAGGTATCGTCTTGATGGCCGGTCCTGCCGGAAATGGCAGAGAAATGGCTAAATATCAGCTTGAAAATAATCTCAGTAGGGTAGATAGTCTTTCTTCAAAAGAGAAGTCGAATCTAATGGAAAAAAGAATGGGTGAACTGGAAAAAGAGGCTGCCAATGATCCCTGGCTAAAATATTTTCTCGAGATAGAACCTTTAAATACAGCAAAAAAGATCTCGAATGTGCCAGTACTTATTTTACACGGAGAAAATGATAAAAATGTACCCCCAGATAATGCTAAAAAATTGGCTGACGCTTTTAGATCTGCAGGCAATAAGGATGTAACGGTCCAAATCTTTGAAGGATTAAACCATGTTTTCATTAAAGATCCAGACGGAAATCCCAGAAATTATGACAAACTGAAGTCTTTTGAAGTAGCTCCACAGGTGTTATCTACCATTGTAGGCTGGATCGATGATCACGTGGAATAACCTCTTTTTTAAAAAAACTGCCGGTCCTGCTGGACGGGAGTTTTTTATATTCTTTTATACTAAGTATTTACATTTTCTTACTTTTCAATTCCTTTACTTTTTCCATATTCATTACCGTTACGTCAGTATTTGTAATGTTTTCCAATGGAAGTTGAAACTGAAGCTCTTTAAGGTACTCAACTTTTTCTCCCTGTAACATTTTCATAATAGCATCAGCATAAAACTGCCTTGCTTCCTCAACACTTCGTTTGTTCTCAATAATATCGTGAGCAAGATTTAATGCTAAAATGTTTGCAGCTTCTTTATCACACCTTGCGGCAATAGTTCCTTTGGTACGTTCAACAATTACACTACCATCAAATTCTGCCAGTTCATCATATTTATCTACAGGCGCGTCATGATTTATTATTTGTTCCAGAACATCTTTATGGGGCATAGGAAAATCGTGCTGAATCTCTTCCTTATAAACTATAGTGTGGGTAAAGGGTCCGGTGTTTTCCCAAATGAGCATACTCGCAGTTTGCTCCGTAGGTTCACCATATTTTTCCATCATAGCTTTAGCTGCAGCTTTGGCAGTTTCGGGCCAATTTTCAATTTGGGCTTTAGCATTGTTACTATATTGATTATTCTGGCTTTGTACTGGATTTCCCAGGGCGGTAACAATCATTAAACCCGTGAAAATTTTCATAATCCTTTTCATAATTCATATATTTTGGTTAATAAACATTATAAATTACCAATTTTGAGATAAAGGATCAGTCAGTTTAACTAATAATAATTGTTCTTCAAAAAGAATTGTTAATATAAGATTAGGAATATATCTCCTAAGGTTATCCTAATAAACACCATTGTTCTTTTGGATATCTTATATTTAAAATCAGATGTAGTTATTGTAAAAACGTTTAGATAGAAATGCCAAGAATTAAATTTATTGATCCCGTAGAAGCACAGGGAAGGCTCCAGGAAATTTATATGGATCTTGAACAAAGCCGGGGACAAATTGCCGAAGTACATAAGATACAAAGCCTGCGGCCTGAAAGTATTGTAAAGCATATGGAGCTTTATATGGAAATAATGTTTTCTAAATCAGATCTTTCACGCGCTCAAAGGGAAATGATGGCGGTAATTGTTTCGGTTAACAATAACTGTAATTACTGTTCTTCACATCATGGAAGTGCTTTAAATCATTATTGGAAAGACGATGAAAAGCTTTATAAGCTGAAACAGGATTATAGGGAAGTGGGTTTATCTACAAAGGATCGTGCTCTTTGCAAATTTGCGGAAGAGGTTACTTTGCGGCCACAGAACCTCCGGGAAATTGATCCTACCTTACTTTTAAAAGATGCGGGTTTTGAAGATCTGGCAATCCTCGATGCCGGGCTTGTGGTTTCTTATTTCAATTTCGTCAACAGAATGGTGCTGAGCCTTGGAGTGGAACTTGAAGAAGACCAGGGAAAAAATTATAAATACTAGTTCACTATGAATAAATTTGATGCCATTGTTATTGGAACAGGCCAGGCAGGGCCTTCTCTTACCACCAGCCTGGCTAAAAACGGATATAAAACTGCAATAATTGAAAAGGGCCATTTGGGTGGCACTTGTGTAAATGTTGGATGCACTCCCACAAAAGCTTATGTAGCCTCTGCCAGGAGAGCTTATGTGGCCGGTAATAGTGAAGATCACGGTATTCTCCTGGAAGGAAAATTAAATATTGATCTAAAGAAGATCAAGTCCCGGAAGGATGACCTTGTAAACGAATCGCGTGAAGGATTAGAAAAAATGTTTTCAGATACTGAAAATATAACCCTGATTAGGGGCAAAGCTGTTTTTGAAGATAAAAATATTGTTAGTGTTGACGGCACGAAATATACCGCAGAAAAAATTTTTATAAATGTAGGAGGAAGACCAAGGATTCCGGAAGGGTATGACAATGTTAACTACCTCACCAATGAAAGTATCCTGGAGCTGGAAGAAGTTCCTGAGCACCTTGTGATAGTGGGTGGAGGATATGTTGGATTGGAATTTGGGCAGATGTTTAAAAGGTTTGGAAGTAAAGTAACGATCGTTGAAAGAGGAGTTCATCTTTTAAAGCATGAAGATGATGATATCGCTGAAGATATTGCGGAAATTCTAAGAAATAGCGGAATTGAAGTGAAACTGAATTCTGATTGTATAAGTGCCGAAAATTCAGAAAATGGAGTTTTGGTAAAATATAATTGTGAGGAAGGTACAGAGAGAATTAAAGCCTCCCATCTTCTTCTTGCCACAGGCAGGGTTCCAAATACAGATGATCTTGGTTTGGATAAAGCAGGGGTTGAACTGGATAAGAAAGGTTTCATTAAAGTTAATGACAGGTTACAAACTAATATTCCACATATATGGGCATTGGGAGATTGTAACGGGGAGGGTGCTTTCACACATACAGCTTATAATGATTATCAAATTGTCAATTCTCACCTTTTTGAAGAAAAGAAAAGGTATTTATCAGATAGGTTTACCTGCTATGCTGCTTTCATAGATCCTCCTATTTCACGGGTAGGTCTTAATGAAAAAGAAATTAAAGAAAAAGGCATAAAAGCTAAAATAGCAATAAGGCCAATGAGCAAAATAGCCCGCGCGAAGGAAAAAGGGGAGACAGCGGGTAAATTAAAAATATTGGTAGATGCAGAATCAGGTAAATATTTGGGAGCTACATTTTTAGGT
>CAZXEY010000053.1:15866-19495 GCA_964639695.1 uncultured Antarcticibacterium sp. | reverse complement strand
TTAAATATTTAACGCCCGCTTAACCCCTTGAACCCACGCACATTAAGAGCAGGAAAAATTTTGAAGAACAATAAACTTCCTGCCTAAAAGATCTATTAATTATCAACCACCGGAAAAAATTGGTAAAGAAACGGGAAGATTTAGATGCTAAGACTTACCTGCTGGAAGTGCTGTTGTTATCCCATTTATCTGAAAGTTCAAAATAATCAAACTTTAAAACACTGTTTTGCGGTTCCAGCACTCTGGCCTGAAAAGAACGCTGAAGAATGTCTTCTATGAGATAATCTTCCTTCACCCTTTCAGGATTGTACTCCTCTTTTAAGGAAATATCAAATAAACTAGCAGTTGAATTATACCAAAAGGCACGCCAACCGCTCTTTAAATGTTTTATAAGATCGTAAGCAGTGACCCCTGTTTGCCTGTGAATGAGCTTTACCAGAATCTGCCCTTCAGTCCTGGTCAATTTCTTAAGTTCAGCAGAAAACTGATCCTCAATATAATTCTGAACTATTTTAGTGTATTTCTTCCTGTCCCGTCTTGATTTAATTTGATCCAGTCTTGAATTTAATTCAACAAGCCTTTCCGAAGCAAGTTTTGCATAGGGATACACTTTTCTGGTCTTTCTTCTTAAAATTAAATACTCACGCCTATCCTTTTCACTCGCAAACTTAAGCTTATTAAGAATTAATACTTCATCCAGATTAATAACATCCCGCACCATAGTATCCCCTAAAACAATAAAATATTCCTTCTCTATTGAATCTTTAGGAATTTTATTGGTTTGAGCAAATGCCTGTATGCCGAAAACAAGTAGTAATAGGAAAAATAAAAATTTCAAATGTTTGCTGATTTAAATTCGGTTGTTAAGAGCTAAAATCATTCCAAATTTACAAACATTGCTCTTGTTATGCATTTTATTCTTCTTAAATTCGTCAAAAACTATTTCTATGTCAAAATCTGAAATACTAGATGAAAAGTCTATTGAATTTCTTGAAAAATATTTAAATAATGCGTCTCCAACCGGATATGAATGGGAAGGGCAAAAGATATGGATGAACTATCTAAAACCCTATGTTGATGAATTTATAACAGATACTTATGGTACAGCCGTAGGAGTTATTAATCCAAAAGCTAAGTTTAAAGTCGTAATAGAAGGACATGCCGATGAAATTTCCTGGTATGTAAATTACATTACAGACGACGGTCTAATCTACGTAATACGCAATGGAGGAAGTGATCACCAAATTGCTGCTTCCAAAAGAGTTAACATCCACACGAAAAAAGGGATCGTTAAGGGAGTATTTGGATGGCCTGCAATACATACCCGTGATAAAGAAAAAGAGCAGGCTCCAAAATTAGATAATATAACAATAGATGTAGGTTGTTCTTCTAAAGACGAAGTAGAAGCTCTTGGAGTTCATGTAGGTTGTGTAATTACTTATCCCGATGAATTTTTCATTTTAAACGAGAACAAATTTGTAAGCAGGGCTTTAGATAACAGGATTGGAGGCTTTATGATCGCCCAGGTGGCGAGATTACTAAAGGAAAACGGAAACAAATTACCGTTCGGACTTTATATTACCAATTCAGTCCAGGAAGAAATTGGGTTAAGAGGAGCAGAAATGATCACTCAAAGAATTAAACCCAATGTGGCAATTGTAACCGATGTGACTCACGATACCACAACTCCAATGATCGAAAAGAAGACCAACGGATATGCAAAAATAAGTGAAGGCCCTGTTATTACTTATGCACCGGCCGTTCAAAATAAACTTAGGGAGCTTCTTATTGAAACAGCAGAGAACAAGGAAATTCCGTTTCAGCGTGCTGCCTCCAGCAGAGCTACAGGCACAGATACAGATGCCTTTGCCTATAGTAACGGCGGGGTAGCTTCCGCATTAATATCCTTACCATTAAGGTATATGCATACCACGGTTGAAATGGTTCATAAAGATGATGTTGAAAATGTTATTCGTTTAATCTATGAGAGTCTTCTTCAAATAAAAGATGGAGATACCTTTAGTTACTTCGACTAAGTAAAAGTTTCAGCTAAATTAAAATCAAACTCCTTTTGCTATTGCGGAAGGAGTTTTTTTAATTCTGTTAACCAACTTTCACACTTATTTATCATCTGTGGGTCGCTTTTACATCTATATTTAAATAAAAAGCAATGACCTTATCGCCTGAAGATGTAGATATTTTAATGGACGACCCTTCTGAAGCAGTTGAATTGGCGAATCTTTCCTACGTATCTGAAACACAACTCTCCATTAAACGTCGCAAAGTGGGACGCGGTTTTTCTTACACCCTAAAAGGAGAAAAGATTTCCGATCCTGAAACTATAAAAAGAATAAGGGATCTTGTAATACCACCGGCATGGACAGAGGTTAGCATTTCCCGAACAAAAAAAGGTCATTTACAGGCGGTGGGAAGAGATGAGAAAAATAGAAAGCAATATATCTATCATCCTCTCTGGTCCAAAATCAGAAATCAAACCAAATTCTTTAAAATGACCGCCTTTGGAAAAGCTCTTCCAAAAATTAGGGAGCAGGTGGATAAGGATCTCGATCTACCCAAGATGTCTAAAAGAAAAGTCCTGGCACTGGTAATAAGATTAATGGAGGAAACTCATATTAGAATTGGCAATGCTTATTATGCGAAGAAGAATAAATCTTACGGCCTATCTACTCTTCGAACAAGACATGTAAAAACTGCAAAAAACAAAATGAAGTTTGAGTTCGTGGGTAAAAAAGGAAAAGAACATTCTGTGATGATAGAAAATAAAAAACTGGTAAAGCTGGTAAATCAATGCGAAGAAATTCCCGGTTGGGAACTATTTAAATTTTATGATGAAAATGGAGAAAAACAAGCTGTGGACAGTGGAATGATCAATGACTACATCCACTCCATCAGCGGGAATAAGTTTTCAGCTAAAGATTTCAGGACCTGGTCTGCCACAAAGATCTTTTTTGAAACATTATATGAATTGGGATACACTTCTGAAGAAAAGCAAAATAAGAAGAATATTCTCGTTGCTTACGATGCAGCTGCAACTGGCCTTGGCAATACCCGGGCTGTTTGCAGAAGTTATTATGTGCATCCCAGGATTGTTAATTGTTATGAAGAAGGTGGGATTGAAAAATATTTTAATAAAATTGTTCCTGAAGAAGAAACCAATTATGCTTCTTTATCCAATTCAGAAAAAATAATTTTAAAAATTATAGAAGGATTTAAAATTGAAGTATAAAAAAACCTAACCTTTTCAGGTTAGGTCTCTTAAATATCAAATATATAATTATAAAGAAGCCGGATAAAGAGTATTATAATCACGCGCACTTACCAAAGGTAAGTTAGAGCCGTATTTACTGTTAATAGCCTGTATAAATTTATTAGCCAAGTAAGCATATCCCCGTGCAGTTGGATGAATTCCATCAAGAGAAAAAGCACCTCCAAAAACCAGGCTTGCATTGAGGGAATATTCATCGAAAGAAACACCTGTTGTTGCTACCTGATTAAGAATGGCGTTTACATCCACAAAAGCAAGGTTGTTTTGTTCAGCCACTGCTTTTATAGTTTGATTAAATGCAGCAGTAGCAGTAATTACATCCTGTTGTTCTGCAGGTGTTAAA
>CAZXEY010000053.1:0-15856 GCA_964639695.1 uncultured Antarcticibacterium sp. | reverse complement strand
TATCTTCTAAAGGAAAAGTAATACCATTTACCGACAATTGCCCTGCAGTTGCTTCTGGAACGCCCATAGAAACCAACATTGCAAATGCCTGAGAATTTGGCTGACCAATTATTGATCCACTAGGTAAAACCAATTTGTCATTTGCAGTAGCCGGCCTCGCCTGTCCATATAACATTCCAAACAACTGAGCGGTAGCAGCAGGTGCACCTCCCTGCATTAAAGCTCCTGCAATTTGCTGAGAAAGATCGGTCAAAGATTCATCCTTTATAATTACGGGACTGGCTGCAGTTGTAGAAAATGATATGGATCTTTCGGGAACACCTAAAGCCGTAAATACCTGATTTAATCCTGCAAAAGTACTATTTAACGTAGGAATTAGGGATCCAAAGGATGCGTTAGCAGGGTTTAAAGGATTGTATGGAACAGTAGTAAAATATGGGACATTAATTACATTTGGGATATTTGCAACCACTCCTTCTACTCCGTTAGCAGCTAAACTGGTTACCAAACCTGAATAAACCTGCGCAAAAACGGTAGGATCTGTAATATCATTACCACCATAGGTGGCAGGATTAAGATTTCCAACCTGATTAACACCAGCTCCACCACTTACTGCGTAAGAGAGTACATCATTATTTCCTATCCAAAGAGAGAAAAAAGTAGGGCTCTGCGCGAGTGCGTCCTGAATAACAGTGGCATTAGGAGCGCTGGCAATTCTTACAAAGTAAGGATTGGATTGCCCTGTTGCAACTCCTGCTATATTACCATAACCCGGGGCCAGCAGGTGAAAACTTTTCGCACCTGGAATTCCCATATTATTAAAAGGACCAGTTAGAATGTTGGAAACCTCTGTAGTTGGAGTACCTGGTAACCTTTGTGGCGCTGCACCATTAAAAATTAATCGATTTTCGGCGATAACATTTCCCTGGAGAAGTAATCCACCAACATTATCATTAACCAAAGGTTGATCAAAATCGCCACCTCCTGCGAGTTCAAATTGCTGCGCCAGGATATAGGGTATCGAGTTTTTCTGTCCAGCTATAAATAAAGCACCATCTGTATATCCTGCAGTCAAACTATTACCCAAGGCAACGTAATTTGAAAAATCTGCCGTGCCCGATGTAATCTCAATTTCCCCTTCAACATTATTGGTTTCATCGTCTGAACTACAACCGATAACCAAACCTGCCAAAAGTATTAGCAACCACTTATTTTTATTAATCTTCATAATTTGAATTTAAGTTTGTTAAAAAAGTTCCGCCTACTTATTAAAAATTATTAAAGATCAGGGAAACATAATATTGTGATCCAATTAAACCTGTACCAAAAGCAGTAAAATAATCTTCACCACCAATGTTTGTTGCTCCCACTTTGATCATTGATTTATAAGCCGGAATTTTATAATTTACCTGGGCATCTACAACAGAGAATGAAGGAACAAATCCATCAGCAAAACTTGCCTGCCACACATAAGAGTCACTCCATCTATAGTTAATATTAAATCCAAAGTTTCTGTGAACTTCAGTATGGCCAAAAGATAATTTTACTTTATGTTTTGGTGTGTTAAAATTGGTTCTGAAATCTGGCGCAGATTCTTCATCAAAGATCTGTTCAGCAAAAGTATAATTACCCTCTACATCAAAATTTCCGAAGATTTTAGTGCTTACACCAAAAGTTGCTCCCAGGGATTTCACATCTGCAGGTGAATTTGTATAAGCCTGGAAAACTTTAAAATCTCCCTGTTGTAAAGCTAATAAGGATAAGGAGTTATCTCCTACTGTTCCATACAAAGGTGCAATTACATTTTCATTCGAAATAAAATCCTCATAAGAGTTATAGTAGCCATTAAGATCTATGATCAATTTTTTGAATTGTCCTCTGTATCCAATTTCGTAGGCAGTTACCTGTTCCGGTTTAACGATATCAACATCGGCCGATACGGGGGCACCAGCCTGTACTGAGGCAACTGAAAAAGCATTTTCATAAGCTGCTCTTCCTGTAATTGTAGCATTAGGACTTCCGGTAACTGCTGCACCTGTTCCACTTAACGGGAAGGTCCTTACATACCTGTCCAGGTTAGCCTCTGCAGAACCTACCAACATTGCTCTACCTACGTCAAGTCCAATAAACAAATCCTGAGTTGTAGGATATCTGAAACCGGTTTGGTAGGAAGCTCTAATATTGTGGTTCCTGTTAGCTCCTGCCGTATAACCTGCAGATAAACGGGGAGAAAAATTCCCGTCAAATAACTCTGATTTGTCATAGCGCAAAGAACCCGTTAATTTAAGCCGCTCATCTAATAAATTCTTTTGAACCTGGGTGTAAATACCATATTCTGAATAAGTAATAGGCCCATCATAATCTGTGAAAATTGTTCCATCAGAATTTAATCTGTATTGTCTGTAAGAACCTCCCACCTGTACCTCGGCAATTTCTTTTGTTAAATGAGTAAAATTATAATTAGCATCAACATGCCTTAGTTGAGAAGCATCTTTAAACTGAGATCCTGCTCCTAAATCGGAATTATTGGTAACCTGTTCAAAAGCATTCTCAAATTCGGGTGTTCCCGGGAGAAGTCTACCTGTATCAGCCGTTTGTCGTGCCACAATATGAGCCTGTTCAGGACTTAAACCTCCAAGTGTTCCCTGGATAAACGCTCCTGCATACTCTCCAAACCATTGCTGATCACTTTTCCATAAACGGTTTACGTTAATTGCAGTAAATCGCATATCGTAAGAATCCCCTGCATCTTCAGCAGTTATGTAACCTCTAACAAAGAAATTCTTATTTTGTACTTCCAGTTTATGCTGGTGTAATAAAAAGTCTTTTATAGAATACCTGTTAGCTCCCTGGTAAATGGTAGTACCTAAACCTACCTTACCCACGTAGCTAATTTCCAAATCATCGGCAAAGGGACGGTAATGCAAAGCTCCATCCAATTTGATACTTTCTGCATTGTAATCGGTCAAAGCAGTTTCTAAATATCCGGTTCTGCTTACTGCAGTATTAGGAAGTAAATTTACCGCACCTGCAGGTATTAAACCCAAACCTGCCAAAGCCTGGCCCACTCCACGAATGTTGGTTGAAACCTCATCCCCATAAATGTTTAATCCGTCGTAATTAGGATGAGCCCGGGTCCTTTCGGGATTTAAGACATCCTCCTCACTAACCGCAAACCAATCAGTTCCCTTTAGGTAAGAAAAGTTAATTTTTGCAGCAAACTTATCTGAAAATTTGTGAGCCAGCCTTACTCCAAAGTCATAGAAGTTATTCGTTCCTGCTGCATCCTGTGATGTTAAACCTTGTTTGTAATAAGCACTAACTCCCGGAAAATCAAACGGATTTTTACTGGTCATAAATAAAATACCGTTAAAGGCATTCGCTCCATATAAGGCAGAGGAAGCTCCCGGTAATAATTCTATGGAATGAACATCAAGTTCTGTCATTCCTAAAAGGTTACCAAGAACAAAATTTAATGCCGGAGAAGCATTATCCATTCCATCCACAAGTTGAACGAAACGTGTGTTTGCAAAAGTAGCAAACCCTCGTGTGTTTACAGATTGAAAAGTAAGACTGTTGGTATTGATATCCACACCTTTCAAATTTTCAAGACCTCCATAAAAGGAAGCAGCCGTTGTATTACGAATTTCCTTAAGGCCATATCGTTCTATGGTCACGGGGGATTCAAAAATCCTTTCTGGAGTCCGGGAGGCAGAAACTACTATTTCATCTAAAGCAGTTCCTTCGACCAGAACAATTCTAATTTCCTGATCTGAACTGGTCACAGGATAAATTTTGGTTTCAAAACCCACATTACTAATTTCCAGGTTAAAAGGAGGTATCTGGTTTACCTGGAATGAAAATTTTCCATCAAAATCAGTAATTGTTCCCTGGGTGGTGCCGGTGACAATAATATTCACACCGGGCAAGGGATTATTGTTATTATCCACAACTATCCCCGTCACCGTGGTTTGGGAATAGAGGGAAAAACAAAAAAGCATAAAAATAGCACTAAAAAAAGATCTCATAAAGGTAGGATTGTTAATTTACAGCTTCTAAAATAATCAAATAATTAAATTATTAACACTATTTAACAGTTGTAGATTGCATTAAAATATAATTCAATAATTCGCAGATTTTAAATCTTTTTTTAAAAAAAAGAGCCTTAAAAAAGGCTCTTTTCAAAAATTTATTGTGAAAATCCTATAAATTTTGCTTTTCGTACCAATTCAACATCTCCTGGATGTCTTCCACTGATTTCACTTTATTGTCAGAAAAATACTTTTTTACTTCCTTAGAAGAAGGCAAGGCTTCTTCTAAATCCTTTTCTTTAAGTTTTATAGACTTTAATTTCCCGCCATTTACAGAAATAAAATAATCTGTCTTAACATCTAAATGGGCTGGTTTATCTTTTTCATAACCAGTTTTAGCAAGGGATGCAGGAGTCAATTCCGGTAAAGGCCTACCATAAAATTTAACTTTATCTCCATCATGGTATAAAATAAAATAACCTTCCATTCTTTCCGATTCTCCCTGAAGATCATCTAATACATAGGTATAACCCTTAAGCCTGTAAGACAGGTTTTTAACTTTCGGCAAAACTACCGTTTTTTCATCAGCTCTATTTAATTTTACCTCTACAACATCCTCAATTGTATTATAGCGTAAAAAAGCCTGTTGAGTTTTACCATTTTCATCTACAACAAATCCCTGTACGAAATCCTTTTCTACGTAAGGAGAACCGGTATACCCTTCGGGAGTATTTCTTAAAGTAAGGATTTGAGTAGGAGTATTATCAAACAAATAAGCACTTTGTTGTGCAAAACCTGCTAATCCAAGAAGAAAGGACAGCGTAAGTAAAAGTGAATTCTTCATTTTTTTAGGTTATTAATTATAATTATAATAATACAATTATTATACCACTAAACTTTACGGGATTCTATAATAATTTCCTCAACTACTTCAGGATTTAATAAAGTGGAGGTATCCCCCAAATTATTTGTTTCATTAGAAGCTATCTTTCTAAGGATCCTCCGCATAATCTTACCGCTTCGGGTTTTAGGTAAACCCGAAACAAACTGGATTTTATCAGGTTTGGCAATTGGACCAATTATTTTTGAGACCTCTGCTCTTATTTCTTCTTTTAGTTCAATTGAGGTCTCCACATTATCATATAAAATTACATAAGCATACAGGGCATTACCTTTTATATCATGGGGATATCCTACTACCGCACTTTCGGCAACTTTAGGATGTTCATTGATCGCATTTTCAATAGGTGCGGTTCCAAGGTTGTGGCCAGAAACTATTACAACATCGTCTACTCTTCCTGTTATCCGGTAGTTACCGGTAGCATCCCTGTAAGCTCCATCCCCGGTAAAATATTTATTTTTGTAAGTGGAAAAATACACCTCTTTATACCTTTGGTGATCTCCATAAATAGTCCTCGCCATCGAGGGCCACGGGAATTTTATTGCCAGCCTTCCCTCTGCCCTTTCGTGTATGTTCTCAATTTCATTTCCATTTTCATCCATTAGTGCAGGTTGCACCCCGGGTAAAGGTAAAGTTGCAAAAGCAGGACGTGTTGGAGTAATTCCTGCGATTGGAGATATCATAATGGCTCCTGTTTCAGTTTGCCACCAGGTGTCTACAATAGGACAATTTCCCTTACCAATATTATCGTTATACCAGTGCCACGCCTCCTCATTTATTGGTTCACCAACTGTTCCCAATACTTTTAAAGAACTTAAATCATATTTTTCTACATATTCCAAAGGATGTTTTGCTAAAGCTCGTATAGCGGTAGGGGCTGTATAAAAGTGGGTAACTTTTAATTTTTCCACTATTTCCCAAAACCTACCGTGATCGGGATAACTGGGAGTTCCTTCAAACATTACAGTGGTAGCTCCTGCGGCCAGGGGTCCATAAATTATATAAGAATGCCCGGTGATCCAGCCAATATCTGCGGTGCACCAGTAAACATCAGATGATTTTACCGAACCTGCATCGTATTGAAAAACATTGGAAAACGTGTATGCAGTACCTACCATATACCCTGCTGTAGTATGGACCATTCCTTTTGGTTTTCCTGTAGATCCCGATGTATATAGGATAAATAACATATCCTCGGCATCCATAACTTCCGCAGGGCATTCCTTCTCAACTTTTTGAAGCTCATCAAACCAGAATTTATCTCTTCCTTCGGTCATGGGAGTTGGCTCCACGGTCCTTCTATACACAATAACTTTTTCTATGGAAGGTGTGGATTTCAAAGCTTCATCACAAATCTCCTTTAGATTTACAGGTTTTGAACCCCGATAAACCTGATTTGCAGTGATCAATAATTTACAATTGGAATCATTAATCCTATTAGCTATGGCCGTACTGGAAAAACCTGCAAATACTATGGAATGTACAGCTCCAATTCTTGCACAGGCTAGCATCGCTATTGCCAGTTCGGGAATCATTGGCATATAAAGGCAAACCCTGTCTCCCTTTTTAATCCCATTATTCTTTAGAACATTTGCAAAATGAGAAACCTTTACAAATAACTGCCTGTAAGATATATACCGGGATTCTTCATCGGGATCGTTAGGCTCCCAGATAATGGCTGTTTTATTTCCCAGCTTTTCAAGATGCCGGTCCAGGCAATTCTCTGTAATGTTAAGTTGACCTCCCTCAAACCATTTTACTTCAGGTTTGGTAAAATCCCACTCCAGAACATTTTTCCATTTTTGCTGCCAATGAAACTGTTCAGCAATTTTTCCCCAAAATGCCTCAGGATTATCAACACTTTCCTGATACGCTTTTTTATACTCTGCAAAAGATTTTATCTGTACATTTTTCATTTTCTAAAAATATACAAAACCTCCTTTATTAACAAAGATTTATGCAGGCGGTCATCAGGGGGATGTAATTTTTTCCGAATTATTTATTATTCGAAAAAATGGATATAATAATTTGAAAAAAATAAAAAATTCAGGAAGAACAAGTTTCAAAGCTATTTCCTGTCAGCTAAATATTGCTCTACCTTACGTTTTATGCGCTCCTCTATATTAGAAACATCTGCCTTAATGAATTTGGTTCCGGTAATATTTTCGTACAATTCTATATATCTTTCTGATACAGATTCTACATACTCATCACTCATTACCGGCACTCTTTGTCCTTCTAATCCCTGAAACCCTTCGCTAATTAACCACTGCCTCACAAACTCTTTTGATAATTGTTTTTGTGGTTCTCCTTTATCCTGCCTTTCCTGATAACCTTTTTTATAGAAATACCGTGAAGAATCGGGCGTGTGGATTTCATCGATCAACACAATTTTACCATCAGGGGTTTTCCCGAATTCATATTTGGTATCCACAAGGATAAGATCCCTGGAGGCGGCAAGTTCTGTACCTCTTGCAAAGAGTTTACGCGTGTAATCTTCAAGAACTTCATAATCTTCCCGGGATACAATATTTCTTCTAAGAATTTCTTCTTTTGAAATGTCCTCATCGTGAGCCCCCATTTCTGCTTTTGTTGCAGGTGTAATTAATGGCTCAGGAAAGGCATCATTTTCCCTCATTCCCTCCGGAAGTGGCACTCCACATAAAATCCTTTTTCCCAACTTATATTCCCTGGCAGCATGGCCTGCTAAATAACCGCGAATTACCATTTCCACCTTAAAAGGTTCGCATTTTACCCCAACAGCTACATTAGGATCTGGCGTTGCTTCCAACCAGTTTGGAACAATGTCTGAAGTTGCATCCATCATACGGGTGGCGATTTGATTCAGGATTTGTCCTTTATAAGGTATTCCTTTGGGCATCACGACATCGAAAGCAGATAACCGATCTGTAGCGATCATGACAAGGAGATCATTCTCAAGTTCGTATACCTCCCTGACCTTCCCTTTATAAACTGACTTTTGTCCCGTAAAATTATAATTGGTAGCTGTAATCGTATTTTTCATAAATAAGTACTATTCCGAAGATTATTTCGGTGAATTCTAATTTGTTTGGGAAATATTGTTACTCGTGCTCGATTTCTTTGTAAGCAGCAATGATGTTTTTTACCAGGCGGTGACGAATAACATCTTTATCATCAAGGTAAACCATACCAATTCCTTTAATATCTTTTAGGACCAGCAAGGCTTCTTTTAAACCTGAAACCACTCTTCTGGGTAAATCAATTTGTCCTGGATCCCCGGTGATCATAAATTTTGCATTCTTACCCATCCTGGTAAGGAACATTTTCATTTGGGCATGCGTGGTGTTTTGAGCTTCATCAAGAATAACAAAGGCATTGTCCAGAGTTCTTCCGCGCATAAAAGCAAGCGGTGCAATTTGAATCACTCCTTTTTCAATGAGAACTTCCAGCTTTTCATGAGGAATCATATCCCGAAGCCCATCATACAACGGCTGCATATAAGGATCCAGTTTTTCCTTGAGATCCCCCGGTAGAAAACCAAGATTTTCACCTGCTTCCACCGCCGGCCGCGTAAGGATTATTCTTTTTACCTGCTTTTCCTTTAAAGCTTTAACAGCAAGTGCTACTCCTGTGTAAGTCTTTCCCGTTCCTGCAGGCCCTATTGCAAAAACCATGTCATTGGTCTTTGTCAATTCTACAAGTTTTCTCTGGTTTGCAGTTTGTGCTTTAATAAGCTTTCCTCCTACCCCGTGCACAAGAACTTCCCCACTCTCTGTAGAGGTAGAATAATCTTCTTTGCTTTCACTGGTAAGAACACGTTCTATAATATTTTCATCCAGCTTATTAAATTTTCCGAAGTGATCCATCAACATTGTAAATCGCCTGTCAAATTCTTCCAGCATATCCTCATCTCCATAAACCATTATTCGGCTTCCGCGGGCGACGATTTTTAACTTGGGAAAATACTTCTTAAGAAGTTCAATGTGTGAATTTTGATGTCCAAAAAATTCTCTCGGACTAATTTCGGATAGTTCAATTATGAGTTCGTTCAAAAGCTATGGGATTTAATATTAAAAGTCCTTTTTTAGTTGTGTTCTATTTGCTTTCCCCTCTCGTAAAATCTAGTTTTGCTTTGAAGAAAATTTTAATTTTTCTTTTAACTTTGACAGGACTGTATAAATAAAATTTATCTTCGCCTGTATTACAAACTTACATAAAATAAAGCGTCACGCCCCCTAAAAAATTATTAACAATTGCCTATGGCTATCATAACTTTAACGACAGATTTTGGAGAGAAAGATCATTTTGCCGGAGCCGTTAAAGGGACAATTTATTCAGAAATGGATGACGTTAAGATTGTTGATATTTCACATTCCATTTCTCCTTTTCACATAACCGAAGCTTCCTATATCATTAAAAACGCTTATAAGTGTTTTCCAAAAGGTACTATTCATATTATTGGTATTGACAGTGAACTAACCCCGGAGAATAAGCATCTTGCCGTTTTACTGGATGGGCATTACTTTATTTGTGCCAATAACGGGATCCTATCGTTAATAGCTTCGGAAATTAAGCCTGAAAAAATCGTGCAGATCAACATTCACAATACTGTAGAAAGTAATTTTCCGGTTCTTGATGTATTCGTTCGGGTAGCTTCGCATATTGCACGCGGCGGAACTCTGGAAGTAGTAGGAAAATCCCTGGAAGAGCTAAAGCTTTTAAAGGAAGTTGAACCTTCTTTAAATTCCGATAAAAATCAAATTGTAGGTCATGTGCTGTATATTGATAACTATGGGAATATTGTGACAAATATTACCCGCAAATTTTTTGAAAGTACCAGGAAAGGAAGGGAATTTACTATAACAGCCCGCACGGCACGTTTTCACGAGATCTTTGAAACTTATAGTGACGCAATAAATTTTAAGCTGGAAAAAGATAAACGGGAAGAAGACGGGAAGAAACTGGCGATTTTTAATTCTGCAGGGTATATTGAGCTTGCTGTTTATAAAAGCAATCCCAGTACCGTGGGCAGTGCCTCCACCCTTTTTGGGCTGGAATTAAGAGATACTATTAGCGTTAAATTTGAATAGGAAAAAATGTTTGTAAGAATTGTAAAGCTTGGCTTTCATCCCGAGAAAATTCCTGTATTTCTCGACAACTTTGAAAGGACAAAAAATAAGATCAGGAATTTCGAAGGCTGTAAATTTTTAGAACTTTACAGGGACAAAAACAATACAAATCAATTTTTTACGTATAGTTACTGGATTAATGAGGAAGCTTTAGAAAATTACAGGAATTCTGATCTTTTTAAGGCTGTTTGGGCAGAAACCAAAATTCATTTTAACCAAAAACCGGAAGCCTGGAGTGTGGATAAACTGGAGAGTTTAGAGTAGGGATCGCTGTTGGATGTTGTAAGTTGTAGGTTGTAGGTGAACATAGTGGAGAGTGGAAAGAGGAAAGAGGAAAGTCTGGACGCGGGAAATTGATAGTTGTAAGTTGTAAGTTGTAGGTTGTAGGTTGTAGGTGAACATAGTGTGGAGTCCTAAATATAGTTGACTTTTTAGAGAGCTTGTTAATGATCATTTTAATTTAAAGTTATTAATTCCTGTTCAAATGCTACAGGGGTATAATGATTTATTGAGCTGTGGCTTTTTTCGTGGTTATACATGTAAACAGCCTTAGTTAACTTCCTCTCCAGATCTATTAAACTAGTAGGGTGATAACCTTTTAAGTAGCTATTCTTTATAGTTCCATTGATCCTTTCTGCATGTGGATTTTCATAAACATTTGTACACATACTATTTCTTAAACAACCTTTCGTAAGCTTTAAGAAGTCTTTGCTGTAATACTGTCCTCCACCATCAGAGTGAATAATAGGTTTTACTTCTTCATTACCTTTTATTCGCCTTAAAGCCATTTTTAAAGCTGGTATAGTTGTGTCTTCGGTTCTGAGGGTTTTACTGGCATGATAACCAATTATTTTCCTTGAGTATTGGTCCATTACAAAAGTGAGATAGAAAAACCTATTGCCCATTTCGTAATAGGTTATATCACTCACCCAAACCTGGTTTACACCTGTCAATTCCCGGTCTTTAATAAGATTAGGGAATCGAATGACCCCTGTGCTGTCAGTTGTCCTTCTAAAGGATTTCTTCGGAGTTATTTTAAATCCATAATTACGATAAAAATCAAAGAATTTATCTCTACCCATTGTCTGAGGTTTTACCTTTCTGTAAAGGGCTTTACAACCCATCTCCGGATGATCTTCTCTTACCTGGAGCAAGATTACTTTTAACTGCTCTTCTTCACCGGACCTTGTTAATTCCTTATTAAGCCGTTGATGAATGTTTTGCCTTGTAGTTCCTAACCAACGATAGATCTGATTCATTTTCCATCCGTGGTTTTCCCGGTGGAGCCAGAACCAGGTAATGGTTGAGAACCAAGTTTTTTTTTGATGTCAATATCATACATCTCTTCAGCAATATCAATCATTTTACTCTTAAACTCGATCTCAAATTGCTTTTGACCAAGCATTTGTTCCAGTTCACGGATCCTGGCTTTTAAATCCTGTATTTTACGGGTATCACTCATAAGTTCAACAACTTGTTTTACACCTCGTTTACGGTTGCGGGAATACTTGTCAAGCCATTTATAAATAGCAGTAGAAGAAACTTCATATTCCCGACTGATCTCCAGAACTGTCGAAGTTTTTTGCTCAATTTCTCTAACTTTCTTACGTTTAAAACTCTCACTAAAATAACGATTAATTCGATTAGGAATTTGTTTTGAAAAATCTTGTAGTTTTGCCATAAGTACTGAGTTGTTTAAAACTCCGTAAAACGTCAACTTATTTCAGTACCCGACAGTAAGTTGTAGGTTGACAGTTGTAGGTGAACATAGTGGAGAGTGGAGAAAGGAAAGAGGAAAGTCTGGACGCTGGAAATTGATAGTTATGAGGTGTAGGTTATAGGTTGTAAGTTGTAGGTTGTAGGTTGTAGGTAAAGTGGAAAGTGAAAAGTGGAAAGAGGAAAGTCTGGACGCAGCTTTAAGCCTGAAACTTTGAGCTTTAAACCCTGACCCATTATCTCGAACCTCAAAATTTGAACTTTGAGCCTTGAATTTTGAACCTCGAACCTCTAACCTTAAACTTTGAACTTTGAACTTTGAACTTTGAATAAAAATTAGCATTTGAAAGCAATATTAAATAAAGAAATACAATCCTTTTTTTCAACGGTAACGGGGTACCTGGTGATCGGGATATTTCTTGTGATTAGTGGTCTTTTTCTGTTTATTTTCGATGGTGGATATAACATCCTCGACAGCGGATTTGCAGATTTGAGTCCGTTTTTTAATCTGGCGCCGTGGATCTTTATTTTTTTGATTCCGGCGATTACGATGAAGAGCTTTTCCGAGGAAAAAAAACAAGGAACCATGGAATTATTATTAACCAAACCAATTGGTCTCTGGGACCTGGTTTGGGGAAAATATCTGGGTGCCTTCTTTCTTGCAGCCATAGCACTTATTCCTACTGTTCTTTATGTTTTTACTATTAATGAGCTGGGAAGTCCCGCAGGAAATTTTGATGTAGGAGCAACTTTGGGATCTTATTTTGGCTTATTTCTTTTGGCGGCCTGTTATACTGCCATCGGGATTTTTGCTTCTTCCCTTTCCCAAAACCAGATCACAGCATTTATAATAGCAGTATTCCTTTGCTTCCTGTGCTTCTTTGCTTTTGAAGGACTGGCAGCTTACAATTTCTTCGGGGATTCAACATACGGGTTAGAATATTTAGGCATTAGCTTCCATTACAAAAGTATGAGCAGGGGCGTTATAGATACAAGGGACGTGATTTACTTTTTGAGCCTTATCATTTTATTTATTTCCCTCACTTATTTTAAACTACAACCACGTAAAGAAACTTCCGGGATTTGAAGCGAATTAATAAATACAGAAATTTTCTTTTTTTAATTACGGGGCTCGTACTGGTAAATTACGTGGCTTCCCAATATCACTACCGTTTTGATCTCACACAGGACAATAGATATACTCTTTCCCCGGCAGCTAAAGCCATTGTAGATGAAATCGAAGTTCCTGTGGTTATTGATGTTTTCCTCAAAGGGAATTTTCCTGCGGAATTCCGGAGGCTTCAGAATGAAACGCGGCAACTGCTGGAAGAATTTTCTGCTTATAACAACAACATAAGGATCAATTTCATAGATCCCCTGGCTGAAGGTGATGACGCAACAGCCATAGCCGAAGAATTTTACAATATGGGAATGACTCCGGCCCGGCTAAGTGTTCTTGAAAATGGCCGCGCCAGTGAAACCCTGATCTTTCCCTGGGCTATTGCAAATTACAAAGACAAAACAGTTAAAATCCCGCTTTTAAAAAATCAGCTGGGAGCTACAGATGAAGAACGGGTAAGTAACTCGGTCCAGCAACTGGAATATGCTTTTGCCGATGCTCTAAGCCGGTTGGTTAAAGAAAGGCAAAAAAAGATCGCCATTATGCGCGGCAATGGAGAACTTGCAGATCCTAACCTCGCCAATTTTATTCAGACTCTAAGGCAATATTATTTTATAGCACCTATAACTTTAGATTCTGCGGCTGTTCGTCCCCAACAAACACTGGAACAGTTAAGCCAATTCGATCTTATAATCGAAGCCAAGCCAACAGAGCCTTTTTCAGAAAAAGAAAAGTTTGTGTTGGATCAATACCTTATGCAGGGAGGAAAGGCTTTATGGCTGGTTGAGCAAATTGCTATTGAGACAGACAGCCTTTTTAACGAAGCAGGAACTACTTTGGCAGTGCCACGGGACCTCAACCTCAACGACCTTTTTTTCTCGTATGGATTCAGAATAAATCCTGCTTTAGTTAACGATATTTATTCGGCACCCATAATTCTGGCAAGCGGCAGAGGCAACGAAACCCAGTTTTCACCTTATCCCTGGTTTTACAGCCCTCTAACAACCTCCCCAAATTCGCATCCAATAATCAATAACCTGGAAGCGGTTAAATTTGATTGGGCAAGTCCTATAGACACTTTAAGAAACGATATCCAAAAGACAATTCTCCTAAGTAGCTCCCCCCAATCCAGGATTGAAGGTACTCCCCGGGAAATAAGCCTTGGCATTATCAATAAACCGCCCGATCTTAGCACCTATACTTCAGGAGAGCAACCACTTGCCGTGTTACTGGAAGGAGAATTTACTTCAGCATATAAAAACAGGGTTAAACCTTTTGACCTTCCGCAGCCAATTGATACAAGTGAGGAAACGCAAATGATCGTGGTGTCAGACGGGGACGTGATCAAAAATCAGCTGCAACGCGGGGAACCTCTGGAGTTGGGATTTGACAGGTATACCGGCACCACTTATGGAAATAAGGAATTTTTGCTCAATGCCGTGAATTACCTGTTGGAGGATTCAGGTTTAATAGATATCCGGTCAAAAGAAATAAGTATTGCTTTTCTAAATGAACAAAAAATTGATGAGGAGCGCGAAAAGTGGCAGGTTATAAACCTGCTGTTTCCGTTAATTATGTTAGGAATAGGCGCTTATGGTTTTAACTATTTACGAAGAAAGAGATACATCAAAAAGTAAGCTTCTCTAACTACTCAATAAATCTTATATACATATTAACAATCTAAAGAGGATTTTATTCTGTAATTTGTTTTAAATCAAGCTTATAACTAATTGACAGGAGATTTTTCTGTTAATAAAATATCGTGGTATGGCCTTCGGTTTTTGAATGATTAGGATATATTTGTAATGATTAAAATAATCGAAACGTCCATGAAATTTATTGTATCCAGTACTTATTTACTGAAACAGCTTCAAATCCTGGGAGGAGTTATCAACAACAACAACACCCTACCAATATTAGATAATTTTTTATTCGAGTTACAGCAGGATGAATTGATAGTTTCTGCTTCCGATCTTGAAACTACCATGTCTACGAAATTAAAAGTAGAGTCAGATTCTGAAGGCGCCATAGCAGTTCCTGCGAGATTGCTTCTGGAAACTTTAAAGACCTTTCCTGAGCAGCCTCTAACCTTCGTTGTAGAGGATAACAATACGATAGAATTGAGCTCCAACCACGGGAAATATGCCCTTGCCTATGCAAATGCCGATGAATTTCCAAATGCCGTGGAGCTTAAAGAACCCAGCAGTACTATAGTACAAGGGGATGTCTTGGCGAATGCAGTAAGCAAAACCATTTTCGCCTCTGGAAACGATGATCTTAGGCCGGTGATGAGCGGGGTTTTCTTCCAGTTTTCTACAGAAGGTTTAACTTTTGTGGCTACAGATGCACATAAGCTGGTAAAATATTCCAGGGAGGACGTTTCTGCTTCCCAGCAGGCAGAATTTATTATGCCTAAGAAGCCATTAAATTTATTAAAAGGAATCCTTGCCGGTAGTGAAAGTGATGTTCTAATAGAATACAACGAATCTAACGCAAAATTTACTTTTGAAGATACCGAATTGATCTGCCGCCTTATTGATGGAAAATACCCAAATTACGAGGCAGTAATTCCTAAGGAAAATCCGAATAAACTGGTCATTGACAGAAGCCAGTTTTTAAGTTCTGTAAGAAGGGTTTCGATATTTTCCAATAAAACAACCCACCAGGTAAGATTGAAAATTGCAGGCGCAGAGCTAAATATTTCTGCCGAAGATATCGATTACAGCAACAAAGCTGAAGAAAGATTGACCTGTTCTTACCAGGGAGACGATATGCAGATAGGTTTTAATTCCCGTTTCTTAACAGAGATGCTGAATAACCTTAACGCTAACGAAGTACAACTTGAAATGAGCCTTCCAAACCGTGCGGGGATCTTAACCCCGGTTGATGGTCTGGATGACGGGGAAAAAATTACAATGCTGGTAATGCCGGTAATGTTGAATAATTAATCCTCCCCCGGCCCCTCAAAAGGAGGGGA
>CAZXEY010000052.1:18119-19673 GCA_964639695.1 uncultured Antarcticibacterium sp. | reverse complement strand
GTAAACTGGTTTCTGTATGCATTAAAACTAAAACATTCCTTTTCTGAAAAAACCGATTTCAGTTTTACCGCTTTTGGATTGGATGCTTCCCGAAAAGCAGTTGGGTATAGGGAAAATAGAGTTTCTCAGCCAGATGATCCTGAAGCACCAAGAGAACTTTTGGTCGATAATTTTAATAACTGGGGTGCCGAAGCCAGAATTATTACGAGATATAACCTTTTGGGACAGGAGTCAATTTTACTTTTAGGTTCAAAGTATTACCAGGCAGAAAACGAGCAAAGACAAGGTCCTGGAAGTACATCAGCTTTAGCAGATTTTAATTTTGCCTCTGCGGAATTTCCCAATTACCCAAGGCAGTCAAATTTCGTTTTTCCGAACAAGAACTTAGCCTTTTTCGGTGAAAATATTTTCAATATTACATCAAGATTTTCTGTTACTCCGGGAGTAAGATTTGAATACATTAATACTGAAAGTGAAGGGACTTACAATAACATTTTTCTTGATCTTGCAGGAAATGTTTTGTTGAATGAAGAGTTAAGTGACAACCGGAAATTTGAACGCAGTTTTGTTTTATTTGGAATTGGTAACAGCTACAAAATTTCTGCCGGTGCTGAATTGTATGCAAATTTTTCCCAGAATTACAGGTCAGTAACTTTTAATGATATAAGGGTTGTAAATCCCGTTTTTCAGGTTGATCCTACTATATCTGATGAAGAAGGTTTTACTGCCGATTTGGGTTTTAGAGGAAGGGCTAATGATATTTTTTCCTATGACATAAGCGGGTTTGCATTGAAATACAATAATAGAATTGGGGAAGTCTTAAAAGCTGAAAAGCGCACTAATTCTCAGGGTGAAGTTGTCGAAACTGGAAGGATTGTAAGGTTCCGAGGAAATATTGGAGATGCTTTTATTTATGGTCTGGAAGCTTTTGCAGACTGGAATTTGAAAAATACATTTTTCAGGGATTACAGGAATTATAAAATGAATCTATTTGTAAATTCTGCTTTTACCCAATCAGAATACACTGCTTCTCAACAAAATAATGTGGAAGGGAATGAAGTGGAATTTATTCCTCAGGTAAATTTCAAATCGGGGCTTAATTTTGGATATAAAAATTTATTGGGTAGCTTACAGTATACCTATTTATCCAGCCAGTTTACAGATGCCACCAATGCTCCTCAAATAATAAATGATTCTCAAAGAGGAATTGAAGGTGCAATTCCGGCTTATGGCATTTTAGATTTAGGACTTTCCTATTCCTGGAAAAATTTTAAGCTGGAAACGGGAATTAATAATCTTTTGGATAATACCTATTTTACAAGGAGGGCGACGGGATATCCGGGACCGGGAATCATTCCTGCACAGCCATTAACCTGGTACACTACGTTACAATTTAAATTATAAAGTAGCTTCCAAAGGTGAAAATTAGAACTTGCTGAGGTTTAGCAGGTAAAAAATTAGATTCTCAGTTTTAAACCTTATATTTGCACGCAATTAAATCTTAATTGCTATGATCGCTCACGATTCCAAAATAATAGGCGAAGGATTAACATA
>CAZXEY010000052.1:0-18019 GCA_964639695.1 uncultured Antarcticibacterium sp. | reverse complement strand
TCTTAATTGCTATGATCGCTCACGATTCCAAAATAATAGGCGAAGGATTAACATATGACGATGTTCTTTTAGTCCCTGCATTTTCTGAAGTTCTTCCACGCGAAGTTAATATTCAAACTAATTTCACCCGCAATATTCGAATAAATGTTCCAATAGTTTCCGCTGCAATGGATACTGTTACAGAATCCCGTATGGCAATAGCTATTGCACGAGAGGGTGGAATTGGGGTTCTTCATAAAAATATGACGATTGAGCAACAGGCCCTTAAAGTGCGAAAGGTTAAACGTGCCGAAAGCGGAATGATCATAGATCCCGTGACCTTACCCATTAGTGCAAAGGTTAAAGATGCCAAAGATAATATGCGGGAGCATAGCATTGGGGGAATTCCCATTGTTGATGAAAATGGAAAATTACTGGGAATTGTTACAAACCGGGATCTTCGGTTTGAAAAAAATAATGCCCGGCCTATTACAGAAGTAATGACTTCTCAAAATCTTGTAACAGTCGCGGAAGGTACTTCTATGGAGGAGGCAGAAGAGATCCTGCAGGAGAATAAGATTGAAAAATTGCCGGTAGTAAATAAAGATTATAAGCTGGTAGGATTGATAACCTTCAGGGATATTACCAAGGTTTCTCAAAAACCCATTGCCAATAAAGATAATTTTGGAAGACTAAGAGTGGCAGCTGCCATTGGAGTAACCGCAGATGCTGTTCAAAGAACAGAGGCCTTGGTTGCAGCCGGAGTAGATGCAGTTATTATTGATACAGCTCACGGTCATACAAAAGGCGTGGTCCACGTTTTAAAAGAGGTTAAAAAGAAGTTTCCAGATCTTGAAGTTGTAGTAGGAAACATAGCGACCGGCGAAGCAGCTAAATTTCTAGTTGGAGCTGGAGCCGATGCTGTAAAAGTTGGAATTGGTCCCGGTTCCATTTGTACCACCAGAGTAGTGGCAGGAGTTGGTTTTCCGCAGTTTTCTGCAGTCCTTGAAGTTGCCGCTGCTATAAAAGGAAGTGGAGTTCCTGTAATTGCAGATGGGGGAATTCGTTACACTGGGGATATTCCTAAAGCTATTGCAGCAGGGGCAGACACAGTTATGTTAGGTTCATTGCTTGCCGGAACCAAAGAATCTCCCGGAGAAACAATAATTTTTGAAGGCAGAAAATTTAAGTCTTACCGCGGAATGGGTTCTGTGGAAGCTATGAAACAAGGTTCTAAAGACAGGTATTTCCAGGATGTGGAAGATGATCTTAAGAAGCTGGTGCCGGAAGGTATTGTAGGCCGTGTACCCTATAAAGGGGACCTGGAAGAAAGCATTCACCAATTCATAGGAGGATTAAGGGCAGGAATGGGATATTGTGGAGCAAAAGATATTGATACCTTAAAGGAAACCGGAAAATTTGTAAAAATTACTTCTTCGGGAATTCATGAAAGTCACCCACATGACGTAACTATTACCAAAGAATCTCCTAATTACAGTAGGTAAAAATTCAACATAAAAAAAGCCCCCGCCAAAGCGGGGGCTTTTTTGTTTCAAAAGAAACACTATTTTTTTACGGTAATTCCAAGTTTAGCAATAACTGCATCAGTAATGTCGTAAGTGGGATCTGCGTAAGCAAGAGAATTTGCACTGGCATTAATGATCTGGGTATACTTTTGTTCTGCAATAACCTGTTTCATTGCTGCATCAATCTTTTCATATAAAGGTTTTGTCAGTTCATTTCTCTTCATTTGCAAAAGAACTGAAGCTTTTTGGCGAAAATTCTTAATATCGTTTTCGATACCAATAATTTCATTTTCCTTTGGTAGCTTCTGTTCCTCGGTAAGGGTGGGGCTGGTCTTTTGGTAATCTGCTACCAAACCTTCATACTTCTTGATATTGCTTTGCAATTCGTCTTGTAAACTGGTATTGTAAGTTTTTAAACCTTCTTCTACAGTACTTATTTCGGGCATTTGGCCAATGATATACTCAACATCTATAGTTCCTACTTTGGTTTGTGCCTGTGCATAAATTCCTGTAAAAAGCAGGGCAAGTATTAAAAAATAATTTTTCATGTTTATTTGATTTTCGGCAAATATAAATGAGCATTTGTAATATTGAGTTAAAAATGTAATTAATTTTGATCATAAACGGTTGCCCGGTGTGGTTTTAAAATATCTCTGAAAATTTTTATTTCAGAATCTTTTATAACCCAAAAGGCAATGGAGTGCATATCACTCAACTCTTCCACCCCCGTTATATCCCGGCCAGAAATTCCTTCCTTTTTTATAAAATCTTTTAAATGAATTTCATGATGCTTTGCTGTTTGTAAAGCATCAGGACCCCTAAAGTCCCAGATTAATTTAATATGTTGTTTCATTACTTTTTATTTAATACACTTTTTCCATCCTCAGCAAAACTCTTAAAATCCTTCATAAACTGGAGTGACTGATTTTTAAACATTCCCGGCATCATTTTCCCAATTACTTTCATAAATCCGGAAAACCGGAATTCTGCATCGGTTATCCATAATGTACGGTTATTTGATTCTTCTTCAAAATAATTTTTTTGGGTGTTAAAGACTTTATCGGCCGAATAAGTAGCGTGAATTTTATCAGGTAATTTTTTCTTGATAATTGTTTCGATCATTTCAATATTTCTTCCACCCATTTTATAGGTGAATTTGGAGCGGGACCCAACTTCGCCCGGAGTGCCACTAATATGTTTGTATGAAACAAATCCTTTTTGCCAGTGCTTGTAATTTTCAGGATTTGATAGTTTTTTAAGGACCTCTTCCCGGGGAAGATTAATAAGAATTTTTTGGGTATATTCCATTTTGGTTCCAAATTTGTTCCAAATCTAATTTATTCAGAATTTTGGAAATATGAGAACAATCTGCTGAAATTGAAATCGTTTCCGGTTATGGCTTGTTTTAGCTTACGGAATTCTTATTTTTGCGCCATCAGATTTTCAAGAAATTTAAATGAATATTAGAAAATCTTAATTAAGGACAGTTGAAAGGAATACAAATTTCAAAACTTATATTATTTCTCCCTTGCCTTTTGTTTTTTACGGGATGTAACTATTTCGAAGAATCGGAGGAGAGGGAAGTGGTTGCCAGGGTAAATCAAAATTATCTTTATAAAGAAGATATTGAATCGCTGGTGGGTGAAAATGTATCTGAAGAAGATAGCATTCTTCTGGTAAACAATTTTATTAATCGTTGGGCTACACAACAACTTTTAATTGATAAAGCAAAATACAACCTTAGCATTAAACAACAGCAGGAGTTTGATGAATTGGTGAAAAATTATAAGAACGAATTGTACACTAAAGCATATGCCGATGCTTTAGTTCTTAAACAGCTGGATACGTCTTTTAATAAGGAAGAGGTTAAAAATTACTACAATGAGCATTTGGAAAGCTTTCGGTTAAATGAAGATCTGGTTAAACTTCGTTATATAAATCTCAATAAAAATTCCCTCGATTTTGATGAAATTAAAAAGAGGTTTGTGCGTTTTAATGAGAAGGATAAAATTGAGCTGGATCGTATAGGGCTTCAGTTTAAAGCTTATAATTTTAATGATTCAGTTTGGGTAAGTACAAAATCTGTTTTTGATAGAGTAGGACCGCTTAATGACACTAATAAATCGCAATTACTAAAAAAGTCAAATTATCTTCAGCTTGAAGATTCATTAGAGGTATATTTGATTTACGTAAATGACGTTTTACTTAAGAATGAACAAGCACCGCTGGAATATGCGACTTCAACCATTCAGCAGATAATTCTTAACAGGAGGAAAGCGAATTTGGTTAAACAATTAGAAAAAGATATAACAAAAGATGCAATTGAAAACAAAGAATTTGAAATTTATAATTAGCAGTTTTGCAGTGACTTTCCTGTTATTATCTGGTAAAAGTATTGCTCAGGAAGTGATTGTTACAGATAGTACAGCTATTAAACCACAGGAGCAGATAGTGAAAAACAATACAACGTCGAATAATGCAAGACGAAAAGTAGATGGTATTGCTGCAGTGGTAGGTGGATACGTAATCCTGGACAGTGACATTAACATGATGTACGAGGATCTTAAAAGCCAGGGTATCTCTACTGCAGATATTACTGACTGCCAACTGGCAGGAAGCCTGTTGGAAAATAAGTTGTATGCACACCACGCGATCCAGGACAGTATAATGGTAAGTGATGCGGAAATCACGAATTATGTGGATCAACAGCTTTCTCAAATGGTGGGACAGGTAGGATCAATTGAAAAGGTTCTAAACTTTTACAAAAGAGATACAGAAGAAGAATTTCGAACTGAATTATTCGAGATCAATAAGCAGCGTGAGCTTACCAGGAGAATGCGCGAAAAAGTAATTGAAGAAGTAGAGGTTACTCCAGATGAGGTAAGGGCGTATTTTAATTCTATACCTAAGGATGAACTTCCAATTTTTGGTGATGAGGTGGAAATTGCACAAATCGTTGTGAAGCCGGAAATTCCCCAAAACGAAAAGCAGAAGATTATAAACAGGCTCAATGAATTTAGGGAAGATATAGTAGATAATGGAGCAAGTTTTGCAACAAAGGCTGTTCTTTATTCCCAGGATCCCGGTTCCAGTAAGGACGGCGGGAGAATGGTGATTACACGTAAAGATGGTCTTGATAAGGCATTTAAGGATACTGCCTTTAGTTTACAGGAAGGGGAAGTTAGCGAACCTTTTGAATCACAGTTTGGGTTCCATATTATTAAAGTAGATAAAGTTGTAGGCCAAAATCTGGAAATTCGTCATATTCTTTTAATTCCCGATGTGACCAATGCTACTGTGGAAAAGGCTAAATCTCAAATAGACAGCATTAGAACCCAGATTGTTGCCGGCAATTTAAAATTTGGAGAAGCTGCGAAAAAATTTTCTGATGAAGAGCAAACAGCTGCAAATCAGGGAAAACTCATTAATCCAACTACCGGTGATACTAGATTTGAACTTACAAAAATAGATCCCTCTTTTTATGACCAGATCGTGAATTTAAAAGAGGGTGACGTGTCCCTTATCCTAAATGATCAGGATAGAACAGGGCGGGTATTTTTTAAGATTATTACAGTGAACAAGAAATATCCTGAACACAAAGCAGATTTTGCACAGGATTATATGAAAATTAAAGAATTGGCCTTAAGAAAGAAACAACTTGAGGCAATTGATAAATGGCAGCAGGAAAAAATTGGCGACACCTATATTAAAGTTAACGGGAAATTCCGTAATTGTGATTTTAATAGTAATTGGGTAAAGAAATAAAAACATGTCAGACGTTGCTGCGGTAGAAAATCTGGTAAAAAAGCATCAAGAGCTTAAGCAGGAGATAGCGAAAATTATAGTGGGACAGGAGGAAGTGGTAAACCAAATCCTCCTTTCCATTTTTGCGGGTGGTCACGCTCTTTTAATAGGAGTTCCCGGATTAGCCAAAACTTTAATGGTTAATACCATTTCACGAGCACTGGGATTGGATTTTAAAAGAATTCAATTTACTCCCGATCTTATGCCCAGTGATATTTTAGGATCGGAGATTTTAGATGAGAACCGGCATTTCAAATTTATAAAAGGCCCTGTTTTTTCTAACATTATCCTGGCAGATGAGATCAATAGAACACCTCCCAAAACCCAGGCGGCTTTACTGGAAGCCATGCAGGAAAGAGCGGTAACCGTAGCCGGAAATCAATATAAATTAAGTTTGCCCTATTTTGTTCTGGCGACTCAAAACCCTATTGAACAGGAAGGGACTTATCCACTACCCGAAGCTCAGTTGGACAGATTTATGTTCGCTATTCACCTGGAGTATCCTTCTTTCCAGGAAGAGGTTAATGTGGTAAAAAATACCACTTCAAACTTAAATGTAGAGGTAAAACCCCTCTTTACTGCTTCAGAAATTATTGAAATTCAACAATTGGTAAGAAGGGTCCCGGTTCCAGATAATGTGGTGGAGTATGCTGTAAAATTAGTGGCAAAGACAAGACCTGCAGGAAGCACAGCACCAGATGTGGTAAAGAATTATGTAGATTGGGGTGCTGGACCAAGAGCTTCTCAAAATTTAGTGTTAGCAGCAAAAGCGCACGCAATCGTTAACGGTAAATTTTCTCCCGATATAGAAAATATTCAAGCCGTAGCGGTTAGTATTCTGCGGCACAGGGTAATAAAAAATTACAAAGCTGAAGCTGAAGGTATTTCTGAAGAACAGATCATAAAAAGTTTGTTTTAAATGTAAAAACCTTTATTTTCCAGTATGATTGACAAACTTGTAAAATATCGGATTCTAACAACTATTTTATTTTTCGGACTTCAGTTTATCTGGTTATTTGCCAGGGAATGGTTTGAAACAACAGAAGATTTCAATTACATCCCCTGGATATGTTTCTTCCTTTTAATTGTAGTCTGGTTAATAATCTTCATTGATATCCTTAGGACCTCTATATATAATAAAACCTTTTGGATCATTACAATGATCGTGGTCCCTTTTTTAGCGCCGGTTTTTTACTTATTTCAGCGTAAAAAATTAATCCATCTGCAGAATAACAAATTCAACCAATAATTTTTCTTCTAAATTATTAAATTGATAATTCCTGAAGCAGATTTTGATCATTTGCTAATATTGCCCATTCAAATTGCGTCTATATTGTAATATCTTCAATAGATTCTGTAATAAGCTTCTAATTTTTAATATTCATTGATAATTCGTAATTTTGCAAGACTTTTTAGAACACTAAATCCAAATAGAAAATGGCATACGATATTGATATGATCAAGAAGGTTTACAGCCAAATCGGGGAGCGGGTAAATACCGCCCGTGAGGTTGTTGGAAAACCTTTGACACTTTCAGAAAAAATACTTTACTCACACTTATGGGACGGTAAACCAACACGTGGTTTTACCCGGGGAAAAGATTACGTGGAATTTTCTCCAGATAGGATCGCTTGCCAGGATGCTACAGCCCAAATGGCATTGCTTCAATTCATGCAGGCCGGGAAAAAAACTGTGGCTGTTCCAACAACTGTTCATTGCGATCACCTTATACAGGCGAAAATGGGAGCGGCAATAGATCTTCAGGCGGCGAACAAATCAAGTTCAGAAGTTTTTGATTTCTTAGAGTCAGTATCCAATAAGTATGGAATAGGATTTTGGAAGCCGGGTGCAGGTATTATTCACCAGGTAGTTCTCGAAAACTATGCATTTCCGGGAGGAATGATGATTGGGACAGATTCTCATACTGTGAATGCAGGAGGATTAGGTATGGTAGCCATAGGAGTTGGTGGAGCAGATGCTGTTGATGTAATGGCCGGAATGGCATGGGAACTTAAATTTCCTAAACTAATAGGAGTGAAGTTAACCGGTAAATTATCTGGTTGGACAGCTCCAAAAGATGTGATATTAAAGGTGGCCGGTATACTCACTGTTAAAGGCGGAACCGGAGCTATTATTGAATATTTTGGAGAAGGAGCAAGATCTATGTCTGCTACCGGAAAAGGGACGATTTGTAATATGGGAGCTGAAGTAGGAGCAACTACATCAACTTTTGGTTATGATGAGTCCATGGAGAGATATTTAAAAGCTACTAACCGGGCTGATGTTGCTGAAGCGGCTAATGCTGTGAAGGAACATTTAACGGGAGACAAGGAAGTATATGAGAATCCTGAGAAATATTTTGATGAATTAATTGAAATTAATCTTTCTGAACTTAAGCCTCACCTGAACGGTCCTTTTACCCCCGATCTTGCTACACCAATTTCTGAAATGGGTGAGAAGGCAAAAGCTAATGACTGGCCCATCAATGTTGATTGGGGTTTAATAGGTTCCTGTACAAATTCTTCTTACGAAGATCTTACAAGAGCAGCTTCTATTGCCAAGCAGGCGGTAGATAAAAGAGTAAAAGCTAAATCTGACTTTGGTATTAACCCGGGATCGGAAACAATTCGTTATACTGCAGAACGGGATGGATTACTTCAAATTTTTGAAGATCTTGACGCGACCATCTTTACAAATGCCTGTGGTCCTTGTATTGGACAATGGGATAGAAGTGACAGAAAAGGAGATGAAAAGAATACCATTGTTCATTCTTTCAACCGGAATTTCTCAAAAAGAGCCGATGGGAATCCTAATACTCATGCCTTTGTTGGGTCTCCCGAAATGGTTGCCGCCATTGCAATATCAGGTAGATTGGATTTTGATCCTACAAGAGATAAACTACTTAATGAGGATGGAGAAGAAGTGATGTTGGATGAGCCAACAGGAATAGAACTTCCTCCAAAAGGATTTGATGTGGAAGACCCCGGTTACGTAGCCCCTTCGGAAGATGGAAGCTTTGTAGATGTAAAGGTTGCTAAAGATAGTGAGCGTTTACAGCTACTAGAACCTTTTGAACCTTGGAACGGAGATAATCTAACCGGAGCTAAACTTTTAATTAAAGCATTTGGAAAGTGTACTACAGATCATATCTCGATGGCAGGACCGTGGTTGCGCTTTAGAGGACACTTAGATAACATTTCCAACAATATGCTTATAGGAGCTATTAATGCTTTTAATAAGAAGACCAACTTCGTGAAAAATCAAATTACAGGCGAATATGATGGAGTACCGGCGGTTCAAAGAGCTTACAAAGCCGCGGGAATTCCTACTGTAGTAGTTGGAGACCATAATTATGGAGAAGGATCCTCAAGAGAACACGCAGCCATGGAACCAAGACATCTTGGAGTAAAGGTGGTTCTCGTAAAATCATTTGCAAGAATTCACGAAACCAATTTAAAGAAGCAGGGAATGCTTGGAATTACATTTGCTAATGAAAGTGATTATGAATTGATCCAGGAAGATGATACTTTCAATTTTATAGACCTTAAGGATTTTGCACCAGACAGGCAACTAACTATTGAAGTGGTTCATAAAGATGGTAGTACCGATACGATAAAAGCAAATCACACTTACAATGAGCCGCAAATTGAATGGTTTAGACAGGGATCTGCTCTTAATCTTATTAAGAAACAAAACGCGGCTTAATTTATAAACCATTATTATATGAACTCCCGCTTTTAGCGGGAGTTTTTTTTAAATATATTCCCGAATATTCCTTGTACGTAATTAATTGTCTATTAACGTTGAAAATAAACCCGATACTTTTGATATTGGATTAGGGCAGATAACACTGTTTAATGCAAGAAAAAAGGATAAAATAAATGATATCCTGAAACATCTGCGGAATTAAAAAATTCTTTTCAATTAAAGTTTTTATAAGAAAATTTTCTTTTTCTCTTTTGAGCAGCAGGTTCTTCTATGAATACTTCGTTTTAGACGAAATTTTTCCTCCAGATGCCCCACCTCTAAGGTTTGCAATTAATCTCTAGTTTTAAAATACTCTCCATAATTAAACTTAGTTACTATTCCTTACAAATATCTGTTGAGTAGGTAATGCAATTTAGAAATTCTGCAATTTTATATCCGAACCAAAGGAAGAAAAAGTTCAGCCGATTAGTTAATCCTTGAGCGATTATGATCTTAACAAAGATTTAACTGCTAATGTGATAATTATCAAAGATTTTACGATTATTAGTTATAATACACTTCAGTAAGATTTATAAGCACGACCTTTGATGAATTAATAACTTCAATAAATTGAATGCCGATTTTTTGTTAATGAATAAACGAGTTGAAATAGGAAAAAGATTAAAAGAACTTCGAAAATCCAAAAAATTTTCTCAGCAGTTTGTAGCAGAAAATCTTTATATTTCTCAGGCAGCTTATTCTCTTATAGAAAATTCTCAAAACGGTATTATAGTCGAGCATATAATCAGTTTAAGCAATCTATACGAAGTAACTACAGATTATATATTAAAGGGTGATTAACTATTAATTAGAATATCACCAGATGGAGGGTTTTTACCTTGTGTCCAGGTAAAGGCTCACGCAGGTTAGGTTAAAAACCTGCATTGCGATATCCTGGAGAAAGATTGTGAATATTTTCGGTTACCGGTTTTTAATCCTTCACAAGATCACCGGCTTTTTGAAATAGAGGGTGAAAGTATATTTCCTACTATTTTTCCAGGTGATATAGTAATTTGCCAAAAACAATACAATTTTGAAAATATCTTAGATGGATCTTTGGTTTTGGTTATTACCATAGATTCAATTTTGGCAAAAAGATTCAGGACTTTTCGGGAAAATGATATTATGATTTTTGAGAATGATAGTCATGAAGATGACCAGGTTTTAAAATTTAGTAAAAAAGATATTAAAGAAATTTTGATGATTAGAGGAAAAATCTGCAATGTTCTTGTTCCTCATCATCAGGTGGCTTCCAAAGGTAAACTTCAGAATATGGAAGAGTCAATAGAATTTCTTAAAAAGAGAGTTATTTTCTATTAACAAAAAATTAAATTCACTTCGCAAATAGAATTTTCATATTAGGAGACTCGGGGTTATTTTTATTTCTTTGCACTTTAAAAGTAAATTAATGAAACTCTTCAAAAACCAGTGGTTCAATATCATAATCGTTGTTATTATACTGGCTTTAATAATTCCCGGAACCCGAAAACCTATTCAAATTTTTGTAAATAAAGTGTTCGCTTTTAGTCCTTCTGTAACTTCAGAGTATGAAAGACAACAGTTAGAAGATTATCAATGGGTGATAGAAAAAAACAATAAGGATAAGACTGATTATTCAGATTATAAGGGTAAAGTAGTGCTTGTAAATTTCTGGGCCACCTGGTGCCCTCCCTGTATTGCTGAAATGCCTAGCTTTCAGGAATTATATGAAGATTATAAAAATGAGGTTGTTTTTCTTTTTGTTTCTGCAGAAGATCATGAAACTGTTAGAGGTTTTTTGAACCGCAAAAATTTCTCGTTACCGGCTTACCGGCCTCTTAGTGAAGCTCCACAACCTCTTAAGGGAAATACATTGCCCACCACCTATTTAATTAATAAAGAGGGAGATATTGTAATTAATAAAGTAGGCGCTGCAGATTGGAATAGTGAACGGGTGAGAGAAACTTTAGATAATCTTTTAGCTGAATAGAAATTTTAAAGAGGAATTTTTTTAAAAAAGGATTTAATAAATTCTGGGTGAAATAAAGAGAACATAATTTTAATTTCTTCTGAAATGGTGGTTTCTTCATCAAGATATTTTAAAATTTGCTGAGGCTCATTTTTCTTATAGAATTTAGAAAACAACTCTTCTCCCATTTCATTATGCCGGTTTAAAACATCCAGAAAAATCGAATCATAAAACCTGAATCTTGAGTTTAATAAATCTTTTCCGGGATATTTTCCCTGCTTGATATTTATTATAATCTGAAATACTTTTTTTTCTGTGCTTTTAAATGAATATCCTGTAGAACCTTTTACCCAGGAGCCTCCTGTTCCAATTTTAGTTATTTTGGAACTTGGTTTTTGAAGATGAAAAGGAAAATCTGTCATAGGAATATTTCCCTGTTCAGTTTCCAAAATTTGATAATCTTCAATCCTTAAAACCTCTTTAATATATTTTTTTAAGTGGGTATCATAAGCCTCTTCTTTGGTAATAAAAGGCGTAAAAAAAGTAAATTCTACTAAGGCCTTGGTTTCAGAAAAAGGTAAAACATAAGAGAAGCTGGTGCAATTCTTATATTTTATAGTATAATCCATCATTGTAAAAGAAGAAGGATTGAACACTGGATCTTTTGTTTCAATAACCCAGCCTTTAAAATGCTGGCAGATCTTGGTGTGTGTTTCGTCTTTAATAAATTCTTCGGAAATGCGGCTGTCAAAAAAATGAGTTGCGGTATAACTTCTTTTAGAGCCTACAGCTGCCATTTTAACAGGATCTACATGAGATATATCGTCACGCACAAAATGGAAATTTTCATTGGCAGAAAGTTCTTCAATAGCTTTTTCGTAAAAATCTATTGATCTAATCATTTTGTACCTGTAAGGCTCCAGCCGAAGTTCCTTTTTGAGATTAGAAGAGACAAATTTACCTGACACCCATTCCTCACTAACTATGGAGTCCCATTTTCCTTTCCCTTTTTCCCAAAAACACCAGGTTTTATCGTTGGTAGTTTTTAGATTAGGATCTATGATTGCAATAGATTTTCCTTTAAAAAAAATATCCCTGTTAAATTCCAGTGCAAGTTGAAGGCCCGCTAAGCCTCCTCCAATTATAACATAATAATAATTGTTACTCCACATTAAGAGCAGGGGGTAGGAGGTTCATATTTATTTTTTAAAGTATTTCATGGGGACCCACAACATTCCAAAACATTCTCCTTCATCTTTCCCAAGGTGCTTATGGTGCATTTTATGAGCGCGTCTAACTCCTTTAGCGTAGCGATTATGAGCATTTCTAAATAATTTAAACCGCTGGTGAATAAAAATATCGTGAACTGTAAAATATGCCAGGCCGTAAGCTAATATTCCTAATCCTATTGGAAGAGCATACCACACGTCTTCATACCTCCACAACAGGAAAAATCCTATACTAACCAATGCGTAAAAAATGAAGAAGAAATCATTTCTTTCCCACCAACTGTCATGGTCCTTTCGATGATGATCCTTATGCAGGTACCATAAGAACCCGTGCATTACATATTTGTGCGTAAACCAAGCCATACCTTCCATCAAAAGAAAGGTTCCTAAAAAAACTAATATCCAAAGTACTGTGCTCATTATAATAAATCTAATCTGTAAGAAATATAGGATTTGGCGAGAAGCCCCGCTTTTTGATAATTGGGTACGCTAATCCTGCGTTTTTTTATTTCAATTGAGGGTATCCTCTTCAACTTATTTAAAAGTTTAGAATAGTAGATATAGGCTGTATATACCCCAAACTTTGCTTCAGTAGGCAAATTGGCTATCCCTTTTAATCCCTCTTCAAAATCTTCTTCAATTTCCTTAATTATCTTTGTTTTACTCAACTCATCCAGTGCATTAAGATCTGTATTGGGAAAATAGCTCCTGCTTAGATCTTCAAGATCTGCTTTTAAGTCTCTTAAAAAATTTACTTTTTGAAAAGCTGAACCTAATCGCATTGCAGATTCTTTTAGCTCTTCATATTTCGATATATCTCCCTTCACAAAAACCTTAAGGCACATAAGCCCTACAACATCTGCACTACCATAAATATACTCATTATATTCTTCTTTTGTGAGATAGGTGGATTTGTACAAATCCTGGCGCATACTTTTTAAAAAGGCATTATATAAAGCCGGCTGTATATCGTATTTATGTACTGTTTCCTGAAAAGAGTTTAAAATGGGATTTAAACTGATCTTATTTTCGATAGCATACTCTAAATCGTTTGTAAACTGGTGTAAAAGATATTCCTTATCATAGTCATGAAATGAATCCACGATCTCGTCGGCAAGACGTACAAAACCATAAATATTATAAATATCCTGACGAATTGAAGGGGCAAGCATTTTTGTTGCAAGCGAAAATGAAGTGCTGTATGCATTTGTTACGGCCATACTGCAGGTTCTTGAAACCGTGTCAAAAATTGATTTCATAACTTATAATCTTTATTAATTAATCCTGCTACAAGCTTACCCGAAATCAGGGAAGGAGGAACACCAGGGCCCGGTACGGTTAATTGTCCCGTAAAATATAAGCCTTTTACTTTAGAACTTTTTAATTTTGGTCGTAAAAAAGCAGTTTGCAAAAGAGTATTGGCCATACCGTAAGCATTCCCCTTGTAGCTGTTGTAATCCTGTATAAAATCATTTACGCAGAAGGATTCCTTAAAGAGAATATCCTTTCTAACGCTTTGATTTGTTAGTTCCTCAAACCTTGCAATAATTTTTTCAAAGTATTCTTCTCTTAATTGCATGGTGTCCTCAATTCCAGGGGCAAGCGGAATTAGAAAAAAGCCGTTCTCGCAGTTCTCAGGTGCTGTGCCTTGATCTGAAACCGATGTAAAATTGGCGTAGAATAAAGGCTCTCCCGGCCATTTAGGGTCATCATAGATATCCTTGGCATGCGCATCAAAATCTACATCAAAATATAAATTGTGATGCTCAATGTTTTTTAATTTTTTGCTGAAGCCTACATAAAATAATAATGAAGAGGGAGCAAAAACTCTGGTTTCCCAGTATTTTTCAGAATACTGCCGGTGACCTTCCTCTAGTAATTTTTCTGTGTGGTGGTAATCTGCCCCACTTAAAATGACATCTCCTTCAAAGATTTTATCCTTAATTTGTACTGAAGCAGCTTTGCCGTTAATTACATTAATTTTATCAACGGGTGATGAAGTATGGATCTTTACCCCCAAGGTTGTTGCCAGTTGCGACATACCTTCAATAACTTTATACATTCCTCCCTTAGGGTGCCAGGTTCCAAGGCCAAAATCGGCATAATTCATAAAGCTGTAAAATGAAGGGGTGTCGCTTGGTTTTGCACCCAGAAACAAGACGGGAAATTCCAGGATCTGGATCAGCTTTTTATTGCTGAATTCCTTCCGGACATCTTTGGAAATTGTGCTAAAAAATTGCCCGACTTTTTTAATGGTTTCCGGGGTTACTAATTCGAGAGGGGAAAGTCCGGGCCTGTATACAAGGTCTTTTATAGCAATTTCATAATTGCTTTGAGCTTTATCAATAAATTTCTTTAATTCAATAGAACTACCTTTTTCTTCAGCTTCAAAGGTTTGATAAATCTTTTCCAGCGTGTCTGGAATGATTATCTTTTCATTTTTACCAAAAGTTACTGAATAGGCGGGATTTAATTTATCCAATTGGTAGTAATCACCGGGAGTTTTGTTGAAATCATTGAAGAAACGTTCAAAAACATCGGGCATCCAGTACCAGGAAGGGCCCATATCAAAAGTAAAACCTTGTCTTTGCAGCCGTCTTGCTCTACCTCCTATTTGATCGTTTTTCTCATATACCTCGACATCATAGCCATCTCTGGCTAAATAACAGGAGGCTGCCAGGGAAGCAAAACCAGAACCTAATACAATAACCTTCTTCTTCATTTAAACCGCAATCTCATTAACAAACTCGGTAATAGATTTAAAAATTTTAATGTGATCTGGCTGTCTCACCGGATCCATTGACTGAATTCTGGCCCCAAAAAGGTTTAATTCACGCTTTTTACCATTACATAATTCTTCTTCAAATTCCCTAATAAATTCTGGAACCTCCTTAGGAGCAATAGTTAAATAACTTACGAATTTAGGATTAGGATGGATTTCGAGAAGGTATTTCATATCTTTAACAGGCATGCTTGGTCCTAAATAAATAGTTCGTTTTTTATAAAAATTCAATTCGTAATTTAAGAATAAGATTCCAAGATCGTGAATTTCATTTTCAGGAAGGAACATTACATAAAGATCATCGTCATAATCATTATTTTCTTCCAGTACCGCAATGTTGTAATAAAGCTTCTGTTTAATTAATCCCACCAGGAAATGTTCATGAACAGGATTTATTGTATCGGTTTGCCAAAGAAGCCCTATTTCATCCAGAAGAGGAATAAATACCTCGTGAAAAATTTGGCGGAAATCTTTTTTTTCTAATAAAGTGTTGTAAGTATTAGTGAATAAGACCCGGTCAAAATTGATCATAGCAATTTTAAACGAATTAATTGCCCGGTTTTTCTCACTTGCGCTGGCAGCTACGCTTTTCACCATTTTACAAATTTCTGTATCATCCAGTTTTGCAATACGGGAAATTTTGTAACCATGCTCGTTAAGAAAAGTTATATTAAGAATTTTTTGCAGATTGCTGAGATCATAAGTCCTGATGTTGGTATCAGTCCTGTCGGGGGTAAGAATATTATATCTTTTTTCCCAGATTCTGATAGTATGAGCCTTAATCCCACTTAGATGCTCCAGATCTTTAATGCTAAAATTTTGTTTAATATGTTCCATAGTTACTTCAACAAGTTGGACAAATCTAAGCAATTTAAGATATTGTTAAACAATACAAAATGTTAAATGTTTAATTTAAAAATGAAAACATTAAACAAAATTATTTTAGTATACCTAAAGGGATACCACTTAACTGGTTCCTAATTAAAGGAAATGGTCTCACTGCCAGCTATTATATACAAAGTTCCACATTGATATTCATTGCTGTTTTACTTAATTCATCCCATCAATATACTTTATAAGATGAAGCAAATCATTTAAATAGGGTAAAATGGAACGAATAGCTTATGGATGTTCTTAACAAGATGGAAACTTACGAATGCAGAAAAAAGGCCGCCTCACCGGAGAAGTAATAAATTTTCTATAAGCAGAAGAGTATTAACATTTAAAGATGTTAAATTTCCAATAAATGAGATTCTTTAGCTTAAATAAAAAAATGTAAAATTAAAAAGGAAAGAAAAAGTACCCGGAGCGGGACTTGAACCCGCACGCCCTAATGGACACATGGCCCTCAACCATGCCTGTCTACCAATTCCAGCACCCGGGCAAAAAAACTCGATAAGAAATAATCTTATCAGCTGGTAAAATAAAAATCCGGTAAACCGGATAAGAACTTTTTGCTTTGGTTGTTTGCAACTTCAGCATAATTATTTATTTATTTAGAGAAAGATCTTTCTTTAAAATATCAAGACCAAACATTGTATCCTAAACAAATTTAGTGATCTGGCTGGGGCTTCCTTCGACTCCGCTAAAGCTTCGCTCAGGATAAACTTCTTGCCAATAAAATCTAGAACTTAAATTTAGTGATCTGGCTGGGGCTCGAACCCAGGACCCTCTCCTTAAAAGGGAGATGCTCTACCAACTGAGCTACCAAATCCTGACTTGCAATGTTTTGCAAATGCGGGTGCAAATATACTATCATTAATTTATTTTTCAAGAGGAAATTGACATAAATTTGTATTTGTTTTAAATTAATATCTAATCTCCTCTTTATCAGTATGAAATTATTTCTTGCGGGTTATATGGGTTCCGGCAAATCTTCTGTCCTGAAGCCTTTAGCAAAAAAAATGAAATCTGTTTCTATTGATTTAGATGATCATATAGAATTAATTGAAGAAAAAATAGTTGCCGAGATTTTTAAGTCCAGGGGGGAACTTTATTTTAGAAAACTTGAAAATAAGGTTCTTCAGGATGTTTTAGAAGATCCTTCTTCAATGGTTATTGCTCTGGGTGGAGGCACTCCCTGCTACGGCAATAATCTTGAAATGATTAAAAGCTTTCCCCGCACCAGGATCATTTATTTAAAAGCTTCAGTAGAATTTTTAACCGAGCGTTTATCTTCAGAACTTATATCTCGGCCGGTAATTAGTCATTTATCTTCCAAAGCTGACCTTGAAGATTTTATTCGAAAACATCTATTTGAAAGAAGTTATTATTACAATCAGTCAGATATTATTGTGAATGTAGAAAATAAAACTCCAGAAGATTTGGTGCAGGAGATTGTGTCTAAATTAAAGTAATTCTACTTTATCTTTTCCTTTGGAAAAATGGACTTTTACCGTTTCATTTAAAGAAGTGGAAAGGGAAATGCCTTTAAAATCGGCTTTGACGGGGTATTTTTTATGACTTCTGTCCACCAGTACAACCGTTTTAAACTGCTTTAACGGAACTTCCAAAAAATGTTTAACACCATAAATCAAAGTAGTTCCCGAATTCAACACATCATCTGCAAGAATAATAGATTTGTTCTCATAGGAGGAAGGTGGTAAGGAGGTTTTCACTTCGTTTAGCGGGTTCTTTTTATCTACTTTGACTTCGCATAACTCAATTTTAAGATCTGATATTTCTTCCAGGATAAGTTTTAACCGTTTTGCAAAAATAAATCCGTTGTCAGCTATTCCTGCAATTATAAGATGCGAGTCATTGACGTTGCTCTCGTATATTTGGTAAGCAATTCTTCGAATCTTATGCTCAATTTGCTTATTGTCAAGGATAGTATTACTGCCGGCCATATTAATTTATTTTTTTAAAGATAAAAATTTACCTATTAACGTAATATAATCGTTGTCGTACTTCTATAATTCACTGAATATAATTATGATAATTATGAGAACTTCGATTATAACTTGTTATTACTTGTAATATACTTAAAGTATATTCTATACAG
>CAZXEY010000051.1:17327-19987 GCA_964639695.1 uncultured Antarcticibacterium sp. | reverse complement strand
ATGTTCTGGATAATGATTCCTTTAATGGACAACCTGTATCTCCAGATCAGGTAACTGTGACTCCTTTAGTGGAAGGTCCAGTTACTATTGAAACCGATGGAACTATTATAATATCTCCAAATGCTCCTGCTGGAACTTATACTGTAGAATACACAGTTTGTATTACGGGAACCACAACCGAATGTTCTACCGCAACATTAACAGTAGAAATCACTGCGGCCGGTCTGGTTGCTAATTCAGATGAGTTTGGACCTGTTACAAGTGAGGGAGGATTTATAGTTGTAGGGAACATTTTAAGTAATGATCTAATAAATAACATACCTGTTTCTGAAGTAGATGTAACTGTATCAACAGTGGCTGAAGGACCTGTAACTATAGATGAAGATGGTTTTGTGACTGTAGAACCAAATACACCAGCGGGTACTTATACACTTACTTACACAATTTGTGAGGTATTAAATCCTGGTAACTGTGCAACGGCTACTGTTACTGTAATTGTTGAAGGAAGAGACAATGTTCTCGTTGTAAATCCTGACTTTGTAGGACCAATAAATGGTCAGGAAGGAATTAATAATGCAGGAAATGTTCTTGAAAATGATCTTCTGAACGGACAACCTGTAACTCTGGAAAATGTTATTGTAACTCCGGTGACTGAAGGACCAATTACTGTAAATGGTGACGGCACTATTTCCATAGCGCCTAACACCCCTGCAGGAACATATACTGTAGATTACACTATTTGTGATGCCAATAATCCTGGAAATTGTGGAACCGGAACAGTAACCGTAGAGGTTGGAACATCTGTTCTTACAGCCAATGCAGATGTGTTTGGGCCATTTAGCAGTGCTAATGGAATTGAGAATGGCGGTAATGTCCTTGGTAACGACTTCCTTAACGGTATTCCTGTAACTCTTGAAACTGTAAATATAACTCCGGTAACACAAGGACCTGTAACTGTAAATGCTGATGGTACTATAACAGTCGCACCAAATACACCTGCAGGAACTTATACTGTGACCTATACAATTTGTGAAGTATTGAACCCTTCTAATTGTGCCAGCGCAACAATAACTGTAGAAGTAACTGAAGATCCTGAAGGACTTGTTGCAAACCCAGATTTTGCAGGCCCAATTAGTAAAGATGGAAGTAATAATGCTGGAAATGTTCTGGATAATGATTCCTTTAATGGACAACCTGTATCTCCAGATCAGGTAACGGTAACTCCCGTAACTCAAGGACCTGTTACTATAGGAACAGATGGTACTATTATAGTGGCCCCAAATGCTCCTGCTGGAACTTATACTGTAGAATATATTGTATGCCTTGCAGGAAGTACAACAGAGTGTGCAACCGGAATTTTAACTGTAGAAATAACTGCAGCAGGTTTAATTGCCAATGCAGATGCATTTGGACCTATAAATGTTACTGAAGCCAGTACTATCGTTGGAAACGTTTTAAGTAATGATCTTCAAGATGGAAGCCCTGTTTCTATAGTTGATGTAAATGTTTCAACAGTAACCGAAGGGCCGGTAACTATAGATGAAAATGGCTTTGTTACTGTTGCCCCTAATACTCCTGCTGGAACTTACATTGTGAATTACACAATTTGTGAAGTGTTAAATCCAGGAAATTGCGCTACCGCGACTGTAACCGTCATTGTTGAAGAAAAAGAAAATGATCTGGTTGTAAACCCTGATTTTGTGGGACCAGTTAATGGACAGGAAGGAAGTATCGATGCAGGAAATGTATTGGATAATGATCTTCTAAATGGACAACCTGTAACTCCGGAAGATGTAAATATTACTCCGGTAACACAAGGACCTGTAACCGTAAATGCTGATGGTACTATAACTGTCGCACCAAATACTCCGGCAGGCACTTATACTGTGGAATACACTATTTGTGAACTGAATAATCCTGGTAATTGTGCAACTGGAACTGTAACTGTCGAAGTAAGCGGAGGCTTACTGGTAGCTAACCCAGATGTTTATGGACCGTTTAGCAGCGTTAATGGAACCCAGAATGGTGGAAATGTATTGAATAACGACTTCTTAAACGGAATGCCTGTTACTCTGGAAATTATAAACATTACCCCAATAACTGAAGGACCTTTAACTGTAAATGCTGATGGAACTATAACTGTCGCTCCAAATACACCTGCGGGAACTTATACAGTTACCTATTCAATTTGTGAGAAGTTAAACCCATCGAATTGTTCCAGTACAACTGTTACTGTAGAAGTGGAGGTAGATCCAGAAGGATTAGTAGCTAATCCGGATTTTGCAGGGCCTATTACTAGTACAGAGGGTAGCAGTAATGCCGGAAATGTTCTGGATAATGATTCCTATAGTGGAAAACCATTATCTCCAGATCTTGTAAATGTAACTCCTGTGACAGAAGGACCAATAACAATTGGCACAGATGGAACTATAATAGTAGCTCCAAATGCTCCGGCTGGAACTTATACTGTAGAATATACGATCTGTCTGGTTTCAAATTCAACAGAATGTGCTACGGGAACTGTTACAGTAGAAATAACTGCGGCAGGACTGGTTGCAAACTCTGATTTCTTTGGACCTTTTGGCAGCAGTAGCGAAATTACAACTGCAGGAAATGTTCTTGATAACGACTTCTTCAATGGACAACCGGTTGCTCCACAG
>CAZXEY010000051.1:817-17227 GCA_964639695.1 uncultured Antarcticibacterium sp. | reverse complement strand
CGCCTAATACACCGGCAGGAACTTATACTGTCAACTATACAATTTGTGGAGTATTAAATCCTGCTAATTGTGCAACGGCAAGCGTAACTGTTACCGTATCTGCAGAACCTGTAGGTGGTGAATTAGTAGCTAATCCAGATGTGGTTGGACCGGTGAATGGACAGGAAGGTAGTACCAATGCAGGTAATGTAATTGATAACGATCTTCTAAATGGTCAACCTGTAACTCCGGAAGATGTGAATATTACTCCGGTAACACAAGGACCAATAACTATTGGAACAGATGGTGTAATCATCGTCGCTCCTAATACTCCTGCAGGAACTTATACTGTAGTATATACTATATGTGATGCCAATAATCCTGGTAACTGTGCAACGGGAACTGTAACTGTCGAAGTTGGTGAAGCTGTACTTGTAGCTAACCCAGATGTGTTTGGACCGTTTAGCAGTGCCAATGGAATTGAAAATGGTGGAAATGTACTGGATAACGACTTCTTAAACGGAATGCCTGTTACTTCAGAAACTGTAAATGTTACTCCGGTAACTCAGGGACCTGTAACAGTAAATGCTGATGGAACTATAACTGTCGCACCAAATACACCTGCAGGAACTTATACAGTGACTTATACAATCTGTGAAGTATTGAATCCTTCCAACTGTACCAGTGCAACTGTAACGGTAGAAGTGGTTGTAGATCCTCAGGGACTTGTTGCCAATCCAGATTTCGCAGGACCAATAGTAAGTACAGAAGGTAGTACCAATGCAGGAAATGTTACTGATAACGATTCTTACAATGGTCAACCGGTAACTCCTGGGCAAGTAACTGTAACTCCGGTAACTCAAGGACCAGTTACTATAGGTACAGATGGAACTATAACAGTAGCTCCAAATGCTCCGGCAGGAACTTACACTGTAGAATACACAGTTTGTATTGCAGGAAGTACAACAGAATGTGCTACAGGAACTGTAACCGTAGAGATAACTGCGGCAGGACTGGTTGCTAATCCTGATATATATGGACCAATAAGTAGTACAGAAGGTAGTACCAATGCAGGAAATGTTCTTGATAACGACTTCTTCAATGGACAACCGGTTGCTCCACAGGATGTAACAATTACTCCGGTAACTGAGGGACCAATCACTGTAAATGCAGATGGAACTGTGACTGTAGCGCCTAATACACCGGCAGGAACTTATACTGTCAACTATACAATTTGTGGAGTATTGAATCCTGCTAATTGTGCAACGGCAAGCGTAACTGTAACTGTGGAATCTAAAGGAATTATTACAAACCCAGATTTCTTCGGTCCTGTGAGTAGTGTAAATGGTAGTAACAACGTAGGAAACGTACTGGATAACGACTTCCTGAATGGACAACCTGTTAATCAGGGTCAGGTAACGGTAACTCCAGTAACCCAGGGACCTGTAACAGTAAATGCAGAAGGAACTGTAACAGTGGCACCAAATACTCCTGCTGGAACTTATACCGTAGAATATACAGTTTGTATCTCTGGAGAGCCAAATAATTGTAGTACCGGTGTTGTTACTGTAACGGTAGAAGTTGATCCGGAAGGTGTTGTCGCCAATCCAGATTTCGCCGGCCCAGTAAATGGTCAGCAAGGATTGGATAATGCAGGAAATGTTCTGGATAATGACAGGTTGAATGGTCAACCGGCCAATACTCAAAATGTTACCGTTACACCGGTAACTCAGGGACCTGTAACAGTTGGAACAAATGGAGTCATTAATGTGGCGCCTAATACACCGGCTGGAACTTATGTGGTTGAATATACAATTTGCGAAACCGGAAATACAGGCAATTGCTCAACCACAACAGTTACAGTGGAAGTTATAGGATTTGCAGGAATAAGTATAACCAAAACTGCAAATGTTGTAAGCTATAATGTTGCAGGAAGTACAATTACTTATACTCTTACCATAAGAAATACTAGTAATGTAAATCTTGTAAATGTAATAGTAACCGATCCATTAACCGGATTCAATTCCACAATTGAGAGCCTGGCTACAGGTGAGGTACGAGTGTTAACCACTACTTATACGATAACAGAGGAAGATCTGGACAATGGAAGAATAACAAATACCGCTTCTGTAACTGCTCAGGATCCTAATGGAAATGTTGTTCAGGATGAGGATAGCATAACCGTAACAGCCATTCAAAGTGCTTCTATAGCTCTGGTAAAAGAAGCTCAATTAAATGGAGACGATGAATGTGCTAGAGTAGGAAATACTATAACCTACACCTTCAGGGTAACTAATACCGGAAGTGTTTCCTTAAGAAATGTTGTGGTAACAGATGCTATGCTGGAAGCTTCAAGTGCTAACTCTGCTATAACATTTGTATCTGGTGACACGAATAGCGACGGAGTTCTAAACAGAGGTGAGGAATGGATTTACAGAGCTACCTACATAATTACGCAAGAAGATGTAGATGCAGGAAATGTAATTAACCAGGCTTTTGCTGAAGCAGTTGATAATCAAGGAGTACCTGTGGGAGATTTCTCGGGAACGTCGACTGAGAATGATACTGAAACAGTAGTGGAAATTTGTCAGCAGTTCTCCATAGAACTAGAGAAAATGGGTATGTTCAATGACAATAACGGAGATGGAACTGCTCAGGTTGGAGAAACTATTTCTTATAACTTTACAGTGGTGAATACAGGATCTGTAACCTTATATAATGTTATTGTAACAGATCCATTAGTAGCTGTGACAGGAGGACCTGTAACATTAACTCCTGGCGAAGTTAATTCCAGCACATTTACTGCGGTTTACACTATTACCCAGGAGGATATAGATGAACAGCAGGTCGTAAACCAGGCTTCTGTATCTGCTCAAAATGTAATGGGAATGACAGTAGAAGACCTTTCCGATGATCCTTTGGATACGACCAATGTTGATCTTAATGGAAATGGTGATGCTGATGATCCTACCATTGTGATATTGCCATTAGTTCTTGATGCAGAATTTGAGATCTTTAATGGAATTACACCTAATGGTGATGGTAAAAACGATTACTTCAGAATTGCAGGAATCGAAAGATATCCTGAAAACACAGTGATCATCTTTAATCGTTGGGGAGTTAAAGTCTTCGAAAGGGATAATTACAGGAATGAAGAGAATGGCTTTAGAGGAGTATCTGAAGGTAGAGTAACTATTCAAAAAGGAGATAAACTTCCTTCGGGAACTTACTATTACATCATTAGGTTCACAGGAGATCAAAATCCAGGTAAGAGTAGTTATGCAGGATACCTTTATGTAGAGAATAGATAATTATAAACCGCAGCGCTCTGCGCTGCGGTTAAATTTTTATAAGTAATGAAAAAACTTTTTATAATATTATTTTCCGGGTTATTAGTATCCTCCTGGAGCTCTGTTGCACAACAGGATCCTCAATATACCCAGTATATGTATAATACCCAGGTAGTGAATCCGGCTTATGCCGGCTCACGGCAAGCTTTAAGCTTTGGTGGCTTATACCGTACTCAATGGGTAGGATTGGAAGGTGCGCCTAAAACTGTAACCTTGAATGTCCACGCCCCAATTAATATAAAAAATGTAGGTATTGGTGGCTCCTTAGTACACGATGAAATTGGTCCTTCAAAAGAAACCTATTTTAATATAGATTACTCTTATACCATTCAAACTTCAACCAATGGTAGATTGGCCTTTGGATTGAAGACAGGATTAAACTTAATTAATATAGATTTTAGCCGATTAAATATTAGTGACGGTGGAGACATTTTTGAAAACAACATAAACAATCGGGTGCGTTTGCAAATTGGAACTGGTATTTATTATTATACAGAAAAGTTCTATGCTGGATTATCTGTTCCTAATTTTCTTGAATCACAGTATTTTGATGAAGAGAGTATAGGAAATCCTGATATATATATTGTAAGTGAGGAGCGTGCGCATTTCTATTTTATCACAGGATATGTTTTTCAACTATCTGAAGATTTAAAATTTAAACCTGCGGCTTTAACTAAATTAGTAACTGGAGCACCCTTACAGGTAGATATTTCAGCAAATTTCCTCTTTAATGAAAAATTTACTTTTGGAGCTGCTTACAGGTGGAGTGCAGCCTTAAGTGCATTAGTAGGATTTCAGCTCTCAGATAACCTAATGATAGGTTTAGGATTCGACCAGGAAACCACCGAATTGGCCCGATACAATAATGGCTCTTATGAGTTATATCTTCGGTATGAAATATTTAAGAACAAGGAAAGAATTTTCACCCCGAGATTCTTTTAACCTTTAATAAAATGTATATGAAATTATATCTCAAAATATGTGTTCTAATTCTTTTTATCTCAGGTGCCCAGGATATTTATTCCCAAAAATCAAAACTTAGAAAAGCTGAGAAGCAGTACGAGAAATTTGCATATATAAATGCGCAGGATATATATCTTCAAGTAGTTGAAAATGGATATACATCTGCTGAAATTTTTAAAAGACTGGGCAACACCTATTATTTTAATAGTGATTATAAAAACGCAGCATTATGGTATGATCGCCTATTAAAAGAATTTCCTAATGAAGCAGAAGCGGAATATTATTTTCGGGCTGCTCAAAGTTTTAAAAGTGAGAATAGGTATGCGGAAGCAGATGCAATTATGCAAAAACTCGCCGGCACAGGTGCAAAAGATCTTGTTATCCAAAACTTCAAAAATGACCCAAATTACCTGGAACGAATAAAATCTAAACCTGTTAATTATACTTTGGAAAAAGTAGCAATAAACACAGAATATACAGATTTTGGACCTTCATTTTATGGAGATTCTTTGGTTTATGCTTCAGCAGCACCAAGCCCTAAAAGCAAAGTCAGAATTCATCAGTGGAATAAGCAACCATTTTTCAATTTATACAAAGCAGCAATAAATGAAGAAGGAAAATTATCAAATTCAGAAATTCTTTCCGGAGAAATAAATACTAAATTCCACGAGTCTTCAACAGCTTTTACAAAGGATGGAAATACTGTCTATTTCACCCGGAACAACTTCATTAATGGGAAGAAGGGTAAAGATGAAGATGAAAATATCAGACTAAAAATCTATAAAGCATCAAAAATAAATAACGAATGGAAGGATATCGTTGAGCTTCCATTTAACAATGCCTCCTACTCTACTGCTCACCCTGCTTTGAGTCCCGATGAAAAAAGGTTATATTTTTCTTCTGACCGGCCCGGGACGTTAGGGTTGGCAGATCTTTGGTATGTTGAAATATTAGGGGATAATAAATATGGTGAGCCGGTAAATCTTGGTCCTTCAATCAATACTGAAGTAAGGGAAACCTTTCCTTTTATAAGCAATGAAAATGTTCTTTATTTTGCCACCAATGGCAGGGCAGGATTGGGAGGATTGGATATTTTTTACACTGCTCTGGATACCCGTGGAATGCCAACAGAGATCATAGTAATGGGTGAACCAATTAACAGTAATAAGGATGATTTTGGTTTTATAGTAAATAAACAAAGAGAACTCGCTTATTTAACCTCAAACCGCTCCAGCGAGAGTAATTTTGATGATATCTACAGGGCTATTGCCACCTGTGAAATTGTCATCTCTGGATTGGTTACAGATGAGGAAACAGGAGTTCTTTTACCAGGAACAACAGTTGCTCTCTTTGATGAGAATAATTTGGAAATTAAACAACAGATATTAAAAGATGATGCCTTATTTCGATTTGAAGTTGACTGCAATAAATCCTATTCTGTACGTGCAACAAATGCAGATTATGAACCGGGAGAGAAAGCCTTGGCGACTCCAACTGAAACAGCTGATATTGATCTACCTCTTGCCTTAAAGAGAATTGGATGTGCTCCAAATGATCTTGGTTGCAGATTAACATTACAACCAATCTACTTTAATTTCGACAGTGCTATCATTCGTCCGGATGCAGAAATAGAACTGGCCAAAATTCTTGCTGCCATGAGGGAATATCCAGAATTGGTAATCCATATTGAATCTCATACAGATAGTCGGGGACCAGATGATTATAATGAAAAACTTTCAGAAAGAAGAGCCCGGTCTACTATGGAATGGCTTGTAAGTAAAGGCATTAGTAAAGACAGACTAACTGCCAAGGGTTACGGCGAAAGCAGATTAATCAATAACTGTGGAAATGGTTCTTCGTGTACTGAAGCTGAACATCAGCTCAATAGGAGATCTATGTTTATAATCCAGGATTAATTGCTAATTCTCCTCGTTTTCAATTTCGTGTTGAAAAGTAGTTAAAACATCCTCAATTCCCATTTCAAGAACTTCGTTCTGTATAACATTGTTTTGAAAATTATCATTAAAAGATGGGAAGCTGAAACTTTGAACTACTTTCCCTCCAAATCGGGGCAGTATTCCTTTTGTGTATTCTAAAGATGAGGCGGCACCTCTGGCACCGGGAGAGGTACTGGTTAGTAAAATTCTTTTACCTGTTAAAAAACTGCGATCCAGCCGTGACAGCCAGTCCATAACATTTTTAAAAAAAGCTGATACCGTACCATTATGTTCGTTGACAGAGATAATGAGAGCATCATGTTCTTCAATAAGATTTTTTATAACTTTAATATCGGTTGGAAATCCCCGGTCTGCTTCAAGATCTTTGGAATATAAAGGGATATCGTATTGACTTAATTTTATCAGTTTAACTTCGTGGGCCTGGATCCTGTTTACCAGGTGCGTTAGAAATAGATGATTAATGGAGGTACTGCTGTTGGAACCTGCAAAAGCAAGGATCTTTTTCATAATTATTGACTTTTGTCAAAAATACCTAAAATTAAACCGGTCCTGTTTAAATCTGTCTTAAAAGATAAATCTTAGCTCTCCTACAATTATTATTAATTTAGCTTTATCTATATCTTTAATTATCAAAACTTACCTTTGCAAATAATAAAAAACAGAAACTTTTGACTTTTCAGGATCTAAATCTAAATACCCCTCTACTCAACGCTCTGGAAGATTTAAAGCTCCAGAACCCCACTCCTATTCAGGAAAAAGCTTTCTCTTCTGTAATGTCGGGGAAAGATGTGGTGGGAATTGCACAAACGGGAACGGGAAAAACTTTTGCATACCTGCTTCCAATTCTTCGCAGCCTGAAATATTCTGAACAAAAAAATCCGCGGGTGCTTATTCTTGTTCCAACCCGGGAACTGGCAGTACAGGTGGCAGAGGAAGCTGAAAAGCTTACCGCTTATATGAATGTTAGGATTGCCGCTGTCTATGGAGGAGTTAATATTAATACACAGCACCAGGATGTACTGCAGGGGTTGGATATTGTTGTTGCAACCCCAGGGCGGTTATATGATCTGGTTTTAAGAAGAGCAATCCAATTAAAATCGGTTCAAAAACTCGTAATTGATGAAGTCGATGTTATGTTGGATTTAGGTTTCAGGTTCCAGATCAATAATATTTTAGAATTACTACCTCCCAACAGGCAAAGCATTATGTTTTCTGCTACCATGACAGAAGCTGTAGAAGAATTAATAGATGCAAATTTTAAAGCTCCGGAAAAAATTTCGGTAGCTGTAAGTGGAACTCCGCTGGAAAATATTGAACAAAGAGGTTATAAAATTCCGAATTTTCATACTAAAGTTAATTTTCTGAACCAGCTTCTGGAAGACAGGGAAACTTATAATAAGGTTTTAATTTTCGTTGGTTACAAAAGGTTAGCCGATCGTTTATTTGAAATGTTGGCCGGGAAATATGCCGAAGATCTTACTATTATTCATTCCAATAAAACCCAGAATTACAGGCTACGGAGTATTAGACAATTTGAAGATGGTTTCTGTCGAATTCTTGTTGCTACAGATGTGATGGCAAGAGGACTGGATATTGAAAATGTATCCCACGTAATCAATTTTGACACCCCAGAATATCCCGAAAATTATATGCACAGGATTGGAAGAACCGGCCGGGCTGAGAAACATGGAATATCTATTCTTCTTACTACAGAAAAGGAAGAGGGAAATTTGGAAAAGATCGAGAACCTCATGAATATGAAGGTTCCGCAATTTCAGTTGCCGGAAGATGTGGAAATTTCAACAGTTTTAATTCCCGAGGAACAGCCCAAAGTAGAGGAGATTAATAATCCCGATAACAGGAATAGTGAAGATGCCCCGGGACCGGCTTTTCACGAGAAAAGTGAGAAGAATAAAAAGGTGAATCAGGGGGGATCTTATAGAAGAGAGATTGCAAAAAAATACAAAAAGCCTAAAACAAGGGGAGATAAAAATGCCAACAGAAGAAGGAAGAAGTAAAGTTCACACAATACAGAATGAGTTTCTAAAAGTTGGCGTTCTTTCTAAAGGTGCCGAGCTCTGTAGTATTATTAACGTTGAAAATAATACAGAATATTTATGGCAGGCAAATCCTGAAATTTGGGCGAGCCACGCACCCAATCTTTTTCCGGTAATAGGGGCCTTAAAAGAGGGATCCTACTATTATGAAGGAGAGGAATATTCAATGCCTAAGCACGGCTTCATCCGTTACAACAAACAAATTCAGCTGAAGGAAAAAACCGGAAACTCTCTCCTATTTAATCTTAACTATTCCGAAGAAACGCTGAAAACATATCCCTTTAAATTTCAATATGCTCTGCGGTACAAGCTTGAGGAAAAAACTTTAAGGCTAACCTACACTGTGAAAAATCTGGATGATAAATCCATGTACTTTTCTTTAGGTGGTCATCCCGCTTTTAACACTCCTCTTTTTGATCATGAAGTCTATGAGGATTATTACCTGGAGTTCGATTATAAAATGGATATGGTAACTCACCTCCTGAATGATAAAGGTTTGATTTCACATAAAACAAAAAAGATCGCTGAAAATTCTCAAAAACTTCGGCTTCATAAGAATTTGTTTGATAATGATGCATTAATTTTCACCAAAGTTCCATCTAAATATGTTTCGCTTAAAAGCAAAAAGTCCGGTGAAATTTTATCTGTTAGATACGGGGATTTTCAGAACCTGGGAATTTGGGCAAAACCAGGAGCTCCTTTTGTGTGTATAGAACCGTGGCTGGGAATAGCAGATCTGGAAGAAACAAAAGGGGATATAAAAACAAAAGAAGGCATTATAAAGTTAATGCCTTCTACAATATTTAATGCCTCTTTTACAATTCAAATTGCCTGAGGCGAAATTTAATTAACTAAGTCCGGTTCTTTTTCTTAGCAGCTTTTTGTGCACGCTTCTCTTTTAAACTCAGTACCGGTTCTTTCTTAACTGAATTTTTTGAGGGAGATTTTTCTTTTGCCATGATTTCTGTTTGTTACAGTTTGTGGTATAAATGTAATAAAACTTACAATACCTTGTTCAAATTACATTCCGCTATACCCAAAAAAAATATTTCAAAAAAGCCGGAATATTTTCCGGCTTTTTCAGCTCATGAGTTTGTTTCTAAATATGTAAAGCTCTGTCTCCGGTTGCGGCAAGGGCTGCTTCTTTAACGGCTTCAGCATAGGTTGGATGTGCGTGGCTCATTCTCGAAATATCTTCGGCAGAAGCACGGAATTCCATAGCGGTTACTGCTTCTGCAATAAGGTCGGCAGTTCTTGCTCCAATCATATGAACCCCTAAAACTTCATCAGTTTCTGCATCAGCAAGGATTTTCACAAAACCATCTGTATCACCACTTGCTCTGGAACGTCCAAGTGCACGCACTGGGAATTTACCTTCTTTGAATTTTACTCCCGCATCTTTAAGATCTTCTTCAGATTTACCTACTGATGCTACTTCCGGCCAGGTATAAACCACTCCCGGAATTAAATTATAATTGATATGCGGTTTTTGACCAGCTATAACCTCAGCTACAAAAGATCCCTCTTCAGAAGCTTTATGTGCAAGCATGGCTCCTTTAACCACATCCCCAATAGCATATATATTACTCACATTGGTTTGAAGATGCTCATTAACTGCTATCATTCCTCTTTCTCCAATTTCAACTCCTGCAGCTTCAGCATTTAAACCGTCTGTAAAAGGTTTTCTTCCGACAGAAACAAGGCAATAATCCCCTTTAAACTCTACTTCGTTTCCTTTTTTATCATCTGCTTTAACAACAACCTCATCTCCATTCCTTTCAACCGATTTTACCTTATGGCTCACATTAAATTTTATTCCCTGTTTCTTAAGAACTTTGGTCAATTCTTTGGATAAAGCTGAATCCATTGTTGGAATGATCCTGTCCATATACTCCACCACAGTTACCTCGGCTCCCAAACGATTATAAACCTGTCCTAATTCAAGTCCTATTACCCCGCCCCCAATCACTATCATGTGCTTAGGGATCTCTTTTAGTTTTAAAGCTTCTGTAGAAGTTATTACCCTTTCTTTATCCAATTGAATAAAAGGCAAACTACCAGGTTTTGAACCTGTAGCAATTATTACATTGGTAGCTTCAATAGTTTCTGTCTCTCCCCCGTCTTTTGCAATATTTATATGTGTAGCGTCTTTAAAGGATCCTAACCCATGAAAAACTTCAATTTTATTTTTATCCATCAGGTATTTAACCCCGTCTATAGTTTGGCTAACCACGGCAGACTTTCGATGCATCATTTTTTCAAGATTGATCTTCACTTCTCCCGGAATTTCAATTCCATGCTCTTCAAAATGCTTTACCGCATCTTCATAATGATGAGAAGAATCCAGTAATGCCTTACTTGGAATACAACCCACGTTAAGACAAGTACCTCCTAAAGTGGAATATTTTTCAATTATTGCAGTTTTCATTCCCAATTGGGCACAGCGAATTGCCGCTACATAACCTCCGGGACCTGATCCAATAACTACTACATCATATTTACTCATAAGTATAATTTTATTTTTTTGACGTCGGTAACAAAAGTACAATTATTCCCAGCAATGACGCAAAACGCATTTTTAATATAATTATAAATCTATCACCGTAGTGCTTTTAACTGAGCTTATAATGAATGTGCTTTGAGTACTCCCAATATGTTCAAGTGCAGTCAATTTCGTTACCATAAACTCACGATAAGCCTCCATATCCTTTACAAGCACCTTGAGATTATAATCGTATTCCCCGCTTACGTGGTATGCTTCGAGAACTTCAGGCAATTTTGCCACTTCAGCCTCAAATTTTAGCATGTATGACTTTGTGTGCTGCAAAAGTTTAATTTGGCATAAAACCATGAAGGATTTATCGACCATTTCGGGTCTTACTAAAGCAACATACCTGGAAATTACATCATTTCTCTCCAGCCTTTTTATTCTTTCATACACAGCAGTAACAGAAAGGTTTAATTTATCTGACAGGTTTTTGTTCGTGATCTTGCTATCCTTTTGCAACTGCTGAAGGATCTTTTTATCTATATCATCAAAGTTCATATTCTGAAAATTTTTCGGGATTAAGGATCAAAATTAACCGATTTAAGTTTTATAATCTAAAACATTTACATTACATAGATTTTAAAACTGAATTTATAGCAACCTATTGACTAAATTTCAGCTTTATCGTTATTTTGTTGTACAACCTAAACCCTTTCATCATGAAATACAAGCCCGCGAATCACATTCAGGATCTGCAATATTTTGGGGAATTTGGAGGAGTAAATCCTTCCATTTCAGATTCCTCCACCTACACTTTTCTTTCGGCTAAAACAATGTTCGATACTTTTGAAGGAAATGCAGATGGATGCTACCTTTATTCCCGTCACTCCTCACCTTCCAATCTTTATTTGGGGGAAGCGCTGGCAGCAATGGAAGGAACAGAAACCGCCAATGTTGCAGCTTCAGGAATGGGTGCAATTACTGGAACCCTTCTTCAACTATGTAAAGCAGGGGACCATATTGTTTCCAGCCGGACTATCTATGGAGGAACATATGCCTTTTTAAAAAATTTTTCTCCGGGTCTAAACATTCAAACAAGCTTTGTAGACATCACTAATCTTGAAGCGGTTGAAGCAGCAATTACCTCCAATACTAAAGTGCTTTACTGCGAATCTGTAAGCAATCCTTTACTTGAAGTCGCAGATCTTGAGGGGCTTTCAAAAATTGCAAAGAAGAAAGGAATTCCGCTGGTAGTGGATAATACCTTCTCCCCTTTATCTATTACTCCAAAAGAATTGGGAGCAGATATTATTATTCATAGCCTCACTAAATTTATAAACGGAAGCAGTGACACCGTTGGGGGTGTGACTTGTGGAACCCAGGAATTTATTAACTCTTTGAGAAATGTTAACGATGGCGCCAATATGCTATTAGGCCCTACAATGGATAGTTTTCGCTCTGCCTCTATCTTAAAAAATATGCGAACCCTTCACATTAGAATGAAACAACATAGCAAAAATGCCATGTTCCTTGCTGAAAAGTTTGAAGCCGATGGATTACGCACAGTTTATCCTGGTCTGCCTTCTCATCCCAGCCATGAGGTTTTTAAAAAAATGATGAACCCCGATTATGGTTTCGGCGGAATGTTAACGATTGATGTTGGAAGTTTGGACAAAGCCAACCAGCTTATGGAGCTAATGCAGAATAAAAACTTAGGCTATCTCGCAGTAAGCTTAGGATTTTATAAAACATTATTCAGTGCCCCCGGAAGTTCAACCTCTTCTGAAATTCCTTTGGAGGAACAAAAGGAAATGGGCTTAAGTGATGGTTTAATAAGATTCTCTATTGGTTTGGACAACGATATTGAAAGGACTTACCAAAGGATGAAAGAATGTATGGAAGAAGTAAACATCTTTGAGCTTCAGGAAAATTAAAATCTTATAATTAACAAATGAAAGGGAAACTGAGGTTTCCCTTTTTTTATTGATATTTCGCTGAATATTAATCTTCTGCGGGGAAAAGAAAAATTTAATCATACACTACTCCTGAGACCTTTTACCGCTCTTTATTACTGGTTGCAAAACTTGTGGTAAAATCGTAACATTACATTCTAAAAAATAAGTTAATAAACTTCAGAAGCAGAATCTTTCCTTTTGTAAAGCTGAACATACTATCTATTTAATGGAAAACCAGGATACCTCGTTTAAGAATGAACCTATTGTTGAAAACAGAGAGTTAAATATATGGGAGGCATTGATCCCCGTTATAGCATTAATTGCCATGCTGGGTTTCAACGTTTATGTGTACGGCGATGATTCTTTGAGTGGTTCTAACCAATTCATTTTATTATTGGGAGGCGCAATAGCTGCCATAGTTGGATTTTTTAATAAGGTGAAGTATGATACCATGATTGATACTGTGGCCGGTAATGTACAAAGCACTACGGGAGCTATATTGATCCTTCTTATGGTGGGTGCTCTTGCAGGAACCTGGATGGTTAGCGGCATTATTCCCACAATGATCTATTACGGACTTCAAATTCTAAATCCTACCATCTTTCTGGCTGCCTGTGTTATTATCTGTTCCGTAATTTCGATTGCTACCGGCAGTAGCTGGACAACTTCTGCAACCGTGGGGATCGCATTGATTGGAATTGCAGAAGCATTAGGAATTTCAGTAGGGATGACGGCAGGTGCAATACTTTCAGGAGCATATTTTGGAGATAAGTTATCTCCCCTAAGCGATACCACCAATCTTGCACCTGCAATGGCAGGAACCGATCTTTTTACCCATATAAGATATATGACGCTTACCACCGTTCCAACAATTATTATAACTCTTCTTATTTTTATTATCATTGGTTTTAACCTGGATATTTCGGGTACTACAGATACTTCGGCTATTTTAAATTCCATCCAGTCAACTTTTACAATTTCCCCGTGGCTTTTTGTGGTTCCTCTTATTGTAATTGTTTTGATTATTAAAAAGGTTTCTCCTTTAATTGCCCTGTTACTTGGAACGCTATTGGGCGCAATTGCAGCAATAATTTTTCAACCTAATATCCTTGCAGAAATTGCAGGAGTTAAAGAACTGGATTTTATTAGCGGTTATGTGGGAATTATGAATGCAATAACTGTAGACACTGCTGTAGTTACAGATAATGAAAATTTAAACGATTTATTTTCCGCAGGTGGAATGGCGGGAATGCTTGGCACAATTTGGTTAATCATCTGTGCGATGGTATTTGGGGGAATAATGGAGGCTATTGGCGCTTTAGCAACGATTAGCCGTGCACTGCTCAATCTTTTCCATACAACTTTTGGTCTTTTTGCAAGTACAGTAATAAGCTGTTTAGCACTTAACACCACTGCTTCCGATCAATATCTTGCCATTGTAGTTCCCGGAAAAATGTTTGCGAATGCTTACCGCGATAAAGGTTTAGCTCCTGAAAATTTAAGCCGTACCCTGGAAGATTCAGGAACCGTTACCTCTGTTCTAATTCCCTGGAATACCTGTGGCGCATATCACAGTGGTGTCTTAGGAGTTCCCACACTTTCCTACGCCGGGTATGCATTCTTTAATTATTTAAGCCCTTTTATGACCCTGCTTTTTGCAGCATTGGGAATTAAAATTAAGCAACTTACTACTAAAGCAGCATAAGAAACTTTATTATTTGCTTCTCTTTCAGATACATATAGAGTACATCTATAAAAACTAATACTCAGTATAGCATTTTCCTATTTTCACATAAGAAATAAAAATTTTTTCTACTTGGGACAGGGTAGCTTATTCATAATTTTGCACCCGAAAAACAATAACCTAAAATCGATAATAAATATGGCTTTTGTAGGAAGAAAATTTCCAGATTTAAGTGTAAATGCAATGGATGAAATGGGAGATACTTTCAAGATCAATGTTCTTGAAGAGGCTCAGAAAAACAACAAAAAAGTCTTATTATTCTGGTATCCAAAAGATTTCACTTTTGTATGCCCAACAGAACTGCACGCTTTTCAATCTACCTTAGAAGAATTTGAAAAAAGAAATGTAAAAGTTATAGGAGCTTCCTGCGATACTGCAGAAGTTCACTTTGCCTGGTTAAACACCGCTAAGGATAATGGAGGAATTGAAGGCGTTACTTATCCTATTCTTGCAGATTCTAACCGTAACCTTAGTTCTCGACTTGGAATTCTTGATATTACAGGAGAACAATACGACGAGGAAACAGGAGCGGTAACTTTAGAAGGTGACAATGTTACTTATCGCGCCACCTATCTTATTGATGAAGAAGGAACAATCTTTCATGAAAGCGTAAATCACATGCCTCTTGGAAGAAATGTAAAAGAATTTCTTCGTTTAATTGATGCTTACACGCACGTACAGCAAAAAGGAGAAGTTTGTCCTGCAAACTGGGAAGAAGGAAAAGAGGCTATGAATGCGAACCGCGAAGGTGTTGCCTCTTATTTAAGCACAAGTGCAAATTAAAATTTTAAAGAGATGGTGAAGGAATTAGAGCAGGACAATTTGAATGAAATTGTGGAAAGTAATGACACCGTAGTAGTTCAATATATGGCTGGATGGTGTGGAAATTGTCGCGTAATGAAGCCAAAGTTTAAGAAACTTGCAGGAGAAAATGAGGATGCTACCTTTTTAATGGTAGATGCAGAAAAATATCCTCAATCCCGAAAACTGGCTAACGTAGATAACTTACCAACTTTCGCAGCTTTTAAAAACGGAAAATTAATAAATCAGGTTCAAACAAATAAATTTGAACTATTAAAAGACCTTGTAAATGAAGTTGCCCGTAATTAGACATTTACAGAGAAACAACGATAAGGTAAAACTTGAAAATGCTATTGAGGTATTAGAAAGTTTCTGTGATCACCGGTCTGTTTCAGAAGATGAAATGGATGTTATAGGTGAATTACTTACCAATTTATGTGGAGCTGTAGAAGTACATACTATGATAGAAGAAGGTACTCCCGAGATTGATGCCGCAAACAATTTTGTGAAAAAAGTAATGGGATCAATTGACAGATAAATCATAATTCCATTGTAATACCCCTGTTAAGGCTGTTTTAAATTTAAAACAGCCTTAATTGTTTTTATGATAATTTTAGTGAATTCCTATTTCTTAAGCATTAAATTTAGGTACGATAATAAAAACACCTGGAAAATGTCACAAATAACACTTAATGATAATAAAATTAACACCTACGGAAGATTACCGGAAACAGGTGAAAAAGCACCACATTTCGAGCTGGTAAAATCAGATCTTTCCACTGCTACTTTAAAAGATTACCGGGGAAAGCGGGTAATAATGAATATTTTCCCAAGTATAGACACTCACGTTTGTGCTACTTCTGTTAAAAATTTTAATGAACGTGCCTCTAAATTGAACAATACAGAAATTTTATGTATTTCAAGGGATCTTCCTTTTGCTCAAAAAAGGTTTGTAAATGATGAAGGACTTAAAAATGTTACCAATTTGTCAGATTTCAGGCAGGGAGACTTTGGAAAGGATTATGGTGTGGAAATGCTGGATGGCCCAATGGCAGGATTACTGTCGCGGGTTGTAATTGTATTAGATGAAGAAGGAAAGGTACTTTATACTGAAC
>CAZXEY010000051.1:0-807 GCA_964639695.1 uncultured Antarcticibacterium sp. | reverse complement strand
GCGGTGCTGGAGGCGCTGAAATCCCTGTTATAATGCGAAATAGTTACCTGGGAAAAAGAATCAGGGGAGGCGGGTATGCTTTAAAAGGTGCCTGGATATTAATTAAAACAGAACACAGTATTCAGGTTCAATTAGTGATCGCTATACTAGTAACGATTGCTGGATTTTACTTCAATATTACCCGAACCGAATGGGGTTTACAGGTTCTTGCAATTGGACTTGTTCTAAGTGCTGAAGGATTAAATAGTGCCGTTGAAGGGATTGCAGACTTTATTCATCCCGATTTTCATACAAAAATTGGATATATAAAAGATGTAGCGGCCGGCGCCGTTCTGTTTGCAGCTTTTATAGCAGTAATAATAGCCTGTATAATTTATCTTCCATATATCTTTTAGGAGGTACCGCAATGAAAATATCCCTGTTCTTTATTATTACTATTCTCATAAATACTTCTATTATTGCCCAGAAAGACGTTCGAAAACTGGACCTTGAGCTTGATAATTATGAGTATCCTCTTCCCGTTCATTATTTTATTATAACTGCCCAAAAACAGAATCTTTCTATGGCATTTATGTATATAAAAGCTCAAAATCCAAACGGAAAGACTATAACCCTGTTACACGGAAAAAATTTTAACGGGTCTTATTGGGAAACAACAATAAATGCTCTTACCAAAGAAGGTTATGATATCCTGGTGCCGGACCAGATTGGCTTTGGAAAATCAGATAAACCCGAATATTTCCAATACACTTTTCAGCAGCTTGCTGTGAACACTAAAAAACTTATTGACTCTCTGGGAATTAAGAA
>CAZXEY010000050.1:8853-20303 GCA_964639695.1 uncultured Antarcticibacterium sp. | reverse complement strand
GCAATCGACCACTCTGCCATTTCTCCTTAGCGGTTGCAAATATAAAAAGCTTTTTCTTATTTCCTGAAATATTTATAGGGTTTTTTAATCACTTTTTTTTCAATGCTGTAAATGAACAAGTTGAAACCAAAATTTTTATAATCCCGCAAGTTCCCATTTACTAATAACTTCCTGGATTAAATTCTTTACCTTATTTGTAACCTTTGTATAATAAACTTCAGCTTTTTTCTGATCAAAATCGGGGTATCCCTGTCCGCTTTTATACAACCCTATAGAAGAGGGAAAAGGTGTGGCAGACCAGGTTCCCTTTTCAGGATATGCTGTAGCCATATTTTTATTATACCTGTCTTTATGTACTAAAGAAGGATCTATAGCTTGAATAAAAGCAGTTTCATTTAGTCCTGCATGACCTCCGTCTTCGCCAAAAACCTCCTTCGTAACATCAGATGCGAAGGACCACCAGTTGATCACTAATGTCCTTACATTTTGTTCCTGTGCCACCTCGGTTGCTACCGATTGTAGCACATCTGTTTGTCCGCCGCCATGGCCATTGAGAATGATAATATTTTTAAATCCGTTTTTTGCCAGCCCTTCCAGTATTTGTTTTACGAATGGCCGGTAAACTTCTTCAGTCATTTGAAATGCCCCGGGATAAGCTTCCATAGACCCTGTCATTCCATAGGACAAAGTGGGTGCAATCAAAGCATTGACCTCCCCTACTATCGTCTTCGCCATTTCGGTAGGTGCCGTATTATCTGCTCCATTATTAATTACCCCGTGCGGCTCAAGAGTTCCTGTAGGTAGCAACACCGTATTTATTTGAGAAGGAACAAACTCTTTAAATTCCATCCAGTTAAGACGATCCATTTCTCTTGTTGATATAATTTTTCCCGTTTGAGCAAAACCAGCTATTCCGCAGAATATACAAGCTGTAAAAAGGAGTATAAAATGTTTTGTTTTTTTCACAATGAGATTCTTTTTAGAAGTTGGTTAAGATAAATAAAATTTTAAAGGTTAATTTCTTTATTCATACATCAAATACTAAAACCTTCCATTGAAAATTAAACCTATTGCAAAAATCTTAGTCTAAAGCTATATATTGCAATCATTATTTTAAACCAGCAGTAATTTTATGAAAAAAATATTTTTAAGTGCACTTGCCATCAGCTTAATTGGATGTGGCGCCCAACAGAAAAAAATTGAAAATGCCGATGTTATGGAGTATGCTAATACCATAACAGCAGAAGAGCTAAAGGAACATCTTTATACCTTTGCCAGCGACGAATTTGAGGGCAGAGAAACCGGAGAACCGGGACAGAAAAAAGCAGCAGAATATTTAAAGACAGAATACAAAAAACTAAATATTCCTTCTCCTCTTGGTGGCGATGATTATTACCAGGAAGTTCCGGGAAGTGTCTTTAGAGGAAATGTAAAGGATACAGAAAATGTTTTGGCATTTATAGAAGGTAGTGAAAAACCGGAAGAAATTTTAGTAATTTCATCTCACTACGACCACGTAGGTATGGATAAAGACGGTAACGTTTTTAACGGTGCCGATGATGACGGATCAGGAACTGTTGCTATCCTTGAAATCGCTGAAGCCTTTATTAAAGCTAAAAAAGATGGATACGGGCCAAAACGTTCTATTTTATTCCTGAATGTTACAGGTGAAGAAAAAGGGCTGGTAGGTTCAAAGTTTTATACAGATAATCCTGTATTTCCTTTGGCGCAAACCGTGGCTAACCTTAATATTGATATGATAGGCCGTATTGGTAATGATATGGAATCTGCGGGAGATTATGTATATCTTATAGGAAGTGATAAATTAAGTACTGAACTTCATGAACTTAGTGAATCTGTAAATAAGAAATATATGAATATGAATCTGGATTATACATTTAATGATGAGAATGATCCTAACCGATTCTATTATAGAAGTGATCACTACAATTTTGCTAAGAATAACATTCCAATCATTTTCTATTTCAACGGAGTTCACCCAGATTATCATAAGATAACCGATACTCCTGATAAAATTGAATACGACCTGCTTACAAAAAGAGCAAAGCTGGTATTTTTAACCGCCTGGGAAATAGCAAACAGAGAAGCAAGACCTTTAGTAGATAAGCCTGTTGCAACTACTACAGGTAACTAATAAAAAACATATTGATAATTTAAGGCTGCCAAATGGCAGCCTTTTTTTTGTTTTCAAATAGAGGTAAGACATACATTAGGTGTTCCCTTTTTACAGTATTAAGAAATTATTACCACATTTTTTAAGCATCTTCTAATTCAACCATGTTTCAATTCAAAAATTCTTTTTAGTAGCGCAAAAAGCTTAGTTTTGATACGGTAAATTACTTTGAAACCCTCTCAGGAATGAAAAATAACAGAAATTTTGTAATTGATTTTGACAGCACTTTTACCCAGGTTGAAGCATTGGATGTACTGGGGGAAATTTCTTTGGCAGAACACGAGGATAAAGAAAAACGACTTGAAGAACTTGTTTCTCTTACTAACCGCGGGATGGCGGGGGAACTATCTTTTCGTGAGTCCCTGGAACAACGCCTGCAACTCCTTTTGGCGAAAGAACGGCACCTTGATGAGCTGGTAAAAAGATTGAAGAGTAAAGTTTCTACTTCCTTTATTCGTAATAAAGAGTTCTTTAGGGAGAACAGTGAAAACATCTATATTATTTCAAACGGTTTTAAAGAATTTATAGTCCCTATTGTTGAAGAATTTGGAATTAAACCTGAGAATGTCTTTGCCAATACCTTTAAACTGGATTCCGAAGGGAAAATCATAGGTTTTGATAAAAAAAATGTTCTTTCCTCTAACAATGGAAAAGTTGAAATGCTTAAATCTCTGGACCTAAAAGGTGATGTATATGTAATTGGAGACGGATATACAGATTATGAAATAAAAGCTGCAGGCCTTGCTAACAAGTTTTATGCTTTTACCGAGAATATTGAAAGGGAAAATGTGCTTCAAAAAGCAGATCATGTGACTCCCAGCCTTGACGAATTCCTTTACTTGCACAAAATGAACAAGGCAATCTCCTATCCTAAAAACCGGATTAAAGTGCTGCTTCTTGAAAATGTGCATGAAGATGCAGCTATGATCCTTAAAAATGAAGGATATAATGTCACTACTTTAACCGGCGCTCTGGACGAGGATGAACTGGCCGAAAAAATAAAAGATGTCTCCGTACTTGGAATAAGATCCAAAACCCAAATCACGAAAAAAGTTCTTGATAGCGCCAACCGGCTAATCTCTGTTGGTGCTTTTTGTATAGGTACCAATCAAATCGACCTGGAGGAATGTTTAAAAAAGGGAATAGCTGTCTTCAATGCTCCTTTTAGCAACACCAGGTCTGTAGTGGAGCTGGCCATAGGAGAGATAATCATATTGATGAGGGGCCTTACAGATACTTTTGCTGAAATGCATCAGGGAAACTGGAATAAATCTGCTGCGGGAAGTTTTGAAATCAGGGGTAAAAAATTAGGTATTGTAGGTTACGGTAACATTGGTGCCCAGCTTTCGGTAGTTGCAGAAGCTATAGGTTTTGATGTGTACTACTATGACCTCATGGAAAAACTGGCATTGGGTAATGCCACCAAGTGCAACAGCCTTCAGGAATTATTAAAAAAAGTAGATATCGTAAGCCTGCACGTAGATGGCAGAAAGGAAAATAAGGACCTTATTGGAAACCTGGAATTTGAGATGATGAAGGAGGGAGTGGTTTTCCTTAACCTAAGCCGGGGACATGTTGTAGATCTTGCTGCTCTAAAGAAACATATTGAAAGTGGAAAAGTAAAGGGTGCCGGGGTAGATGTTTTTCCTTCGGAACCCAAAGCCAATCATGAAACATTTGATTCTGAACTTCGGGGGCTGCGCAATGTCATTTTAACACCACATATTGGTGGAAGCACACAGGAAGCGCAGGTGAATATCGGTAATTTTGTCCCCGGTAAGATTATTGAATACATCAATACCGGAAGCACCACAAACAGCGTTAATTTCCCTAATCTCCAGCTTCCTATTTTAGAAAATGCCCATCGTTTGATCCACATCCACCATAATAAACCGGGTATAATTGCGCAGATCAATAAAATATTTGCTCAAAACAACATTAATATTGTTGGACAGTATTTAAAAACTAATGAACATATAGGCTATGTGATCACCGATATTGATAAAGCTTACAACGAAGAAGTAATAGAAGAGATGAGAAGGATCCAGGATACCATTCGTTTCAGGATCTTGTATTAATTATTATTTCATCGTATCCAGGATCATATCGATATCATCCTCGGTCGTATCAGGATTTATAAAGCAAAATCTGGAGATGGTTTCATATTCTCCATTAGATTTCCATTTAGTGGGAGTAACCAAAGCCATTCCCTCTCTGTGATTTTTATAGGTCCAGTCTCTGTATTGCTCAGGGCTCCATCCCTTTCTCCGGAATAAAACCACCGAAAGACTTTCTGGCCTTACCAATTCAAGCTCCGGTCTTTCTTCGATCTTACGGGCAGCAATTTTAGCCAGTTGGATTCCACGTTCTATTGCATTTTTATATTTATCTGTTCCATGCATCGCCAGGGAAAACCATAATGGCATTCCTCTTAACCTTCTTGTAAGCTGAATTTGATAATCGGAAGGATTGAAACCTTGTGCACCTTCATCTTTAAAGATCTCCAGATAGGAACCCTTTTGAGAATGAGCATTTTGGGCAAGTTCCATATTTTTATAGATAACAGCGCCACAATCATAAGGTGAAAACAGCCATTTATGGGGATCTATCGTTATACTATCTGCACGTTCAATCCCGTTGAACAAATGCCTTACAGAAGGTGCTGCAAGGGCTCCCCCACCATAAGCACAATCTACGTGGAACCAGATTTTTTCCTTCTCGCATACATCAGCTATAGAATGAAGCTCATCAATAATTCCGGCGTTGGTAGTTCCCCCTGTACCAACTACTGCAAACAATCTTTCCCTTTCCTTTTCATTTAGATCTTCAATGGCTTTTTTCAGGTCATTTCCCGTGAGGAAATCCCCTTCAGAATCTATAAGAATGAAATCTGCATCCATTACCTTAGCCATGGCTTGTACAGAACTATGAGCGCCGGTTGAGGTGAGAAGCAAACCTTTGGAGTTAATATTATTCTCATGACGGTTTCTCCACTCATCCCTTGCTGCCACCAACGCCGATAAATTAGCCACGGTTCCACCGCTGGTAAAAACTCCAAAGGCACCTTCGGGAAGTCCTATAAGCGAAACTAACCATTTCATTGCCTGGTTTTCACAAAAAATGCCTCCAGCCCCTTCCATCCAGTAAGCTCCGTGAATGCTGGAAGCTGATGTTACCAAATCAAACATTATTGCTGCCCGGGTTGGAGCAGCAGGAACAAAAGCCAAATGCCTGGGATGATCAATAGGTACCGTAGCCTTAACCAGTACATCCCGAAAAAGCCTGAAAGCATTCTCCCCTCCTATTCCTCCTGGAGTAATTGTTTCTCCCACTATTCTTAGAAGATCTTCTTCCTTTTTTGGGGATCCTAATTCGGGAGTGACATTGGAGATACGATCTATGGCATACTTCATGACATCTAATGTCATTTCCACCAGGTTCATATCAATAGTATGCATTTTATTCTTTTCCAAAAGTGCTGATTTTGAGTTTACAGGTAATTATAATCCAAAAATTACTTTTCTGTTATGCCTGCAAAGGTATTGAACTACCGGGAATTTATTTTTTAATATAACTTTTAGCTGATTTGATTGGATGCAAAACAAAGGTTGTAACCATGGAATAGATAAGAATTATACAAGCAAAAATTTCCAGTCTCCCTATCCACATTAAACCACTTAAGATTATTTTAGAAAAGGGTGTGATATCGTTACTTACCATTCCCGCGCTTAACCCTACACTATTCAATGCAGAGGAAACATCAAATACTATTTGATAAAGGGTAAACTTTTTTTCTTCCGAAAGAAAAATTAAAAAACTTCCCAGGGCAAGGGAAATTAACCATATTACAAGTAAATTTCTTGCGTTTCTTACTTGTTCCTTCGCCTCACTATCCTTAATTTCTTCATTATTCACAATGATAGGATGCATTTTATCTTCATCTTCTTTTGCAGAATTTCGAACACTTTCCATAATTCCTTTCAAGGTCCAAACTGCTCTTCTGGTTTTTATTCCCCCAGCCGTAGAAGAAGCATTACCTCCTAAACTCATGGCTATAATGAACAAGAACAGAACCGAAACAGGCATTTCAGATGTTGGAACTGAATTAAATCCACAGGTTCCCAAAGCAGATACTGTTTGAAAAACATTATCTACAAAATCGGTGTAAGGATTTAGAATAGCAACAAAAGGTATTAAGAAAATAAGGATAAAGACAAAGAGCCTTAGTTCACTTATTTTAATAATCTTTTTAATCGCACCCTTAAAAAAAAACAAGTAGTGAATTTGGAAACTAATAGCTCCCAAAGCCATAACAACAATAGTCACCCATTTAATAGCTACACTATAACTCATAAAACTATCTGAGGTTATGGAAAAACCTCCAGTGGACACTCCTGTTAAACCGTGGTTTAATGCCTCCCAAAAAGACATTCCCAGAAAATAAAATATCAAAATGGTTAAAACAGTAAAGCTTAGATAGATATACCAAATGCTGTAAATTATTTTTTTAAGATCATTTTCTTTAGGCATCCAGCTCATTGCTTCTGCCTGGTAAAGCATATTCATTTTACTGCTGAAGGAGAAAAAACTTACAGCTAGCAGGATCAAGCCCATTCCACCAGTCCACTCACTAATGGATCTCCAAAACTGAAGGGTTTGAGGAATGGTATCGGGACGCGTTACCATAGATAATCCGGTACTTGTAAAACCAGACATAGATTCAAAAAAAGCACTTGCAGCACCACCATAATTAATTGCCTGCCCTACTATCGCCTCTTCTAAATGCCCAATGAAATAAAAGGGAATACTGCCAATTATTGGGATTAAAAGCCAGGCCAGGGCAACCATGATAATGGTATTTCGAGGAGAACTTTTACTGCTTCTTTTAAAAGTTTGGTACATTCCCTGCCCTAGCAATAAACTTAAAGCAGCCATTCCCAAAAAGGACGGCAGCGCATAATATTCTTCGAAAACAATGAGGACAATTATTGAAGGAACAGCCAGAACCGCAGGAGTATGCAATAAAATTCCAAGGTCGCGTATAAAAGATTTTACCACCTCTGAGGAAATTCCGAAACGAAAATTGAAATTCATTTTAAAAAGGTTTCAGAAAAAACTTTATACTAATGATATTTAGAATTATAATTCTCCTCTCCCAAGAAAGAAAAATTTACTGAATAGACTTCCAAAAAAAAGATTAAAACCTTAATTGAAAATATAATTTCCTGTTGTAACAGCTATTCTTCCAAAATAATCACATCAAATTTTAAATCCAGGGGCTTCAAATAATCAAGTAATAACGGTATGAGTTTTTTACCGTACATAAGATACATTTCAGAAAAATTGGTTTGCCTCTCCTGTAAAGCTCTATTTGGGAAAAGCTCATTTTGAAGTTTTGCAATTCTTGAAACTTCATCTTTAAGTTTTCTCTTCTGTGCCTTTAGCAGCCGCTTTTCAAGATTTTCCAATCCCTTTAGCTGCTTAACTTCCTGGGCTTTTACCGCATTTAAAAAAGTAGGATCTGTTTTCTCTGCCAGGACATACAAATCACTAAATTGCTTTACCAGGTGCTCTTTTTGCGAACTGAAATCTATATCAATATTTGAAATTTTACGAACCTTCCTGTTGATCAATTCGTGCTGTTTCAGAAATAATTCTGCCTGGGAAATATTTAATTTTTCCCGTTTTTCGTTTTGTTTGGATGTTTCGATTAATCCTGAATTTCGCAATAACAGAATTGGAAAGGGAACATTAACCGCTTCAAAATATTCCTTAAGTTCGAACCAGTAAGCCAGTTCCCCACCTCCGCCTATATAACATAGATTGGGCATTACAACTTCCTGGTACAAAGGCCGCGTCATTACATTAGGACTAAATCTTTCAGGATGTTCCTGAACTTCCTGTAGAATTTCTTCTTTACTAAAAGATTTTTGAGTCCCGTGAACAAAAAATTTCCCGTCCTGCTTAATTAATCGCTCCCTAAGGCCCTCGTTTAAATAAAACAGATTAATTTCCCTTGGATTTACCTGCACCACATGGCCAAGTTCCTCCAGTTTTTGAGCTACTGGCAGCGCCTTTTTATAAGAAATATTCTCCAGTAGTTCCTGCTCTATATAAGGAATGAATTCTCTTTTAAGATCCCTACTGTCCCCATCCAGGATCACAAGCCCATATTCTCCAAAAAGTTGGTTTGCTAAATAGCGGGTTGCTTCAGTAAGATTGGAATGTTCGAGATAGGATCTTTTGAAAAGCTCTTTAAGATCTTCAGCATTTTTACTCCCTCCTACTTCCGAAGAAAATAAAGAGAACACTTCCTCCAGCCCTTCAGTATTTAAGTTTCCTACTGCATCTTTACCGGCTGTTTTCTGAGTACTGTTCCATTTGAACTTCTTTCCGTGGAGATTAAAAAAATTAATCTCCTCAAAATCATGATCCTCGGTAGCCATCCAGTAAACAGGAACAAAATGATTTTCAGAATATTTTTTATTTAATTCAGAAGCTAAATTTATGGTAGAAACGATCTTATATAAAAAATACAAGGGGCCGGTAAAAAGATTTAACTGGTGGCCGGTATTTACTGTAAAAGAATTTTCCTGAGAAAGAGATGAAATATTTCTTTCAACTGCTTTCGAAATCTCTATGGTTGAATATTGTTGCCTGAGAACTTTTACGAGTGTTTCTCTTTTATCAAGGCCAAAAAACTTAGCCTTTTCCTTTACCTGCTCCCCAAAATTTTCCAGGGAAGGAAACCTGTTATAAAAAGGTTGGAGATCTTCTTTTTGCTCCAGATAATCTACAATTAGCTTCGTGAAAAAATTTGTTTCCTTATAGGAAAGACAGTCTGTTGGCATAGGTATTCGTTAAAACGTAAAGATACCGAAGTTAAATATTTTAGAACCTATATTTAAAATATTTCGAAGGGTACCTTATCTTTACTTTTCTAACAAGTATAAAAGTTAAATGAAACAAACCACAGCACTATTCGCATTTTTATTTTTTAGCTTACAATTAATAGCACAAACAGTACAATCACCAAAGGAGTTTTTAGGATACGAGATCGGCACACGTTTTACGAGACACGCAGATGTTGTAAACTATTTTGAGCACGTAGCTCAAAATTCTGATCTGGTAAAATATCAAACTTACGGTAAAACCAATGAGCACCGCCCGTTGACGTATGCTGTAGTTTCTTCTAAAGAAAACCTGGATAACCTGGAAGAGATTAGAATGAATCATCTTCGAAACACAGGAATACAGGGTGGAAATTATAATGCTGCAAATGAAAAGGCCATCGTTTGGCTTAGCTATAACGTTCATGGAAATGAATCTTCCAGTACAGAAGCTGCTATGAAAACACTTTATGAATTGGTTACTTCTAAAAAAGAATGGCTTAATAATACTGTTGTTATTATAGATCCAACCGTTAACCCCGATGGGCGCGACAGGTATGCCAACTGGTACAACCAGGTAAAAGCAGAGCCTTACAATTCCAATCCTATGGCTGTAGAACATAGTGAGCCATGGCCTGGTGGAAGAGCAAACCATTACCTTTTTGACCTGAACAGGGATTGGGCGTGGGCTACACAGGCAGAAACCCGTCACAGGCTTAAAGTTTACAACCAATGGATGCCACATATTCACGTGGATTTTCACGAGCAGGGAATAAACGAACCCTATTATTTTGCTCCGGCAGCTGAACCTTTCCACGAAGTTATAACCCCTTTTCAAAGAGAATTTCAAAAAGAGATTGGTTTAAATCACGCTAAATATTTTGACGAGGAAGGTTGGCTTTACTTTACAAAAGAAAGATTTGACCTATTATACCCTAGCTACGGTGATACTTATCCAACTTATTTAGGAAGTATTGGAATGACTTACGAAAAAGCAGGTGGTGGACGTGCAGGATTGGGAATAGAGACTACCGAAGGAAATCAGCTCACCCTTAAAGACAGGGTGGAACATCATTATACCACGGGATTATCGACAGTAGAAATTGCCGATAAGAACGTTGGTAAACTAAATCAGGAATTCGCGAAATTCTTTAAAAACGACAACCAGGGAACTAAAAGCTTTGCAGTTAGTGGTAACCCAGATAAAATACTAGCTTTAAAAAGGCTGCTGGATCTTCACGAAATTAAATATGAAGCGGCATCTCCCGGAACTGTCAAAGGATTTAACTATACCAAAAACAATAATTCTGGCCTTAGTGTAGACCAAAATGCATTGGTTATCAATACCAATCAGCCAAAAGGAAAAATGGTAAAAGCATTATTTGAACCTTCAGCTAAATTAAGTGATTCCCTTACTTATGATATTACAGCTTGGAGTGTACCACACGCTTACGGATTAAATGCTGTTGCCAGCAGTAAAACCATACCTACAGGAACGGCTAATGCAGCAATACCTGTAAATAATTCTCCAAATCCAGCTGGAGCTGCTTATCTTACAAAGTGGAACAGCCTGCAGGATGCCCAATTTCTTGCTGCACTTTTAAAAGCCGGCATACAGGTTAGATTTAGCGAATTACCATTTGAAAATGCAAACCAAAAATTTAATAGAGGATCGCTCGTCATTACAAAAAGTGACAACAGAAATGTTGAAGGTTTTGACAATAAGGTGGTGGAAATTGCAAATAAATTTAACCGACAGTTAACTTCTGCAGCCAGTGGTTTTAACACCAGCGGTCCAGATTTTGGTTCTTCCGAAGTAAAAAATATTAATGCGCCCAGAATTGGAGTGTTAAGAGGTGAAGGAACATCATCTTTAAGTTACGGTGAGATCTGGCATTTCTTTGAACAACAACTGGAATATCCATTAACTTCTATTGGAACCGATTATTTTAGTAGTGTAGATCTAAATAAACTGGATGTTTTAGTGCTTCCTTCAGGTTATTACAGCGAGGTATTTTCTGAAAAGGATCTTGAAAAAATAAAATCCTGGGTAAAAGCAGGAGGAAAAGTTCTAGCTATAGGAAACGCAGTTAGTTATTTTGCCGGGAAAGAAGGTTTTGATCTTAAGGAGAATAAACCTACTACCAAGAAGGATACTACAGGAAATCTTATTCCTTATGCTAACCGTGAAAGGGAAAGTATTAAAGATTTGATTACCGGAAGTATTGTAAAAACTAAAATTGATAATACACATCCTCTTGCTTATGGATATGATGATACCTATTTTAGTTTAAAACTGAGCTCGGACAGCTTTAGCTTTTTAAACAATGGCTATAACGTAGGGATTCTCCAGGGAGAACCGGAAA
>CAZXEY010000050.1:0-8843 GCA_964639695.1 uncultured Antarcticibacterium sp. | reverse complement strand
TCAGGATTTGCCGGAAGTGAGGCTAAGAAGAATATCAAAAACTCCCTCACGTTTGGAGTGGAACCAATGGGACGGGGAAGCTTTGTTTATCTTGTAGACAATCCTTTGTTCAGATCCTTCTGGGAAAACGGAAAATTGTTCTTCGTGAATTCCATTTTCTTAGTAGATAATGATAATCTAAGCAGGTAAGTTTCTAAAAAAAAAAATTATTTTTACTTTGAAAAAATCCTTCGGTCCCGCCGAAGGATTTTTTTTGCACATTATTTGCTGATACATTACAAATTTTCATCAACCTCAATATTGATGATGAAATTATCTAAATTTATAGCCTCATAATTCCTGAAAAATTTACAATAAAATATTTAAAATGATAAAAAAACATCTGTCCCTACTCATCCTTTTTCTTGCAGCCATTACAACATCTGCTCAGGAAACCCGTAAAAATGTAAATATTGATTTTGAAAGCTTCACTTTAAAAAACGGACTTCGGGTAATTCTACACGTGGACAAATCAGATCCAGTTGTTGCAGTGGCTTTAACGAGTCATGTGGGTTCTGCCCGGGAGGTAGAAGGACGTACAGGATTCGCTCATATGTTTGAACACCTTTTATTTTTAGAATCTGAAAATCTTGGAAAAGGGGGATTGGATAAATTAAGTGCCCGTATTGGGGGAAGCGGAGCTAATGGTTCTACCAGCCGCGATCGCACCAATTATTTCCAGACAGTTCCCAGTGATGCTTTAGAAAAAATGATTTGGGCCGAGGCCGATAAACTTGGATTTTTTATAAATACCGTCACCAACCCGGTTCTTGAAAAAGAAAAACAGGTAGTAAAGAATGAAAAGCGGCAAAGTTATGACAACCGTCCTTATGGGCATACGATGTATGTCATAGATAAAAATCTATATCCGCAGGAGCATCCTTACAGCTGGCAGGTAATAGGTTCTTTAGAGGATCTTCAAAATGCAACTTTAGAAGACGTAAAGGAATTTTTTAATAAATGGTATGTGCCGAATAACGTGGTTTTAACCATAGCCGGAGATTTTGATAAACAGCAAGCAAAGGATTGGGTTCATAAATATTTCGATGAAATTCCTGCCGGCGAGGAAATATCCCGTCGCGAAAAACAACCTGCTAATCTTAAGGAAACCAAGAAGCTTTATTACGAGGATAACTTTGCAAACCTTCCCGAACTAACAATTGCCTGGCCTTCTATCCCCTCCTATCACGAAGATTCTTATGCTCTTGAAGTATTGACGAAATATTTGGCAGATGGAAAAAATGCTCCTCTTTATAAAGCCTTGGTAGAGGAAAAAAAACTTACCGATAATGTGAGGATGTATAATTACACATCAGAACTTGCAGGACAGTTAATGCTTCAGGTAAGGGCTTATGATAAAACAGATCTTGATGTTGTAAAAACTGCGTTAGACAATGCCCTTTTAAAATTTGAAAAAGAAGGTATTCCGGAGAAAGATTTAAAAAGGATAAAAGCCGGACAGGAAACAGATTTCTACAACAGTATTTCCAGTGTGTTAGGAAAAGGTTTTCAATTAGCCCAATACCAAATGTTCGCAGGTGACGCAAATGAAATAAATAAGAACGTAGATAAGATCCTGAAAGTAAGCCGCGAAGATGTAAAAAGAGTGTATGACAAATACATTAAAAACAAACCATTTGTAGCAACAAGCTTTGTTCCTAAGGGACAACAGGAGCTGGCACTGGAAAATTCCAAAGAAGCTGAAGTTGTTGAGGAAAAGATTGTTGAGGGAGCAGAGGCCGAAATTGATCTTAATGAAGAAGTGTCTTACGAAAAAACCCCATCCAGTTTTGATAGGAGTACAGAACCTCCTTTTTGGGGAACACCCGAGGTGAAAACTCCGGTAATTTGGGAATCAACTTTACCTACAGGTTTGAAGATAATGGGAACCACCACTACAGAAGTTCCTTTAGTACGGTTTGACCTGGAAATTGCGGGTGGAATGTTATTGGAGGATCCTAACAAAATTGGTGTTTCCAATTTACTTGCTAATTTAATAACAAGAGGAACCGCAAAACGAACTCCACGGGAACTTGAAGAAGCAATTGAACTTTTAGGATCCAGTATTTATGTAAATGCAGAAGAGGAAAAGATAGTAGTAAGTGGTAGCAGCCTTGCCAGGAATTATGGAAAAACTATGGATCTGGTAAAAGAAATTTTACTTGAGCCGCGTTGGGATGAGAAAGAATTTGAACTTGTAAAACAACAGGTGTTAAGCAGAATAAAACAACAGGAGGCGAATCCTAACAATATAGCGGAAAACGAGTTTAGGAAGCTTATTTATGGACAAAACAGCATTCTTGCAAATAATAACTTAGGAACCAGTACAAGTGTAGAAAACATTTCCCTTGAAGATCTTAAAAAATATTACTCTCAAAATCTTTCTCCCGGTAACTCAACCTATTTAGCTGTTGGGGATGTAAAGGAGCAGGAAGTGACAGAAGCATTAAAATCCTTAGCTGCCAACTGGCCGGCTAAAAACGTTAAGATCCCGGAAATAACCCCTCCGGCGGCGCCACAATCCTCTAAAGTTTATTTCTACGATGTCCCAGGGGCAAAACAATCTGTTTTAAGGATTGGAGCCCCCGCACTTGCGGCAACAGATGATAACTTTTATCCTGCCGAGGTAATGAATTACAGGTTAGGCGGTGGAGGATTTGCTTCCCAATTGACTCAGGAACTGCGGGAAGGAAAAGGCTATACTTACGGAATAAGATCTGGTTTTAATGGTAGCAAATATGTTGGCCCCTTCTCAATTTCCAGCGGAGTTAGATCTAATATTACTTTTGATGCTCTAGACCTGGTGATGAAAATAATGGAGGAGTATCCTGAAAAATTTGATCAAAATGATCTTGAAGTTACAAAAAGCTTTATGATTAAGAGTAATGCTAGAAGGTTTGAAACTTTAAATTCCAAATTAAATATGCTAAGTGACATTAACAGGTTTAATTTAGATCACGATTTCATTAAAAAAAGAGAGCAAAAAGTGAACGATCTTACTGTAAAAGATGTTCAGGAATTAGCTAAAAAATATGTAGATCCCAATAAGATGTATTATCTAATTGTGGGAGATGCGGCAACACAGCTTGAAAAACTTCAAAACCTTGGTTTTGGTGAGCCAGTGCTGCTAAATGGGAATTAAAAGATCGTTTTTCTCAAACCTCTACAGTTTGCCTGGAATATTTCTTTTTCTTCTGAAAAGTTTAAAGGTACAGAAGAGTTTTATAAAGAAAAATGTTCACCCCAAAATTGTATCAATTTTAAAGACGAATGACGGAAGCGTAACCCCCGCTGACGTTGAGAAGATCACTAACTATTATGCATTAGGCGTCCCCGCTATTTTAGGGGAGGCCTTTTGTGTTTTAAGAGGTAAGCCGCTGCAGGATTCAGAAAGACATTGTTTGAGCTTTCTGGGGGGGATCTCCGGTTTGCTTGATGATCTTTTTGATGATCCAGGAAAAGAGGTTTTACACCTTAAAAAATTTATAAACCAACCTGAAGAATTAAATCCGGCAAATTGTTATGAAAAGCTCCTCCTCCATTTTTACAGCCTGGGGCTATACCATTCCACTACTCCTGAAAAATTAATAACTGAAGCAAATAAAATCTTTGATGCTCAATTAAAAAGTACCGGCCAAACCACCCAAAATTTTTCTGCTGAGCAGTTAAAAGAGCTCACCCGGTTAAAAGGAGGAACTTCCTTTATCTTCTACAGGTTATGTTTAGAAACTTCTATGGGAAATGAGGAAAAGGAATTCTTCTACTCCCTGGGAGGGCTCATGCAACTAGGTAATGATATTTTTGATGTTTGGGAAGATCTACAGGAGAAAATCCATACAATTGCAACCTCCACGAATACGATTGAAGATCTTAGATTCTATTTCACCAATGAACTGATAAATTGTTATCGACAGATATCAAAGCTCTCTTACGACAGGAATAATAAAATTCAATTTTTAAAAATAATTACATTGGCTTTGGCAAGGGTTTTTGTTTGTTTGGATCAATTTGAAAATCTTGAAAAGTTAACCAACAATAAATTTGTACCTGCAAATTATACCCGAACTCAATTGATTTGCGATATGCAAAAACCCAGGAACCAGGTTTTAGCAATAAAGTATTATTTGTCTTTTGATTTAAGGTCCTTTTTAAGTTAACTTCGTCGAAGATTAATACTATAATTTAATGATACTTTCTATTGTTTTGCTTATTGCAGGTCTTGCTGTACTTATTTTTGGAGCTAATTTTATGGTAGAAGGCGCTTCTGCACTTGCTAAGAAATTTAATATTTCTAACCTGGCTATAGGTCTTACGGTGGTTGCTTTTGGAACTTCTGCTCCCGAACTTGTAGTGAATACTTTTGCGGCGGCACAGGGGCACCAGGATATTGTATTTGGAAATGTGCTTGGTAGTAATAATTTTAACCTGTTTATTATTCTTGGAATTACAGGATTAATCACTCCCCTCGCTGTGCAATCCAGTACAGCCTGGAAAGAAATTCCGATATCTCTTTTAGCTGCAGTTGTTTTGTTTATATTAGTAAATGACACTCTTTTTTCTTCCGCAGAGAATATTCTTGGAACTATTGATGGTATCATTCTGCTGGTCTTTTTTGCCCTGTTCCTGTTTTATGTGTACAAGCAATTAAAAAGTGATCCATCAGAAACTGAGGAGGTCGTAAATGTGCCTGCTTATTCTAACCTGAAGATGACATTGTTTATAATAGGAGGCCTTGGCGGATTAATACTTGGAGGCCATCTTGTGGTTAACAATGCTATCCTTATTGCAGAATCTTTAGGAATTAGTCAAAAGATCATTGGTTTAACTGTAGTAGCTGCGGGAACTTCTTTACCCGAACTTGCAACATCGGTTGTAGCTGCACTAAAGAAAAATGCAGATATTGCAGTAGGCAACATTATAGGATCAAACATCTTCAACATCTTCCTTATCCTGGGAGCTTCTTCGGTTATAAATTCCATAGGATTTTCTCCGGCTTTCAATACAGATATTTACATACTGGTTGGCGGAACTGTATTTTTATTTTTGGCGATGTTCATGGGAGGCAGGAAAAAACTGGATCGATGGGAAGCTGCGATTTTACTGTTATTCTATTTGGCATATACGGTTTATTTGGTAATGCAGGAACTTTAAAATTATGAGAAAATTATTTTTACTGGGAATCTGCATTTTTTTCTTTTCCTGCTCCAATACTGCTTCAGCAGATAAGGAACTACTGCAAAAAATAGATTCCCTTCAAATTGAAATAGCAGAATTAAAAGAAGCAAACGACACCCTGAGTGACCAATTAATGAAAAAAGTTTTTGTCACCAAATCCTACCCCTATTACTTTGATACAATTTCCCAACCGGAAAAGTTCCTTTTGGAGGAATTGTCAAAAGGATCCAACCTTATTCCCAAAGAAGCTGTTTTGGGTGGACAAATGAGATTTACATCTGTAAATTTTGTAAATGATAATTATATTATTGCCGAATTTGAAGATGGCCATATACTTGGAAAAGCTCTTTATTCTTATTCATTGAATAAGAATGGTGACCTAAATTTTAATCTTATTACTCAACTATAATTTTTTACATTACCTCTATAACCTCTTCAGCTAAAACAGGTGAAAAAGATTTTTTCTGCTAAATACATATCTTTTTACTTATCTGTAATTATACTTCTGGTACTGGTATTATTATATTTTAATGATAATTCCTTTCAGGCTTTTATTGATAAAACCTTTACAATAATGATGAGTAAGGATGAGGAGAAAACCCGAAACTATTTTCAACAATTCGGGATATGGGGGCCATTATTCATTATTTTCTTCACCATCTTTCAAATGTTTCTGCTCTTTTTCCCGTCGTGGATCCCCATTATAATTTCGGTTCTTGCTTACGGTTTCTGGTGGGGAGTTCTTCTTTCGTTAACTGCAATCTTTATTGCTTCCACCATAGGTTATTTTATTGGCAGAAAAATTAAAGGAGCTTTTTTTGAAAAGGTATTGGGTGAAGATAAGGTGGAAAAAATGCGTTTTTGGATCGATAATTATGCTTTTGGTTCTGTAGTTTTATTCAGGGTTTCCCCTTTCCTGAGTAATGACTCTATAAGTTTCATCGCCGGAATGTTCCAGATGGGCTATAAAAAATTTATGGCAGCTACTATGGCAGGAATGATACCCGTTTCCATTGCCATAGGCTATTTTTCTGAAGATATTTCAACACTTGAAGAAGGAATGTATTGGGTTGGCGGAATAGGTACTTTAGCTTATGCTGTTTACATTTTTATCGATTACCGCAAAAGAAAAAATAAGAGCTAAATACTGCTTCTTCAGCATTTAAAAATAATCCATTCCCAATTTTATAAATATTTTATAATACTGCCATTCTCTTTTCATTCTTAGAATCCTTAAATTCAAGAGAATAAGAAAATAGAAAGGTTATGTTTTTTAGTAAAACGAATGAGAGAGAGAATTTAAAAAATTCAGAAAAACATTTTAAAAAACTTGAATCGGAGGCAGATCTTGATCCTCTTTTAGAAAGAATAGGTGATGCCAAATATGTACTCCTTGGGGAAGCCAGCCATGGTACTCACGAATACTATACATGGCGCGCAAAAATTTCAAAAAGGCTGATAGAAGAAAAAGGTTTCTCTTTCATTGCAGTAGAAGGAGACTGGCCCGATTGTTTTAAGATCAATAGATGGATCAAAGGAATTGGTAACGAAGACCGGGAAATAAAAGAGGTCTTAAAAGAGTTCAACCGCTGGCCTACGTGGATGTGGGCCAATTATGAGATTGCTGCGTTTGCTACCTGGCTTAGAAAGCACAATAAAAATTTATCTGAAAGAAAAAAAATTGGTTTCTACGGGCTAGATGTTTACAGCCTCTGGGAATCTCTGGACATTATGGTAGACTACCTGGAGAAAGAGGATCCACAAACCGCAAAACTGGCCAAGGAAGCTTATACCTGTTTTGAACCTTATAAAGCAAGGGATTCCTATGCATCAGTTTTTTCATCGGCTAAACCGGGTTGTAAGGAACAGGTTATAAAATTGCTTAAAGAAGTGCGGGAAAGATCTCACAATTATAACAATGAACCTGAGGCCGATCTAAGTGCCGAAATTAATTCTCTTGTAATGGCGAATGCTGAAAAATATTACAAAGCTATGGCCGGTTTTGGAGAAGATTCCTGGAATGTAAGGGATCGCCATATGGTTCAAACTCTTAACAAATTGATGGATTATCACGATCCTGATGCTAAAGTGATTATTTGGGAACACAATACCCATATTGGAGACGCCAGAGCGACAGATATGGCTGCTGCAGGATTGGTGAATGTAGGGCAGCTTGTGAGACAGGAACACCAAAAGGATGGGGTTGTTCTGGTAGGTTTTGGTTCCTATGAAGGATCGGTGATTGCCGGCAGTCATTGGGGTGCAAAAATGCAAATAATGGATGTCCCTGAAGCCATAGAAAATAGTCTTGAATATGAACTTCATTCCCACGGAGCAGAGAATAAATTAATTATTCTTGATGAAGATCCCGAATTGCAGGAAACATTTTCTGGCCGTATGGGTCATCGTGCCATAGGTGTGGTATATCACCCATACAGGGAAAGAGGAAATTATGTTCCTACAAAACTGTCAAAACGATATGATGCTTTCCTATTTATAAATAGAACTAAAGCCCTGCACCCCATAAAAATTGAAGTTGACGGAGAACTAACTCCCGAAACTTACCCATTTGGAATATAAACCAACTAAATCCAATAATAATGAGCAGTATTGAAACTATTACAGATATCCTGGGAGATGAGGCTTCTTACTACCTGGAACATAAAAGCCAGAAAATATCTAAAGAAAGACTTACCTTACCCGGGCCCGATTTTGTAGATAATTTTCGCCAATCAGACAGGAATCCACAGGTATTGAAGAACCTTGCCCATTTATATAATTTCGGAAATTTAGGAGGTACAGGATATTTAAATATTTTACCAGTAGATCAGGGAATTGAACATTCTGCCGCTTTTTCCTTTTATAAGAATCAGGATTATTTTGATCCGGAAAATATTATAAAGCTAGCTATTGAAGCCGGATGTAATGGAGTGGCTTCTACATTTGGTGCTTTAGCCCTGCACGCCAGGAAGTATGCACATAAAATTCCTTTTGTTGTAAAAATTAACCATAACGAATTGCTTACCTATCCTAATAAGTATGATCAGATTCCTTTTGGCTCTGTAAGAGAAGCCTGGGATATGGGAGCAACTGCTATTGGTGCAACAATTTATTTTGGATCGGAAGAAAGCTCCCGTCAAATTCAGGAAGTTGCAGCTGCTTTTGAAGAAGCACATCAACTTGGACTCGCAACTATTTTGTGGTGTTACACCCGAAATGAAGGATTTAAAACCGATGAAGACTACCACGCTTCTGCCGATCTTACAGGTCAGGCCAATCATATAGGAGTGACAATCAAAGCTGATATTATAAAACAAAAATTACCAACCAATAACTTCGGCTATCAAAAAATAAATTTCGGAAAGTATGATGATGAGATGTATGAAAGCCTCACAACAGACCATCCTATTGATCTTTGCCGGTACCAGGTAGCAAACTGTTATATGGGAAAAATCGGACTAATTAATTCAGGTGGAGGTTCCAAAGGAGAGTCTGATGCCCGGGAGGCAGTAAGAACAGCTGTTATCAATAAAAGAGCCGGTGGAAGTGGTCTTATAATGGGACGAAAGGCTTTTCAGCGGCCATTAAAAGAAGGAGTTGAAATTTTGAGAAGTGTACAGGACGTGTAT
>CAZXEY010000049.1:12939-21017 GCA_964639695.1 uncultured Antarcticibacterium sp. | reverse complement strand
ATGCAGCTCTTTCAAAACCAGGAACTACTCTAGTAGTGGTAAATTCAGTTTGTGGTTGCGCAGCTGCCAATGCCCGCCCGGGAGCAAGAATGTCTTTACAGAACAGCAAAACACCCGATAACCTTGTAACCGTATTTGCAGGTGTAGACAGAGAAGCAACAGACAAAGCAAGAGGACATATGGTTCCTTTTCCTCCATCTTCACCTTCCATGGCCTTATTTAAAGATGGTGAACTTGTGCATATGTTAGAGCGTCACCATATTGAAGGACGTCCTGCAGAAATGATCGCAGAAAACCTTGTAAGTGCTTACAACGAATTCTGCTAGTTCTCTTTAATTAATTTAAAAATACAGCCGGTAATTTTTACCGGCTTTTTTATTTGGACACTATTCTCTTTTAGTACCTTTAGTTTCTAATTCCTCAAATTGATCCAAATGAAAATTTTTATCTGTTTTATTTTTTTATCAGGCCTGCTAAAAGGATGTGATCAACCTGCAGGAGAACAGGAAATAACCCAGGCCCAACTGGAGCAACAAATTGCAGAAATAGAAGCTCTTATAGAAAAAGGAAGTTGCACGAGTGACGGCGAATGTAAATTTATTGCCTATGGAAGTAAAGCCTGTGGGGGACCACAAGGTTATTTTGTTTATTCCTCCAATGTTGATGAGGAAAAATTAATGGGCCTGGTAGAAAAGCATACAAGATCTGAAGCTTTGTATAACCAGCAGAAGGGAATTATGAGTGATTGCAGTATTGTTCCTGAGCCACAGGCAATAAAATGCCAAAATGGAAACTGCATAGAAGTACAGCCTTAACTTAATTCCTCTTTTCTTTGAAAAATGTATTTTTGCATTAGTAAAAGCCGGTAATGAAGAAAATAATAGCATACCCACTTTCTGTAATCTTTTATTTCTTTTTCTTTCTCACCCTATTTGTATTTCACGCCATACAATGGATAAGCCTTAAATTAGGCGGATATGAAGCGCATAAACGCTCTGTGGATATTTTCAACTTCACATTAATGCGTTGTCTTAATCTTTTAGGAACCACCTTTACCATTGATAATCCGCATGCCATTCCAGTGAATAAGCCCTGTATCTTTGTGGCCAATCATCAGGGAACATTTGACATCCCGCCTATCATCTGGTATTTGAGAAAGCATCATGCCAAATTCGTTAGCAAAAAAGAACTGGGAAGAGGAATTCCCGGAATTTCCTTTAATCTGCGCCATGGAGGTTCTGCGTTAATTGACCGAAAAAATCCTAAACAAGCTGTGGTAACGATAGCGAAATTTGCAGATTACCTGAATAAAAATAAAAGATCTGCTGTAATTTTTCCGGAAGGTACCCGCAGCAGGACAGGCCAACCCAAGAAATTTGCCCAAACGGGGCTGCAGGTGTTGTTTAAAAGAATGCCCGATGCTCTTGTGGTTCCTATTACCATTAATAATTCCTGGAAGCTTTTTAAATATGGAAACTTCCCTTTGAACCCGGGAATTAATATTCAGATGAAAGTTCACCAACCAATTCCAGTAAATTCTGATGATCCCATGGCATTTAACGCTTTGGTGGAAAGAACTATTATAACTGATATCAAATAAAACTTATCTCTTTTTTAAATCTGCTAGTATGGATTCCACTGTAATTGATAACGCCGTAAAATTTGTAAGGGAGAGTCTTGATGGTGCTGAAGGCGGCCATGACTGGTTTCACATATACAGGGTTTGGAAAACGGCTTTGCGAATTGCAGAACACGAAAAAGCAGATTTACTGGTGGTTAATTTAGCAGCTTTGCTCCACGATATTGCAGATTATAAATTTCACAACGGAGATGAATCCATAGGACCTCAAAAGACACGGGCTTTTTTAAATTCCCAAGGGGTAGACGAGGATGTGACCGGGCACGTGGTAAAGATCATCGAAAATGTTTCATTTAAAGGAGGAAATTTTACTTCCACTTTTAATTCCCCGGAACTGCAAATTGTGCAGGATGCCGACCGTCTGGATGCTATTGGTGCAATTGGAATCGCAAGAACTTTCAATTATGGAGGATTCAAAAACCGGGCTTTATATGATCCAGCAATTAAGCCTGATTTGAACCTTAGCAAAGAAGAATATAAAGCTTCAACTACACCTACTATCAACCATTTTTACGAAAAATTACTGCTGTTAAAGGACCGGATGAATACTGCTACCGGTAAAAAAATGGCAGAAGAACGTCACGCTTTTATGGAAGCTTACCTGAAAAGGTTCTATTTGGAATGGGAAGGACAGAAATAAAAAAGGGTAAATCGCGGATTTACCCTTTTTAGAAAATTTTCCTAGAACCAGTTATTCCAGGGAATTCTAGATAATATCACTATAAGTGCCAGCGTATAAAAAATAGCCAGCATTTTAAATTTTGGTTTTGACGTAAGCTTCTTCTTATGCTTTGAATATCCAACGGTGATAAGAATAACAGCAATGATCATCATTAGAGGATGCTCAACCAGGTAAAGCCGGGCCTCTGAATTTCTCATTACTTCTCCCATTCCTTTTTCCCGTAAAACACCAAACCAACTGGAAGTGAAGTATAGAACAATTCCAATCAGCAACTGAATGTGTGTTACGATCAACGTAAATAGAGCGATTCTAAAATTGGTAGCTCCGTATTCTTTATTAGTAAAATAGCCGACCAAAGAATTTACTGTTGCTACAATTAAAACGAGCAGTACCAGGTATGCCCAATAAGAATGAATAAACTGAACCGTTTCGTACATAAGTTAGATTTTTAGTAAATATAGTTTTTTTAATAAAAAAATAGCCCCGGAAATCCGGGGCTATTGAATTTATTTGGAATCTTCCAACATGACCATTAAAGCAATTACTCCCAGTAATTTTCAGCAGCACTTCCTCCCCATATTAGAGTGGCAAGATAAGGATTATCAATAAAGGGATTCCGGTTTCCCTGTGCTTGCTGAATTATTAAGTTACGGTGCAGTTCAAAATTAGAAACAGGATCAAGTCTATTCCATTTCAGAAAAAGTTCAAGATCCCCCACCTTTTCAAATTTTTCATTATACCTTAAGTTAAGATAAAAAATCATTCTGGCTACGTCTCCCCGCCATTCATCACCGGGATACCAGGAATTATTAACCAATTGACTTTCTCCGCTTACTTCTGTAAAAGGATAATTAGATCTTATAGAGTTTACCTGGATATCTGCCACCCTAAGGTGGTGAAGATCTGTAACTGCATCAGAGCTTCCTAGCAGCGACTGGGGATATACATGTTCAGTATTAAAAGTTTGAGGATTATAGGAATTATTTCCAGACTGGAATTCTCTCCAGTACCTGCTTTCTCCTGAATACATGAGAATAACATTTTCAGGATTTCCGGGATCCTCATCTGCTTCGTAAAGAAAATTATGCCTTTGTCCATATGAGAGAATTACAGAATGTTTTTCTCTTACCAGGTTTGAAAGTAAAATATCATTAAACTCTGCATTTGTGCTAAGCTTGAAATTAGAATAATAATTTTGCAAGGCTTCAGGAATATGTAAGTTTAAGGCCTCAACAACAGTAATTTCCACTCTGGCAGTGGAACAATCCTTTGTTTCATTATTTGAACATAATTCATAAGTAAAGAAATCATTACCAGTAAATCCTTCTAAAGGAAAGTAGCTTACACTGCCATTTTCATTTAGCCTTACCTCTCCTATTGTTCCTTCAACCTTTAAAGATTGTATGACGGCCGCATCTGCATATTGATCATTAGCTTTTAAATCCCAGGTTGCTGTTTCTGAACGAAAACCGTAAACCTGATCTTCTACGGCTAAAGGTCTTAAATCCTCACTTCTATCCTCTGAACTACAGGAAACAAGTAACATTACGATAAATATTATTTTCCACATAACATGGTATTTTAAAAGGCTTAAAAAGTGCATAACGCTAGATTAACAAACATGGATGATTCTGAAGGAATTATTTATAAATAAAAAAATAGCCCTGGAGTCCAGGGCTATTACATTTTAAACTGAACAAGTGTTAGAAGCTGTATTTCACGCTTAAGCTCCACTGTCTGTCAAAACCAAAGAAACCTCTGTTTGCAACATTAATTCCTTTATAAGTTTCATCATCTGGACCTGCAGCTCTGTTTGTTTGGAGGCTGGTGATATAAACTTCATTAAAAAGGTTTCTAACATTTCCACGGAAAGTCAAATCCTGATTTCCTCCTAATGGTAACCTGTAAGTTGCTCCCACATTAACCAGGTCATAGTTAGGAAGTTTTACAACCTCCTGGCCAGGCTCAGAAAATTCAACAGGATCGATATTTGCGTAAAGATCTGCGTAGTACCACCAGTTAGCGTAAAGGTTCAAATTGCTGAGAAGATTATATCTTGCTCCTAAGTTTACTGTGGTTTGTGGAGCATTACCAACTTTTTCTCCATCTACATAAGATATAGTATTGGTAAGTCCTGGTACAGGATTAAGATCATCTGCATTAACTAATCTTTGAACAGGATTATCTGAATATTCCCAATTACCTAAAGATACAAATCCGGTAAGAGTTAAATCATAGGTGGGTTTAGCAACAAAATCAAGTTCAACTCCATAATGAGTCTGCTCAATGCCATTAAAAGTTGCGAAATAATCTTCATCAACACCATCCTCATCTAAATCTAAACGGCTTGTTCTTGTATCACTTCGGTTACCCCATTTAGTCCAGTAAGTGTTTACATTAATCTCTATTAAGTTACTGTCAAAACCATAACCTAATTCAACACCTGTGATATCTTCATTAGTTGTTAATGGATTAATATCGTTCTGGAAATTAAGATATATGTTATCGTGGAAAGGTTGTCTTGAATAGTATCCAACATTTCCAAAAATGTTATGTTGGTCATTAATATTGTAATTAAGTCCCCCCTTAATATTATAACCTTCATTAGTAACTACCTCTGAAGACTGATCTTCTGGCAATAAGTAATTGAAATAGTCAAATCTCTGGTGTGACTGAGTAGAAAGAGCTCCTTGTAAAAAGGCAGAGAATCGGTCTGTTTTGTATTCTACCTGTCCAAATCCACCTATGTAACCAATATTTTCTGAATAGCTGTAACCTATATGTTGGTCTCTGCTAGCTCTTTCGAACGTAGGAGAAAAAAGGTTAACCTCAAAGCTTTCAAAAACAGGCTGCCCGTTTGGTATAGATCTGTTCCCTCTTTCATACCAGGCATCAAGCCCCAGGAAGTCAACTACCTGACGGTAGTGATCACCGTGATAATAACGAACGTCTGTACCTAAGTTAAATTCAAGATTATCACTCACCTTATGGTTAAAGTTTGATACTCCTCCAACCCACCAGTGGTTGTTCATGGAAGCTCTTGTAATATAACCTGTACCGGCTGCATTTCTAACATCAGGGTGATTTCCAATTCTATAATCTTCTCCTGCAATGGATACTGTAGGTAAGTTTTCATTATTTGCAATATAAGCGTCAAAATTTAACTGACGATTTTCATCAAAACGATCAGTTCCGTTATATCTTCCAAGAGGACCAGTACCACCACCGGTTCCTGTCGAAGCATAAAGAACAGTAGAAAGATCAGATTTTTCGCTTATGTTCCAGTCCCAGTTAAAGTTCATTACAGGTTTGTGGTAGAAGTTAACTCTTTCATTATAAACTTCTCCATCTCTATAACCCCAGTTTTCATTATAAGTTCTTCCAAATTCAAGAGCACGTGCAATGCTTCCTTGAAAAGCCTGCCCGTGAGTTTGTGGTGCTCCTGTAATTAAGAAGTTAAATGCGTGCGCATCTGAAGGCTTGTATCCTACAGAGAAAAAATAGGTAAGACCTTTTCCGGATGTTGCATCATAAAAATTACCATCACCTTGCCAGTAAGAAAGCATATAAGTTGAAGACCAACCAAGATCATTTTGACCAGTAGTGTAATAACCTGTATTCTTAAAAAAGTTACCATTGGCAATTTCGGACATTGCGTAACCACTTTCTATATTGTTGTAGGTTTGAGTAATGATATTCACTGTACCTCCAACAGAAGAAATAGCAAGTTTTGAAGCACCAAGACCACGCTGAATTTGAATTGCATTTGCAATATCTCTTACACCCTGCCAGTTACTCCAGTACATTCTACCATCTTCCATTCCATTAATAGGCTGACCATTTAAAAGAAATGCAGTATTACTTTGATCAAAACCTCTAACTCTTATTTCTGAATCTCCATAACCTCCACCTGAAGGATTCGCATATACAGAAGGTGTAGTGGCAAGAAGTTCAGGGAATTCCAGGTTACCACCAGCTCTTTCAATTTCGTTGGCAGTAATGGTACTAACAGCAACAGGAGTTTGTCTTCCAATTGCAACATCAATAACACCCCTTCCTACTACGATAACTTCTTCCAGTGCGCCAGCATCAGGATTTAAATTTATTCTACCTAAATTTTGTGTTTGCCCTCCACCTACATTAAATCTTACAGTCCTTCTTTCGTAACCAATAAATGTAATTTCAATTGTTCCTGTAGAATTTTGAACATTTAAAGTAAAATTTCCGTCAAAATCAGTAGTAGTACCATTGTCTGTACCCACTACAAGAACGTTTGCGCCCGGCAGCGGAGCATTCATGTCAGAATCGATTACCGTACCGGTAATTGTTCCCTGAGCAAAAATTGTAGCAGATGTTAAAAACAACGCCAATGCAAATAATTTCCTCATTTTTTAATTGTTTGAGTTTGTTTATAAATTCACGGCAAAAGAAGTAATTTAAAACACACGAAACTTTAACTATATGTTAAGATTTTAGTTTTTAACACCCTTTCTGTAATCAACTTACCACAAACACATAAACGCCTGATAATCTGACAATTAAAATAACTAACGGTTTATTAACAATTCGGAAACTATTATTTAAAGTAGAATTTTAACAAATTTTTGGTAGAAGTATCATGTTCATGGACGTCAGATTCCTCTATTTCGGAAAGAATTTTTGTAGCTAATTGCTTCCCTAACTCTACTCCCCATTGATCATAACTAAAAATATTCCAGATAACACCCTGGACGAAAATTTTGTGCTCATACATCGCTATTAATTTTCCTAAACTTCGGGGAGTTAATTTATCAATAAGAATGGAAGTGGTAGGTTTATTTCCTTCAAACACTTTAAAAGGCTTCAGTTTTCCAATTTCTTCGTCAGATAAACCTTTCTTCTCAAGCTCCTTTTGAACTTCTTCGGGAGTTTTTCCCATTAATAATGCTTCTGTTTGGGCAAAATAGTTAGCCATCAATTTATTGTGATGGCCTTTTTCTCCAAATAAGGATTCTTTGAACCCAATAAAATCGGCAGGAATTAATTTGGTTCCCTGGTGGATCAACTGGAAGAATGCGTGCTGAGAATTGGTTCCCGGTTCTCCCCAAATTATATTTCCGGTTTGGTATGTAATTTTATCTCCATTCCTGTCCACACTTTTACCATTACTCTCCATGATGGCCTGTTGCAGGTAAGAAGGTAATTTTTGAAGATATTGACAATAAGGTATTACCGCTTCGCTTTCAGCCTTATAAAAATTGTTATACCAAATACTTAACAGAGCAAGCTGAACCGGAATATTATCAGCGAAATCTGTTTTCTTAAAATGCACATCCATTGCGTGAGCACCTTTTAGCAGCTCCTCAAATTGTGCAAATCCCACAGCAAGAGAAATGGACAAACCAACGGCACTCCATAAAGAGAATCTGCCGCCAACCCAATCCCACATTGGGAAAATATTTTCTGAATCTATCCCAAAATCCTCAACCGCTGCCAGATTACTTGAAACGGCAACAAAATGCTTAGAAACTGCTTCGGCAGGGGCACTCCTTTTAAACCACCTGCGGGCGGTACTGGCATTGGTAAGAGTTTCCTGTGTCGTGAACGTTTTAGATACTACAACAAACAGAGTGGTTTCAGGATTTAAATTTTTTAATACCTCCTGTACATGATCCCCATCTACATTAGAAATATAATGAACTTTTAAATGGTTTTTGTAAAACTGCAGCGCTTTAGTAACCATATCTGGCCCAAGATCTGATCCTCCTATTCCTATAT
>CAZXEY010000049.1:10413-12929 GCA_964639695.1 uncultured Antarcticibacterium sp. | reverse complement strand
GGCAATCCTGTATATCCTTTTTTGGTTCCTTCTATGATGCTGTCAGAAAAAATTCTCATCTTCTCCTTCGCCTCAAATACTTCAGGAATAACATTTTTCCCTTCAACAATTACTTCCGCATCTTTGGAGGTTCTTAAGGCGGTATGAAGAACTTCTCTATTCTCGGTCCTGTTGATAGGTTCTCCACCAAAATAAGATTCAATGGCTTCGGTTAATTTACATTCTTCAGCAAGTTCAAGAAGTAAATTCTTTGTTTCGTCGGTGATAAGATTTTTGCTATAGTCTACATAAAAATCCTCCCAGTTAATAGTAAATTTTTCAGCTCTTGCTTTATCTTCAGCAAAAAGTTGCTTCATCTTAACATCCCTGAAATTTTCGTAATGCTCTTGCAGGTTCTTCCAGGCGTTTGTTTGAGTAGGATTAATATTCTTCATGATCTATATTTCTTTAAATGGCACCTTTTCCAGCTGAATTTTTACATTTTCAATAGCTGCGAAATAATCCTCCTTTAAATGATCGGCAATAGGCTCTGCTGCAGGAAGATTTTGTTTAAAAGGATCCACCTGTTCGCCCCGAACCCAGAACCGGTAACATACGTGAGGACCGGTAGCCAAACCTGTACTTCCAACATACCCAATCACATCCCCCTGCTTTACGCGCTGCCCAACATTAACATTCCTCTTGGACATGTGCAGGTATTGAGTTGTATAGGTGTCATTATGTTTTACTTTCACATAATTACCGTTCCCGGCAGTATAGCCCGAGGCTATTACAGTACCGTTTGCCGTAGACCAGATGGGAGTTCCGTGCGGTGCTGCATAATCTGTTCCTTTATGGGCTTTCCATGTTTTTTGCACAGGATGGAACCTACTTCCCGAAAACCGTGAAGAAATCCTGCTGAAGTTTAGCGGTGCCTTCAGGAAAAAACTTTCCAATGGCCTCGCTTTTTCGTCATAATAATCTCCCTTTCCCGATTGCGGATCCACCACATAGCTAAAAGCGTAATGAGGTTTATCCTGATGCACGAATACTGCTCCTTCAATGCTCTCTATACCTGCATAAATGGTATCATTGATATATTTTTCATTGTATACCATTTTAAACTGATCTCCCTTTTGAAGTTTAAAAAAGTCAATACTCCATTGGTATATACTACTCATTTCGTGGGTAAGAAGAACGCTTAATCCTTCATTTTGCATAGCTTCTGAAAGGTTGCTAACAATAACTCCCGAAATTGTTTTCCTTTTTATCGTTACCGGTTTCTGAGATTTAAAAGCCGCGATACTGTCTGTAATTTTTACAACCGTGTATTCGATCCTGTCATTCTCATAGATAAAATATTGCGGAGTTTTTGCAGAATCCTTTGCTTTAAGAACTACATAGGGTTTTCCTGCAGCAATTTTAGTAGGATTAAAAACTTTTCCAAGACTTTGGGTAATTTCGTGGATCCTGGTACTGTTTACTCCATGAGAGTCCATAATAGCCCCAAAATTATCCCCCGACCTTATAGTATCTCTAAAAACTTCAAAATCATTAAGAACAAAACCATATTCTTCAATTAAAGGTATTTCCTCAACAATAACCGATTCTTCAATTTCTTCTGATTCTATTTCCTTATTACACGCAGTAAAAGCAAATCCTAACAATAACAAATAACTAAACTTCTTCAACTTTAAATATATTTTTAAGTATTAAACAAATGAGATACCCATTCTTTACCCCAATTATTAAATTCTTCTTTTGACCATAAATTTGGAAAAAAACTATTTTTCTGAAAACTTGGAGGAAGAAATTCCTTCCAGTTTGTACCGCCGGTGGCGGCAATATTCTTTTTATCCCTGTTTAAATATCTGTTTGCTGCCCCCATATGCATCAACAACCAGTTCACGTTTACATTAACGTCGAAAGAACGCAACGCCTCAATTAAATTTTTATTGTTCCTTTCTTCTTCTGAAAGCTGAAAATACTTATGATAAAGAGTTTTATTTTTAACTTCATTGGCAATGCGCAGAAAACGTGCAGTATACCTTAACTCAAATTGCTTTAGCGTTAGGGTTTTTTCTTTAGTGGTAAGGTCAATTCCGCCTTTTTTCCAATAAGAATTCTCATACAACTCTTCTATAGGATTATTTGCAGTATAACCTGAGCGATCTTCGTAAGAAGTGAGATTTTCCAACGGAGTGGAATAAATTTCGATCATCCTGAACTGAGCCGACTGAAATCCACTGGCGGGAAGGAGGGCCATTCTGAATTTCAGAAATTGCTCCCTGTCCATTCCTTTAATCATTACATCAAAGGAATTAATAAGGATCCTAAAATAACGATTTAACCGCTCCAGCTTTCCTATATAAAACTGAGCGGTTAATTCTTCATTGTCAATAATCTGCTTTTGTTCGTGCAGCACGAGCTTAAAATAAAGCTCGGTAATTTGATGATAGGTAATAAAGATCTCCTCATCAGGAAAATGAGTTTTCGTTTCCTGTAAACTAAGAAGAGTATCTAAATTTATGTAATCC
>CAZXEY010000049.1:0-10403 GCA_964639695.1 uncultured Antarcticibacterium sp. | reverse complement strand
GGTAAGATATTTATCATATAAAAGCCCATCTAAATAAGAGCCCATGTCCTGTCCTGAATTCTTGAACTTCTCTTCAAGTTTTAAAATTCGTTCAGCAATTTCAGGCTTTATTTCTTTCATGCACTTTAATCCATTATTATTTGAAGCGGGTGTTTTAATCCTTTGAATTCATCTAAACTGGCATTTAGGGAACCAACGGCCAGACTCGCACTAATCTTGACAGGCATCTTGTTATCATCATCGGACACCCATAAAGTAAGGCTTTCTTTTTCCTCAAACACTCTTCCGGCTAATACATAAGGCCGGAATTTTAATGTGGCAATTTTACCAAATTTTGTTTTAATAACCTCCCTTCCCAGGAACTTTAACTTGAAGTCGTGATTTTCCTTATCATAAAACATATTTAATTGGTATTCCTGCCCGGGAATCAAGGGTTTTTTGTTAAGATCATTGCGGAGATAATAAAATGCCGACAACATATCGTGTACATTGGGAGGAGTTGAGTAGGTATGGTTCTCATTGTGCTTTTTATCTAAAACAAAAGCTTTCCTCTGCTCCTGATTAAAATCTATTTGTAAATCCTTTTTATATCCGCCTTCATCAATTTGGCGAATAAAACGAAATGGCAGTCCTGTACTTTGGTCTACATAGGTTTCATAGTTATCATCCACTTTAAATACAAGGTGTACCATACCCGTAGATCTTCCCTTCCCTACTATATGAAAAGCTTTTTTGTTATCCTTCTTAACTTCATTCACTTCAATAGTTGCATATCCTGCATTAACAGGGCCATAGTGAACCCTGAACTTAAACCATTCTCCCTTATCAAACGCCTGTTGAGAGAATACACTAAAGGGAGCAACTAAAAGAAGAAATATAAATGTTGTAAAACTTTGTCTCATATCCGTTATAATTATCGCACTTCAACCGGAAAAATCTTTCCTTCTTTTATGGAATTACAATTTCTGTTCCAAATGTATAAAAACTAAAAAGCCCCGTCAAAGAATGACAGGGCTTTTGTTTTGTTAACCAACTAAAACTTAAATTATGAAAAAAAATTGAACATTTTGGTAACCACTCCTAAAATGCGGTGCAAAAGTCATATATCTTTACAACATTCGCAACACCAAAATAAACTTTAACTCAAAATTTATATGCTCAATAAACAATTGATTCATCTAATAGTTAGTCGGCAATATTTTAACAGTTAAGACAGTGTGCCCCGCAAATCCTGTTCCCTCTCAATAGCTTCAAATAAAGCTTTAAAGTTCCCTTTTCCAAAAGATTGAGCACCTTTTCGTTGAATGATCTCAAAAAACATTGTTGGCCTGTCTAAAACGGGCTTGGTAAATATCTGTAAAAGATATCCTTCATCGTCCCGATCAATTAAAACTCCCAGTTCTTTTAATGGCTCGAGTTCTTCATCTATTTCACCAACCCTGTCAAGCACTGTGTCATAATAAATTTCTGGCACATAAAGGAATTCTACCCCCCGGTCCCGTAACTTTGTTACGGTTTCTATAATATTATCTGTCGCAACGGCTATATGTTGCACTCCCGCACCATTATAAAAATCTATATATTCTTCAATCTGGGACTTCTTCTTCCCTTCAGCCGGCTCATTTATAGGGAATTTAATTCTTCCGTTCCCATTACTCATTACCTTACTCATTAAAGCAGTGTATTCGGTAGAAATATCTTTATCATCAAAAGAGACCAGCTGTGCAAATCCCATTACTTTCGCATAAAATTCACACCATTTGTTCATTTCATTCCATCCCACATTTCCAACCATGTGGTCGATATATCTAAGGCCTGTGTCCTCTACTTTATATTTTGGATTGTAGGCCCGGTATCCCGGCATAAATGGCCCGGAATAATTTTTTCTTTCCACAAATAAATGCACTGTCTCTCCGTAAGTATGGATCCCTGAAATTACCACAGTTCCATTCTCATCTTCAAGAACATAAGGCTCCACATAAGATTCTGCACCTCTTTTGGTGGTTTCTTCATAACTCTTGCGGGCATCATCCACCCATAGAGCTACAACCTTAACACCATCCCCGTGCTTATTAATATGCTCATTTATGGAACCTCCCGGCTGCAATGGTGAGGTAAGGACCAATCTTATTTTATCCTGTTGAAGAACGTAGGAAACACTATCCTTTCTCCCAGTCTCCAGCCCGGAATAAGCCACAGGCTGAAATCCCCAGGCCTGCTGGTAATAAAATGCTGCCTGCTTTGCATTTCCTACATATAATTCTACAAAGTCGGTTCCCAACAATGGTAAAAAATCTTCAGCCTGTTGAACTTCCTTTTTTAATTTTAAAGATGTGTTATCTGTACTCATATTTTTTTTATTAAAAATCAGAAGAAAAAATTCCTCTGGTATAATTTCTATTTTTTTTCATTCTGCTTTCTCATCATCTAATTCTCTAATTAGATGATTAATGATCCAGCCACGATTTATGGTAAGTTTCATCAGCTATTTTCATAGCTTCTTCGGTCACCATTAATGGTTTAAATGTATCTACCATTACTGCAAGTTCTTCAGTTTCTACCTGTCCTATACTTCTTTCAACTGCACCCGGATGCGGCCCGTGAGGAATCCCGGCAGGGTGTAATGAAATATGGCCGGCTTCAATATCGTTCCTGCTCATAAAATCTCCGTCTACATAATACAACACCTCATCACTATCTATATTACTATGGCTGTAGGGCGCAGGTATACTTTCAGGATGGTAATCATATTTTCTGGGACAGAAACTGCAAACCACAAAGGCATCGGTCTCAAAAGTCTGGTGTACAGGTGGCGGTTGATGAATTCGCCCCGTTATAGGTTCAAAATCGTGTATTGAAAAAGCATAAGGGTAATTATAACCGTCATATCCAACAACATCAAATGGATGTGTAGCATACACCATATCAAATATATCCCCCTGCTTTTTGACTTTTATTAGAAAATCTCCAACCTCATCATTGGTTTCAAGTTCATAAGGCTGCCTTAGATCACGTTCACAATAGGGAGAATGCTCCTGCAGCTGGCCAAACCAGTTCCTGTATCTCTTAGGGGTATAAATTGGTTTACGGGATTCTACAATAAAGAGACGGTTGTTTTCGTCGTCAAAATCCAGTTTGTAAATTGTTCCCCGTGGAATTAATAGATAGTCTCCATATTTAAAATCCAGATTTCCAAGATGTGTTCGTAGTTTCCCACTTCCCTTGTGTATGAACAGTAACTCATCTGCATCAGAATTTTTATAGAAATAATCTTTTGTAGATTTTTGTGGTGCTGCCAGTGCGATATCCACATCACTGTTGGTAAGCACTACTTTTCTGCTTTCCAAATAATCGGGGTGCGGAACCACCTGAAATCCTTTAAACCTGTAGGACTTTATATTATTTTCCTTTGCGATTTTTGGTTTTACAGTATAACTCCCTCGAATTTCCTTAACCTGGGTAGGCCGGTGTTCGTGATACATATTTGTAGACATCCCTTCAAATCCAATGGTGCCAAACAACTGTTCATAGTAGAGGCTTCCATCTGGCTTTTTAAAGATCGTATGACGTTTATGGGGAATCTTTCCTAACTTGTGGTAAAAAGGCATAAGATTTTTTGTTTTACATTAATTCTTCAGAATAAAATTTCTCTTTCATCAATTATTCCGTAATTATTATCTAATAACCACAAATATCGCTAATTTTTAATAAATACTCTCTTAAGGAACGTTTAAATCTAAAGGGTAGCGACTCATTAAAAAGGCCGCTAGAACCAGAATCCCAGGCTAAAAAACCACTGACTTTCCTCAAGTTCGGGGGAATAGGAATATTTTGCCTGAATTGGTCCTAAAAAAGTCTCGAAGCCATATCCTAAAGCATATCCTGAATAATCTGGAAGAGAAATCCAGTTCCCGGTAGAAAATAAATCATTTTCAACATTGGCAAAATTTGCACTAAGGATCACATGATTTTTTTTAAAGATCTCATAATCCAGCTCCACCAAAGCTTTTATATAACTGTCTCCTGTAATACTTATAAAATCGTAGCCGTAAAAGGGGACCAGGTTATTGATAAGGTCATTTCCAAATCCTCCCAAAAAGAAGTCAAGGCTGTTACTGTTATTGTCATTTCCTATCCTAAATCCGGTTTCTGTAGAAAGTCGGGTGGTAAATTTTTCGGCTGTAGTAAAAGAATAACCTAAAGCACCTTTAGCAATAGAAAATTCTGAAAATTCCTCCCTGTCTTCAGGAGAAAATAGATAAAAATGAAGGTTACCGTCAAAAAATAATCCTCTCTTCGGAAAATATTTCTGGTCGAAACTGTCCAGCTTTAAATAACCAAATGCACTGTAATAATTATTCTTTTCAAAAACAGCCGATGGCACACTTCTTTGCTCAAGATTTTGGAGGGTTTCAGAAGTTATTTTCAAATACTTATGTTCCAGTCCCATTCCGAAGGAAAAAATCTGCCGAAACAAAGTTTCAATATAGATCTGGTTCGTATAATCCTGATAATCTATTTCAATCTTATTAATGTTTAAAGGCTCTTCCACCTGCCCCCTTTGAGTTAAACTGTAGGAAATGTCCTTATCAAAACTGTTATATCGGGAGTTGACGCCCACACTCCAGTAATAACCCTTATCAATATAATATTGAAAGTTGTACCTGAAGTTATCTCCTAGAATCACATCAATAGCTGCTACATCATTGGTAAGAAATAAACTCTTACGGGTGAGGTTAATAAGTGCTCCACTTTTGTAAAGGTCATCATAATGCAAAGACAGCCTTAAAAAGGTTTTATTTCTGCTCTCCTCCAGTTGAAGAGATAAAGTATAAGCATCTTCATTGGGAATAAGAGTGTAATTGATCCTGTCAAAATTCCCGGTAGCATTGAGATTATTAATTCCATAATGCAAATTACTCCAGGAGTAATCTTCATCGTATTTTAACCTCAATTTTCCCAGGATATAGGAACGGGGATAGCTGTTATTACCTTCTATAGTAACACTGTTTATGTCTATTTTATCCAGTGGGGAAAAGGCTATTCTCCTACTTACTCTTCCTTCCTCCTGCTGCTGCAGGGCCACTTCTTTAAGACCATTTATTTTTTCCCTTGCGGCAACTGCTCCCGATTCAATAATTTCCTCTCCTTTATCGAAAGAAAACATGCTGAATTTACTTATCTCGGGTTTTATGTAAATATCCGTCAGCTTCTTCTTTTTTTCCATATCCCTTATGGTCCTGAAATTGCTTACCTGTGTGAGAATATCAAAAGCGCTTTTTAAATTTTCCCTGTCCATTAAAGTATCCTGCACGTCTACCCCTATAATAACATCAACACCTCTTTTTCGAAGCTCTTCAACAGGATAGTTGTTTGTCACTCCCCCATCTGTCAGGATCATCTCATCAATCTTTACAGGGCTAAAAACTGAAGGAATTGCACCACTGGCACTTACTGCTTTGGCTAAAGATCCTTTATCCAGTATTACCTGTTCCCCTGTTTCTATATTGGAAGCAACAGCAAAAAATGGAATAGGAAGTTCGCTGAAATCCCTCACATTCCCCAGGTGAAGAGTTAGCCGCGATATGAGATTATAAATATTTTGACCCTTCGATAAACCGGAAGGAAAAGAAACTTTGAAATCATCGAAGGGTAGTGTAAGTGCATATTTTTCCGCTTCCTCTTTCTCGTAGAATGTTTTTGCGCTCCTGGGAATTCCATCCTGAAGCAAAAGATCAAAGTTTACCTGGTGAAAGATCGAATCCAGTTGATTTGCAGAATATCCTGAGGCATAGAGCGCTCCTACGATCGCACCCATACTGGTACCGCCAATATAATCTATTTCTACCCCAGCCTCCTCAATAACTTTTAAAGCTCCAATATGCGCAAGGCCTTTTGCACCACCCCCACTTAGAACAAGACCCACCTTAACGTCCTTTTTTTCCTGGGAAAATGACTGAAACGAAAGAAAAACTGAAAGCAACAAAAAGATTTTTTTCATCAATCTTTATGGTAATTATTATAAATAATGGCGGCCTTAGCGGTTCCTATTACCTGCGCAAGCTCCTCTAAAGAAGCCTCTTTAATCCTTTTAACGGACCGGAATTGTTTGAGAAGTTCTACAACAGTTTTATCACCAATTCCAACTATCTCTTCCAGCTCTGTATTTAGCGCAACTTTACTTCTTTTATTTCTGTGAAACGTGATCCCAAACCTGTGAGCTTCATTCCTCAATTGCTGAATGATCTTTAATGTTTCAGATTTCTTGTCAAGGTACAAAGGAATTGAATCTCCCGGATAATAAATTTCTTCCAGCCGCTTGGCAATTCCTATAATTGCTATCTTACCCCTTAATCCTAAAGTCTCTAAAGCTTTCACTCCCGAAGAAAGCTGTCCCTTCCCACCATCTACAATAATAAGTTGAGGGAGCGGCTCTTCCTCAGCAAGCAATCTTTTATACCTTCTAAAAACAACTTCCTCCATAGAGGCAAAGTCATCGGGGCCTTCTACAGTTTTAATATTAAACTTACGATAATCCTTTTTGCTCGGTTTCCCATTTTTAAAAACAACGCAGGCTGCAACCGGGTTTGTCCCCTGAATGTTGGAATTGTCAAAACATTCTATATGGCGAGGCTCCTGATTCAACCTTAAATCCTCTTTCATTTGCGCCATGATCCTGTTTACATGCCTGTCAGGATCCACGATCTTCATTGTTTTAAATTGTTCCTGCCTGTAATACCTTGCATTTCTTACAGAGAGATCCACTATCTTTTTTTTATCGCCAAGTTTTGGAACGACCACCTTTATTCCTTCTCCAACATCTACTTTAAAAGGAACGTACACTTCTTTGGAATTAGAATTAAACCTTTGCCTTATCTCAACGATTCCCAGTTCCAGAAGTTCCTTATCGGATTCATCAAGTTTCTTTTTCATTTCAATAGTATGAGACCTAATAATCGCTCCATGAGAGATTTGAAGAAAGTTAACATAGCCAAAACCTTCATCACTAACCACCGAGAAAACATCAACATTGCTAATGTTAGGATTAACCACTGTAGATCTTGACTGGTAATTTTCTAATATGTCAATTTTGTTTTTAATTCGCTGGGCTTCCTCAAACTCCATATTATCGGCATGGGTTTTCATTTGCTGGCGAAACTGGTTTAAAGAATCTTTAAAATTACCTTTTACAATTTCCCTGATCGCAGCAATATTCCGGTTGTATTCTTCTTCAGATTCTTTGTCCTCACAGGGCCCTTTGCAGTTGCCAAGATGAAATTCCAGGCAAACTTTATACTTCCCGTTCCTGATCTTTTCTTCTGCAAGATCATAATTACAGGTTCTTAGCTGGTATAACCCTTTAATAAGATCTAAAAGAGTATGGACCGTTTTAAAATTGGTAAAGGGTCCAAAATATTCACTCCCGTCCTTGATCAATCTTCGGGTGGGAAAAATCCTGGGAAACCTTTCATTCTTGATGCAAATCCAGGGATAGGTCTTATCATCCTTCAGCATTACGTTAAAACGCGGCTGATGTTTTTTGATCAGATTATTTTCGAGCAGTAAAGCATCTGTTTCAGATTCTACAACAATATGCTTGATATCCTGAATTTTTTTAACCATTACACCTATACGATGGCTATCGTGGCGCTTGGTGAAGTAGGAAGAAACTCTTTTTTTGAGGTTTTTTGCTTTGCCTACATAAAGGATCTTCCCATTTTTATCATAATATTGGTAGACTCCGGGTTTATCGGGAAGAGTTTGTATTTGTACGTCTAAAGCAGGTGTTTCCATTAATTCAAAGTTATTACATATTACCCGCAGCATAAAGATAAGAGTAATCATTTTTTAATTTGAGAGCAGAATATTCTTAAATTCTATTGGTTTGAGTAAGCCCTAAAACGCCATTCCACATATTTTAAGGATGCTATAAGAACGAAGCTCTAATCATTTTATTAACTTGCGGGTATGGAAAAAAAAGTTATTGGCCGTTTTGACAAGGCAGATTTCCCTTTACTAAAATTAGAAGACATCGCAATAAAAATTGATACCGGTGCTTATACCTCTTCCATTCATTGCGATAATATTATTGAAAAAGATGGTGCTTTACATTGCACCTTTCTTGATGAAGAACATCCACTTTACAATGGCAAAGAGTTTATTTTTGAAGACTATGACATCCTGTTTGTAAGAAGCAGTAATGGCATTATACAAAAGCGTTTTCAGGTTCAATCCACCATAAAATTATTTAATAAGATTTTTAAAATTTCGCTTTCTTTGTCTGCCCGGCAGGAGATGCGGTTTCCGGTACTGATTGGGCGAAAATTTCTCACGAAAAAATTTATAGTAGATCCTGAGCTTAAGGATGTTTCCTTTAAAATGAAATCAAATGAACATAAAAATTCTATCCAGGAATAGCCATTTATATTCCACTCAACGATTAATAGAAGCTGCAAAAAAAAGAAATCATAACGTAGAAGTTATTGATCCTTTAAAATGCGATCTTATCATTGAAAAGAAAAAACCTTCTATTTTTTATCGGGGAAGGATGATTGCTGATACCGATGCGGTTATTCCAAGAATTGGTGCCTCTGTTACTTTTTATGGAACGGCAGTGGTACGTCAATTTGAAATGATGGGAGTTTTTACTACTACAGAGTCTCAGGCTTTGGTAAGAAGCCGTGATAAATTAAGAAGTTTACAGGTGTTATCCAGAGCGAGATTGGGTCTTCCAAAAACGGTTTTTACCAATTATTCCAAAGACGTGGGGGAAGTAATTGATCACGTGGGGGGAGCCCCTTTAATAATAAAATTACTGGAAGGCACTCAGGGATTGGGAGTGGTACTTGCTGAAACTAAAAATGCTGCAGAATCTGTTATTGAAGCTTTTAACGGTTTACAGGCAAGGGTAATTGTTCAGGAATTTATAAAGGAAGCAGGCGGAGCCGATATTAGAGCATTAATAGTAGATGGACACGTAGTAGGCGCCATGAAACGGCAGGGGAAAGAAGGGGAATTTCGCTCGAATCTTCACCGGGGAGGATCTGCAAGTGTTATTGAATTGACAGATGATGAAGAAAATGCAGCTATAAAAGCAGCAAAAGCAATGGGACTTGGAGTTGCCGGGGTAGATATGCTTCAAAGTGCCCGCGGACCTTTGATTTTGGAAGTGAATTCATCTCCCGGCCTTGAAGGAATTGAAGCTGCAACAGGAAAAGATATTGCCAAAAGTATTATTAGGTATATTGAAAGAAACGTATAGCCTATGGCTCATATTGATAAGCAGAATGTACTCGAAATTTTAGGTAAAAAAATTCTTCCAGGAAAAGGTGCCGTTATAAACCTGAATATGGCGAAGCTCTACACCACAACTTCAGTGGAGGTTCCTGTAATTATTGAACGATCGAAAAAACCGGGACCCGTAGTTTTATTAACTGCCGGAATCCACGGAGATGAAATCAACGGCGTTGAAATTGTAAGGCAGATTATTTCTAAAAACATTAACAAACCTGTTAAGGGGACCATTATTTGCATCCCCGTAGTGAACGTTTTTGGATTTTTAAATATGTCCCGGGAATTTCCCGATGGCCGGGATCTTAACCGGGTTTTTCCGGGCACTAAAAATGGGTCTTTGGCAAGTAGGTTTGCATTTCAATTCGTAAAGAAGATCCTTCCCGTAGCCGATTTTTGTCTTGATTTTCACACAGGAGGCGCCAGCAGGTTCAATGCTGCACAGGTAAGGGTTTTAAAAGGAGATGAAAAAAGCATGAAGTTTGCTAAAATCTTTAATGCTCCCTTTACTATTTATTCCAAAACCATAGGAAAATCCTACAGGGAAACCTGTTACAAATTAGGTAAAATGGTGCTGTTATTTGAAGGCGGAAAATCCCTTGACAGTAATAAAGATATTGCAAAATATGGAGTAGACGGGGCAATGAGGATTCTTCATCATTTAGGAATGTTGAAGCCGCGCTTTGAATTTGCAGATGCCCACCATGAGAGTATTATTATCGAGAATAGTTCGTGGATGCGTGCCAAGTACAGCGGACTTTTACACGTGAAGATCGAGTGTGGAAAAAGGGTTGAGAAAGGGGAATATGTTGCAACGATAACCGATCCATACGGGAAATTCAGACATAAAGTAAATGCTCCACATACAGGTTATATTATTAATGTTAATGAATCCCCTATAGTTTACCAGGGAGATGCTATTTTCCATATTTCAAATCCGGCGAGGGAACCAGATGAAGAATAAACTCCGGGAAAAATATTCAGCGCTGCGCGAAAACAAAACTTCGGAAGAAATTGAGGCCGAAAGCCTGGAAATTGCCAATAACCTTTTAAAACTTCCTATCTGGGACCGTGAGTATTATCACCTTTTTCTTTCTATTGAAGAAAAAAAA
>CAZXEY010000048.1:1514-21167 GCA_964639695.1 uncultured Antarcticibacterium sp. | reverse complement strand
AAATGTGCTGCCATAGCTAATTCTAATCCGCCACCTAATGCAAAACCATTAATGGCTGCAATTACGGGCTTCGGAAAATTAGCGATATAATCAAAAAGTTTTTTCTGTCCTTCGGCAGCCAATCGTTTTCCTTCTTCCGGAGAAAAATTAGAAAATTCACTAATATCAGCGCCGGCAACAAAAGCTTTTTCCCCGCTTCCGGTCATGATAATTACTTTCACCGAATTATCTTCCTTTGCTTCTTTAAAAGCTTCGTGTAATTCCTGAATCGTATCTCTGTTTAAGGCATTAAGCTTCGTTGGACGGTTAATAGTAATTCTTAAGATTCCGCCGTTATTTTCTGCTATAATATTTTCAAAATTCATTCTGTAAAATTTTCGGTTACGGTTAAAATTGGCTGATAAAAAACTACACAACTGGTAATTTTGGGAACTCTACCGTAAAGATAGTGCCTTTATTTCTTTTTGATGTGAAGGTTATTGTACCGTTGTAAGCTTCTACTAAATTTTTCACCATTGCAAGCCCTAATCCCATTCCGCTGGATTTTGTAGTAAATTTTGGCTCGAAGATCTTTTCCTTATTCTCTTCTGAAATTCCAACCCCATTATCTGAAACTGAAATGGCTACATTTTCCCCTCTTTCTTCAACCTTTACAAATATTTTGGGATTTTCTACCCCTTCCAGTGCCTGGGTAGCATTTTTGACAAGATTTGTAACCACTCTAATTAGTTGAGTACGATCAAATTTCGCCAGAATCTCTTCTTTATCTGAAGAAAAGAGGATGTAATTTTCATTGAAGATATCAAGTGCCAGCTTTACGATCTTAGGTACATTTAGCGTTTCATTTTGCTGGGCAGGCATCTTTGCAAAATTTGAGAAAGCTGAAGCAATCGCACTCATAGTATCAATTTGCTGAATAAGAGTATCGCTGTATTCCTGGACCTTTTTATGCACATTTGGATCCTGGGGATCAAAATTCCTTTGAAAACTTTGCACACTTAACCGCATAGGGGTCAAAGGATTTTTTATCTCGTGCGCCACTTGCTTAGCCATTTCCCTCCAGGCCTGCTCCCGCTCACCGGTGGCTAATTTCACAGCACTCTCCTCCAGCTCGTCGATCATGCTGTTATAAGCTGCTACCAATGCGTAAATCTCTTCGGAAGCATTGTCTATTTTAATCTTTTGGTTCTTTTTATCAAGCCGTGTTTCAATAATTTTTTCTGAAACGATTTTAAGCGATTTTGTAATATACTTTGAAAGAATGTACGCTAAAAGGATCGCCACTGCCAGCATAAAAAGATAGACCTCCCCCATACGAAGAAGGAAGTCATTCAAATCTTTTTGCAGCAGCTCATCGTCCTGCAGGTAAGGCAGGTACAGGATAGCCAGCGGCTTAAATTGATTGTCTGTAATATAGGTGTAGGATGATTGATATTTTTGACCATTAACTTCAGATTTCCTCAGGTAACGTTTGTTTTGAGCAGTCTCCAGTTCTCTTAAGATGTTTTTCTGGATCTGGATGTTGGTAGTATCCCTAAAGAAGGTTTCATTAGATTTAATAAGTAATTTGCCCTTTAGATCATAAACGTGAAGCTGCATTTCGTGAACCTGGGCGATCTCGTGAATTTTGCCGCGCTCCTTTAAAATCACAGGCATATTTTCGGTCTTCACCTCATGGGTTGTGGCGGCAAGGACAAAACGAATATTTTCACGTATTGCCTCTTCCTTTCTTTCCAGTCTTTCCCGGTGATAAGTTTCAGATTCCTTTTTATATTGAAAAATTGCAACTCCCGCTATTAAGATGGAAGCTCCTAAAACCAAAAGAATCATAGATATGAAAATTCGGTTTCGGAGAGAAAGTTTTAATAGCCTCATACTGTTATTTCGTAGTTTGGCAAGGGATTATCAATAATTACACCACATTAGGCATCGGGATTTTTAGCTCTTATATTTTTATACATCTTAATACCCAGCATAAGAAGAACCGATAATACAACTATACCTGCCACCCCAAAGATCCAGTTGATCGCATTTCTAAGAATTACCAAAAAAATCACCGCAAATAAAATTAAAGTTGAACCTTCATTGAACAACCTCATCCCGTTACTGGTCCACTTAATTACATCCTTTTGAAGCTCTTTAAAGATAAAGTGACATTTCATATGGTAGGCATAAAGGAGAGCCACAAACACAAGTTTAACGATCATCCAATCCTGTTCCAGCCATACAGGAAGAAGGGCAATTAACCAGAATGCAAAAAAACTTGCAAGAATGGCCGAAGGCCAGGTAATTATATACCACAGCCTTCTGGTCATTAATTTTAATTGTTTTGTAAGAATAGATCTCTCCGGCTCCTCTTTTTCGTCGGCTTCGATATGGTAAACGAAGAGACGAGGAATGTAAAATAACCCTGCAAACCAGGTGATCACAAATATGAGATGTAACGCCTTGAGATAATTATAATACTCCAGCACAGGCTAATTTTTATCCTTTTAAAAAGATGTAGTTAAGATCTGCATTATTAAATTCCCTGTTAAACTCTTCAATTTGAGCATCCACCATATTATTAAAAGCCGTCAACTGCTCTTTAATTTCCATAGTCAGCTCATTTTTCACTGCAACATCTTGATTAGTTGGAGGGAAATCACCCATTCCAACCAATGAATTTAAATGGGCAAGTTTATTTGTTAACTTAATAGGAAAGTTCAAAGGATCCTGGTTACTCTTGTTCTGGGTTTGATAAAGCGTTTTCTCAATTTCATTAAATTCCTGCTCCATTTTTTTAGCTTTCTCCACTAAAGGCTGCACATTCTTGTTTCCTTTATATTGCTGCTGAAATGCCTTGAGCTGGGCAGTAATATTCTGGATCTTTTTAATAGACTTGTGAGCTTCATCCACAGTTTGATTTACTTCGGAAATAAACTGATATTGTTTTTGAAGACCTGCTAGATCGGTTTCCATTTTAGGATTGGGCAGCACCTTAAATTGCTCTCGCACTTTATTACCGTTTACATCCAGTTCCACGGTATATTCCCCGGGAAGAATTTTTGGACCTGTTAAATCTGCCCACCAAAGTATCATCCCTTTTAATTTTTCAGCTCCTTCTTCATACATATCCCAAACGAACAGGTTTGCTCCTTTTTCAATCTTCAATTTATCTTCTTCAGAATGATTACTGAAGGATTTTAAAGTGTCATTGGCAGCATTAAAATAGGTTAACCTTACCGTATCCTTCTTTTGATCGTAATCTTTTATATTGAAATAGGTCATAACTCCGTTAGGACGGTTTGTCCCTTCAGTTTTAGAATCTTTTCTTGATCCTCCCTCCATTCTGTAAGTATCCTGAGGTGTAAACAGTACCATAGGCTTATTTTCCATATTCTTATCCAGCTGGTGAAGAACACTTAAATTATCCAGGATCCAGATACTTCTTCCCTGGGTGGCAACTATGAGGTTTTTGTCCTTAATAGCAAGATCTGTAATAGGAGTTACAGGAAGGTTAAGTTGAAAAGGCTCCCAGTTTTGACCGTTATTAAAGGAAATGTACATCCCGGTTTCTGTTCCTGCATATAATAACCCTTTTCTATCAGGATCTTCACGAATTACCCTGGTAAAATGCTCCTCATTGATCCCATTCGTGATTTTCGCCCAGGATTTTCCGAAATCCTCTGTTTTATATAAATAAGGCTGGAAATCACCCAGTTTATAGCGGGTTGCAGCAAGGTAAGCTGTTCCGGGAGCGTAGTGCCCGGTTTCAATTGAATTGATCTGTGACCATTCGGGAAGATCCTTGGGAGTAATATTTTCCCAGTTCTTACCACCATCTCTTGTTATATGTACTAATCCATCGTCACTTCCAACCCATAATAATCCTTCCTGAAGAGGAGATTCATCTGCAGCAAAAATAGTTCCGTAATATTCTACCCCTGTATTATCCTGAGTTATTGGGCCTCCACTGGAACCAAGTGTGGAAGGATCATTTCTTGTAAGATCTCCGCTAATAGTTTCCCAGGATTGGCCTTCATTTGTAGTTACGTGTACGTGATTAGAAAAAGTATATAGTTTATCAGGATCATGTTTTGAGAAAATAATGGGAAAATTCCACTGGAAGCGATACTTCATATCTTCAGCTCCGTGTCCCATAGGATTTTCTGGCCATACGTTTATGGCTCTTTCTGTACCTACAGCATGATTTACCCTGCTTAAATAACCTCCGTAGCTTCCACCATACACTATTTCATTATTTTCGGGATCTACCGCTATAGATGCAGATTCCCCGCCTGCAGTAGGCTCCCAGTTCTCTTCACTTATTGATCTTCCCGTACTTCTATGTTCAATACGCACTGTGGAATTATCCTGTTGAGCAGCATAAATCCTGTAAGGGAAATGATTATCGGTTGTTACACGATAGAACTGTGCAGTAGGTTGATTATAATAAGTACTCCAGGAATCTCCACCATCATAAGAGATTTGCGCTCCACCATCATCTGCTATTGCCATTCTTTTTGAATTTTCGGGAGCTATCCAAAGGTCGTGATGGTCTCCATGAGGGGCATCTGCAGAACTAAAGGTTTCCCCTCCATCCTTGGATTTGTGATAAGAAACATTTAAAACATATACTACATCGGCATCCTGAGGATCTGCATAAATACGGGTATAATACCAGGCTCTTTGTCTCAAACTCCTGTCGCTGTTTATCAATTTCCAGGTATCTCCGCCATCTTCACTACGGTAAACACCACCTTTTTCTTTATTCTCAACCATTGCCCAAACCCGGTTTGGATTGGCCGGTGAAACTGTAACTCCTATTATCCCTAACGTATCCTGAGGAAAGCCTTCATTCTTCGAAATTTCTTTCCAGGTTTCTCCACCATCCTTACTTTTCCACAAGGCAGACCCTTCCCCTCCACTACTTAAACTATAAGGAGTTCTTTTCGCTCTCCAGGTAGAGGCATAAAGGATTCTTGGATTTGACGGATCTATGATTAAATCGACAGCACCTGCCTGGTCATTAACATATAAAGTCTTTTTCCAGGTATTACCACCATCTGTACTCTTATATACTCCTCTTTCTGTAGAAGGTTTATAGATATTCCCTAAAACTGCAGCATAAACAATTTCCGGATTTTCAGGATGTACACGAATTCTCGGAATCTGCCGGCTGTTCTTTAATCCTTTGGACACCCAGGTTTTCCCGGCATCTTCAGATTTCCATACTCCATATCCTGACGATACGTTACCACGAATGGTTTTTTCACCACCTCCTACATAAATTACGTTTTGGTCACTTGGCGCAACGGTTACTGCTCCAATACTTCCGCCAAAAAAACCATCAGATATATTTTCATAAGTTCGCCCGCCATCTGTTGTTTTCCAAACACCTCCACCGGCTGCTCCAAAATAATAAAGATCGGGTTTGCCGGCTACCCCGGTAACTGCAGATGAACGGCCTCCACGGAAAGGACCGATTAGCCTGTATTCAAGGGCTCCATAAGTTTCTTTGTCAAAGGCGGGTTCGGCTGATTTTTTCCTTTGAGCAGTAAGATCTGGGGAAAAACCTAAAAAAATAAAAATACTTGCAAGGGATAGTAAATGCTTTTTCATAAATAAGTTGAATGGGAAAATTGAAAGCTAAATATAACAAAAATTGGCAAATACAATTCTAAGCAGGCTTAAGCTTATGCCTTATTTCCCTGTTAAGGAAATAACCTGTTATAATGGTAGATGAAACATCGGCTAGTGGAAAGGAAATCCAGACACCAATTTCTCCAAAATACTTTGGCAGTATGAGCACCAGCGGAATAAATATAAAGCCCTGCCTCGATAACGTTAACAACAAAGCGGGAACTGCTTTCCCTATTGCCTGAAAATAAGCCGAACCTATCAATTGCAAAGCAATGATTGGAGTCGCTGCAAAAACCCATCTCATTGCTTCGGGCGTTTCTGCAATAATAACAGGATTGGTGGTGAATATGCTGACAATCTCTTCCGAAAAAATCATAATTCCGGCGAAAACAAGAATCCCTAAAATTGAAGCATATAAAATAGCGGTGTTAATACTTTTCCTGACCCTTTGCCAATTTTCAGCTCCATAATTATATCCTGCAATGGGCAAAAATCCCTGGGTTACACCAAGAACAGGAAAGAGTGCAAACATGAGCATTCTTCCAATAATAGCATACACCGTTACCGAATCTTCACCACCCAAATCAAAAAGAATGTTGTTCATTAAAAGGTAAGTAATACTTACCACTGCCTGTCTTGAAAGTGTAACAAATCCCAATGAGGAAGTTTCCTTTAAAATTTGCCAGTCGAACCCAAGATGGGACCAGTTGATCTTTAATTCTGAATTCTTCGAAAAAAAGAACCACATTACATAAGCAAAACATAAAAGATAGGAAGCCGTGGTAGCCCAGGCAGCACCCAACATTCCCATATCAAATTCATAAATGAGGATATAATCAAGTACCAAATTTCCTACCGATGGAATGATCATCGCAATCATTGCAAACCTGGGTTTTCCCTCTGCTCGAATAACATTGTTTCCCATCATACACAGGGCGAGGAACGGGATTCCATAAAGGACCACGGTGTAATAGATCTTGGCAGGATCAAAAATGTCTCCTTTACCTCCGAAAGCAGGAATTAAGGAATCTACATAAACCAACCCAAGGATTACCATCCCAATAGTTAACAGAAGAGTAAGGGTAATTTGGTTTCCAAAGGTTTTACAGGCTTTTTCTTTATCATTGCCACCAAGAGCCCTCGAAATTATGGAGGAACCACCAATACCTATAGCCATACCCAGGGCGGCTATAAAAAAAGAAACAGGAAGAACTACATTAATTGCCGCAATTGCAATAGATCCTATCCAGTTTCCTACAAAGATTGTGTCGACAAGAATGTTTAGGGACATTACTAAAATCCCAACTGATGCCGGAACAGCCTGGCTGATCAACAACTTCCCAATAGGTTGATTTCCTAGTGCTGCAGCATTTCGTTTTGCCATTACTTCACTTCCACAGGATTAGAAAAGGCCCATTCGTCAATCCATCTTGAAAGAACTTTAGACCAGTCGTCCCGGTCATTTAAACAGGGAACTACTGTGAATTTTTCACCTCCAACTTCATGGAAGATCTCTTCCCCTTCCATAGCAATCTCCTCTAAAGTTTCAAGGCAATCACTAACAAAGGCAGGAGTGACAATCGCAAGATTTTTCATACCCTGTTTTCCAAACCTTTCAATGGTCCTATCCGTATAAGGTTGTAACCACGGATCAAATCCTAAGCGGGACTGGAAGGAAACACTGTAAGTATTCTCCTTAAGTTCAAGATATTTGGCAACTAATCTTGTGGTTTCATAACATTGGTGACGGTAGCAAAATTGATGTGCTGCCGAGGGTGTTTTACAGCAAGAACCATTAATCTGGCAATGGGATTTGGTGATATCACTTTTTCTAATGTGTCTCTCGGGGACGCCGTGGTAAGAAAATAAAAGGTGCTGAAATTCCACACCTTTTAAATGTTGTGCTATACTTTCAGAAAGCACCCGTATATAATCGGGATGATTGTAAAAAGCGGGTATGGAAGTAAATTTCATGTTAGAAAAATGTTCTTTCCTGAGTTCTTCAGCCAAAACAAGAATAGTCTCGGTCGTAGCCATCGCAAATTGTGGATAAAGTGGAAATAACAAAACTTCATCCACTCCCTTATCGTGTAATTCCTGCAACCCTGATTTTATATTTGGTTTACCATATCGCATTGCCAATACCACAGGTACAGACGTAAAACTGTCAATTTTATCGCGAAGACGTTCAGAAAGAACAATTAATGGAGATCCTTCGTCCCACCATATTTTTTGATAAGCCTCGGCAGATTTTTTTGGTCGGGTATTTAAGATAATTCCTTTAACGAGAATATTTCGTGCCCACAAAGGGACATCGATAACTCTCTCATCCATCAAAAATTCCCCTAAATATTTTTTTACATCCCTGGGATCTGTGCTATCCGGTGACCCAAGGTTTACAAGCAGTACACCTTTACCCATAATTTTTCTTTTTCAATTACAAAATTAATTTAATTAATCTGCTGCTAATGAGATAGAGTATTATTCTTTCCTATTACAGGATAGAGTAAAGACCTATCTTATTTCCCTTTTGCCCTCTCACTTAATGCGAATAATATCAATCTATTGATATGTTCTACAAAGGCAGGCTCATTATAAGATTCTTTCGTGTGCCCTAACCCTGTGTAAATAGAAATCCCTCCCTCTATTAACTCTTGGTACCAGGATACTGGATGATTCTCGCCGTTTGTTCCTCCCCGGTAAGAATCTTCATCAAGTTTAAGCAGCACTTTATTGGAAGGACTAATATTTCTGAAATTATACCATTCATCTGTTCTTTCCCAAACTTCAGGCAAATGGGCTACTGCGGGATGTGATTTGTCTTCAACTACTATTTTTGCAGGTTGAATTTCCGGATGATCCACAAAATATGCTCCCACTAGTTTTCCATACCAATCCCAGTCCAATTCTGTATCTGAAGCGGCATGAATCCCGAAGAAATTACCACCGCCTTCAATGTATTTCTCAAATGCATCCTGCTGATTTTTATTAAGAACATCTCCCGAAGTATTTAAAAATATGATAAGATCAAATTCATAGAGGCCATCTTTTTCGAAAATTTCTGCATTTTTAGTTTCCTTTACAAAATAGCCGTTTTCTTTACCCAAACTCTTTATAGCCTTAATTCCTTCAGGAATTGATTCATGTTTATAACCACTGGTTTTGTGAAAAACCAGGACTTTTTTTTCGTTGCTATTAAACGAGGTACAGGAAAAAAGGCTGATTAAAATTAAAATCGGGAAAAGCTTCATTTGGTCACATTAAATAGCAGAAGGCATTGACATTATATATTTTTTTGGTGTGGTCCCAAATTTTTTCCTGAAAGCTGCAATGAAATGGCTGGCAGTACTATACCCTACTTTTAAACCTACTTCATTAACATTGTATTCGCCGCTATCCAGAAGTTTTCTCGCATATTCCATTTTATAATCGAATAGAAAACTGTAGACCGAATCACCATAAATTTGCTTAAACCCCTCTTTTAATTTCTTAAGACTTAGGTTTATTTCTTCCGACAGCTCCTGAAGGCTGGGAGGTTCTGCCATTCTGGTAATAATAATATCCTTTGCTTTCCTGATCTTTAAAATATTCTCCTCGTCACTTAAAAATGGACATTGCTCAATATTTGCATCTCCCGTACGGTTAAACTGCAGGCTTAAAAGCTCATAAGCCTTGGCTTTAAAATAGAGCCCCTTAATGGTAGGCATCAAATTAAAGTTCATCAGCTGGTTAAGAACAATAGCCATAGATGGAGAGATATTTCCTTCCTGGTAATATTTTTTGTCTTTGTTCTCAATACTTAAAAACGGAATAAATTTAGCTTCCTGTGAAAACAAAGAATGAAATTTCTCAATGGAAACTACCAGAGAAATAAGCCAGGATTTTGAAGATAATTTTACGTTTAGCGGCAGATCCTGCTTAGGATTATATAGTAACAGTGAATGCTCTTCACCTAATGGCAGTTCATAATTCCCGTTATTAAACAAAAATTTGCTGCTCCCTTTCAGGCAAAAGTGAAATTGAATAAAACTACTATTGATCTCCCGTGTAATAAGCTGAGGTTCATCAGAATCATTTTGAAATTTCAAAATAAAGAACCCGTGCTCAATTTTTGTTTCATCAACAAACCCTCCAGCGATATTTTCTTTTTCCATAAAAATTTGTTTATCCAGGTTTCTATTTAGAATTATTCTAAACAAAAGCGGCATGAGGCTATACCTACTCTACAAAAGTAGCCATTTTTCAAAAGTTGTGGGTTGAAAATATGATTATTATCAGGAAACGACACATTTAGTACCTACAGCGTTATATTTTATATAATCATTACGTTACTTTTGCAGCAGAATACGAAAATTGTTCATGGAACACAGTCATATTTCCAGAGGGAAACATTTTTACACAATAGGCCTAAGCTATAAAAAAGCTGATGCAGCCATAAGAGGTCATTTTTCTCTTACTGAGGAAGCTAAAATCAACCTTTTAGAACAGGCTAAAACTGAAGGTATTGAGGGTTTACTCGTAACCTCCACCTGCAATCGAACCGAATTATATGGTTTTGCACAGCATCCTTTTCAGCTTATAAAGCTACTTTGCGAACACACTCACGGGACTGTGGAAGAGTTTGAAAAAGTAGCCTATGTTTATAAAAATAAAGAAGCCGTTTCTCATCTTTTTAGAGTAGGGACAGGATTAGATAGCCAGATTCTGGGTGATTTTGAAATTATAAGTCAGCTTAAAATAGGATTTAGCACCTCTAAAAGAATTGGGGTAGCAAATCCATTTTTAGAGCGTCTTGTAAATGCGGTAATCCAGGCCAGTAAGAGAATTAAAAACGAAACCGAAATTTCTTCAGGAGCTACTTCCGTAAGTTTTGCTTCTGTACAATACATTTTAAGAGAGGTAAAGAATGTTTGCGATAAAAACATCTTACTTTTCGGGACGGGCAAAATTGGAAGGAATACCTGCGAAAACCTTGTAAAACACAGCAAGAACAATCACATCACCCTTATTAATCGCACAAAGGATAAAGCTGAAAAGATAGCCGGAAAGTTTAATCTCCGGGTGAAGGATTATTCAGATCTTCAGGAGGAAATTAGAAATGCCGATATCCTGATAGTTGCTACCGGGGCTCAAAATCCTACTATTTCAAGAGAACTAATATACCCGAAAAAAGAGCTTCTTATTCTGGACCTTTCTATTCCTAAGAATGTTTCTGACGATGTTGCGGAAATGGAAAATGTGAAGCTTCTCCACCTTGACCATCTGGCGCAAATGACAGATGAGACTTTGGAGAAAAGAAAGCAATATATTCCTCAGGCTAAAGAAATCATTGCTGAAGTGGAGGGGGAATTTAATAAATGGCTTGAAACCCGAAAATTTGCTCCCACTATTAAAGCTTTAAAGAAAAAACTGAAAACCATGAAGGATGCAGAACTGGATTTTCAGCGTAAAAAGATTACCGATTTTAATGATGAGCAGGCGGAGATCGTGAGTAACAGGATCATCCAAAAAATAATGAATCATTTTGCCAATCATTTAAAAGAAGATTCAAATACTACAGATGAAAGCCTGGAGCTTATCCAGAAAGTTTTTCAGCTGGAAGATGCAGGTAAATGAATAAAATAATAAGAATCGGCACCCGGGATAGCGAACTTGCCTTATGGCAGGCAGAAACTGTTCAACGTGCTCTTCAAAAATTAGGACATAAAGCAGAGCTGGTCCCTGTAAAGTCGGAGGGCGACCTGAATCTTGAGCAACCATTATATGAAATGGGGATCACGGGAATTTTTACCAAAACTCTGGATATTGCCATGCTAACCGGCAAAATTGATATTGCCGTGCACTCTATGAAGGATGTTCCCACCTCTTTACCAAAAGGAATTGTGGAGGCTGCCATTCTAAAAAGAGCAAATCCTAAAGACATCCTCATCCACAAAGGAACAGATTTTTTAAATTCCACCGGCGTGATCGCTACTGGGAGCTTACGCCGCAAGGCTCAATGGCTAAACCGGTATTCCAATCACGAAGTTGTTGATTTGCGTGGGAATGTCAATACCAGGTTGAAAAAACTGGAAGACAGCAACTGGAATGGAGCAGTTTTTGCCGCTGCCGGCCTTGAGCGAATAGATCTAACCCCTGAAAATCACATTAATCTTGACTGGATGATTCCTGCAGCAGCACAGGGAGCAATGCTTGTTGTTGCTATGGAAGAGGATGAATATTGTCGTAAGGCCCTATCTGTATTAAATCACGAGAAAACCGAAATATGTGTTCATATAGAAAGGGAATTTCTGAAAGTGCTGGAAGGGGGTTGTACCGCACCAATTGGAGCATATGCTAATATTATCGGGGGCGAAGTGAATTTTAAAGGGGTTTTATTAAGTATAGACGGAAAACAGAAGATTGAGGTTGAGAAGGCAATATCATTAAATGAAGCTGGCAGCCTGGGGAAAAGATGTGCTGAAGAGATGCTTTCTACCGGCGGTGAAGTTCTAATGAAGGCCTTCAGGAAAGTAATGAAGAATTAAAATGCCGACTGTTCTTTCTACTAAAAAATTAGCTCCTTCTCAAAAAAGTTTACTTCTTAATAGTGGGATCGGCCTCGTAGAATACGATGCTTTAAATGTGAAAGGCACAAATTTTTTATGGAATAAAAAATTTAAAAACAACCTCATCTTTACCAGTCAAAATGCGTTTAAGGCCATTTTGAAAACTGTTGAAAAAGAAGTATTAAATGACAGTAGAATTTACTGTGTAGGTGAAAAAACTAAAAATTCAGTTTTAGCTTCAGGATTAAAAGTGGAGGAATGCGAGGCTAATGCGGCAGATCTTGGAAAAAAAATAGCTTCAGAACACAAAAATAAAAGTTTTACCTACTTCTGTGGAAATATTAGAAGAGATGAACTTCCGCAAATTTTAGCTGGTAATAATATAAAATTTGAGGAGGTGGAAGTTTATACAACTTCCTTGAATAAAAGGAAATTTGATCAGGATTTTGACGGAGTTTTATTTTTCAGCCCAAGTGGAGTGGAAAGCTTTTTCAGTTTAAATTCAGAAAAGTCAGTGGTAGGTTTTTGTATTGGAAAAACAACTTCTGCAGCGCTGGAAAAATATGCTTCCCTTATTATTACAGCCAAAAAACCAAGTATAGAAAACGTAATCGTACAGGTAGTAAAATATTTTAAATAATTTATTCGGAAACCCTCCGAAGTATAAAAAGGAATTATGATTAAAAATGATTTGTTCTTAAAGGCATTAAAAGGAGAAACTGTGGACCGGCCGCCGGTTTGGATGATGCGACAGGCGGGAAGGTATTTACCCGATTTTATGAAACTGAAGGAGCAATATGATTTTTTCACCCGCTGCCGAACTCCCGAACTTGCAACAGAGATCACGGTAATGCCTATTAAGCAAATTGGAACTGACGCTGCAATACTTTTTAGTGACATACTTGTGGTGCCACAGGCAATGGATATTGAAGTGCAGATGAAACCTGGTTTTGGACCTTATTTACCCAATCCTGTAAGAACCTCCAAAGATGTTGAAAAAGTTATTGTTCCCGATGTACATGAAACTTTGGGATATGTAATGGATGCTATAAAAATGACTAAGCAGGAGTTGAATGATGAAGTGCCTTTAATAGGATTTGCAGGTTCACCCTGGACAATTCTTTGTTATGCAGTACAGGGACAGGGTTCTAAAAATTTTGACATTGCTAAGAAATTTTGTTTTACTAATCCCGCGGCTGCACATACACTTCTTCAAAAAATTACAGATACTACCATAGCGTACTTAAAGGCCAAGGTAAAAGCAGGTGTAGATGCTGTTCAAATTTTTGATTCCTGGGGAGGAATGCTTTCTCCGGAAGATTATCAAACATTTTCATGGAAATATATCCAACAAATTATCGATGCCCTGAAGGATGAAACCCATGTTATCGCTTTTGGAAAAGGTTGCTGGTTTGCACTTAATGAAATGTCGAAATCGGGAGCCTCAGCTCTGGGAGTAGACTGGACCTGTTCGGCAAGAAATGCACGATATTTAAGCGGAGGAGAAATTACGCTTCAGGGAAATTTTGATCCTTCCCGTTTGTATTCCCCACCATCAGAAATTAAAAGAATGGTGCACCAAATGATCAATGACTTTGGAAAAGATCGTTATATAGTAAATCTTGGCCACGGAATTTTACCGGATATTCCGGTGGAAAATGCCCAGGCTTTTGTAGACGCAGTTAAAGAATATAAAGTGGGATAAATGGCAATTGTGGCAAGAATAAAAAGGTTAGACTTTAGGCAACTTTTTGTCTTGTCCCGCACTTTTTTGCTGCATCCATTATTTATTATTCCCACTTATAAGGCAACTAAAAAAACTATTGCCATTGTAAACGAAAAGTTTGAAAATAGCCACCATTCCAACGACAGGAGTAATGCTTACCGCCATGCATTGTGGAATTACCTCATTTGTGAATATTGCTACAAATCTAAACCTTCATTACAGGAAGTGCTGCTCTGGAGCCGGAAAATAACCGACCTGCACGAAAAACTTTCCCCCAATGGGAAACTGGAAAAAAAGATGGACCTGCACAACAACAGGATTGGCAGGATGCTATTTGAAGATAATCTTCCTAACGGAACTCCTAATTTTGAAATCCTGAATTTAAAAATGAAGACCGCCATTTTTGTTACCTCTCCCGAAGAAATTGATAAGGCAGGTGACGAACTGGTTTATATTGAAAACTGAAGAAATGAAGAATAAGTTTTACAATTACATTTTAGCTCTCCAGGATACCATTACCTCCCGACTGGAATTGTTAGACGCAAAAGCAAAATTCAGGCAGGACATCTGGGAACGAAATGAAGGAGGAGGCGGAAGGACCCGGGTTATAGAAAACGGAAATGTATTTGAAAAAGGGGGAGTTAACATTTCTGCAGTTTATGGTCCTTTACCACCGGCAATGCAATTATATTTCAATGTTGGGGAAGTTGATTTTTATGCTTGTGGACTAAGCCTGGTGCTTCATCCAAAAAATCCTATGGTTCCTACAGTACATGCCAATTGGAGATATTTTGAGATGTATGATAAAACAGGAAAAATTGTAGATCAATGGTTTGGAGGAGGTCAGGATCTTACTCCATACTACCTCTTTGAAGAGGATGCAACACATTTTCACCAAATATGCAAAACTGCTTGTGAAAAACACGACCCCACCTTTTATCCTGACTTTAAACAAAAGTGTGATACATATTTTTGGAACTCCCACCGGGAAGAAGCAAGGGGAATTGGCGGTTTGTTTTTTGACTATTGCAAAGCTTCCGAAGAGAGAAGTATAGAAGATTGGTACAATTTTGTTACCGAAGTTGGTAATAGCTTTTTAGAAGCTTACGTGCCTGTGGTTGAAAAGAGAAAAGACTTAAATTATTCTGATGAAAACCGCCAATGGCAGGAAATTCGCCGCGGACGTTATGTGGAATTCAATCTTGTTCACGATAAAGGCACGTTATTCGGGTTAAAAACCAATGGGAGGATCGAGAGTATTTTGATGAGTTTACCTCCTCATGTACAATGGGTCTATGACCATCATCCAGAAAAAGACAGCGAGGAAGAAAAATTACTTGAAGTATTAAAATCCCCCAGGAATTGGGTTTAAATTCATAAGATATGTATCCTTTAAGAAGAAACAGAAGATTAAGAACAACCGAAGCTATTCGTTCTTTGGTAAGAGAGACCTCAATAACACCTAATGATTTCCTGGTGCCAATCTTTATTGTAGAAGGAAAAGGTGTTAAAGAAGAAATCTCTTCTATGCCTAATTATTTTAGATTGAGCCTGGATCTTCTGGAAAAAGAAGTGAAGGAACTCTGGAAGTTAGGTTTAAGATCTGTTCTGCTATTCGTGAAAGTTCCTGATAACTTAAAAGATAATGCCGGGACAGAAGCAATAAATCCTGAAGGTTTGATGCAACGAGCCGTTAAGACGGTAAAAAATGCGGTTCCCGAAATGCTGGTAATGACAGATGTTGCGTTAGATCCTTATTCTTCTTTTGGTCATGACGGCGTGGTTGCAGATGGTAAAATTCTGAATGATGATACCACGGCAATATTGGCAGAAATGTCATTATCGCACGCTAAGGCCGGCGCCGATTTTGTTGCACCAAGTGATATGATGGACGGCCGGATCTTTGAAATCAGAAGTCTTCTGGAAGATGAAGGTTATTATGACACAGGGATTATGAGCTATAGCGCGAAGTATGCTTCTGCTTTTTATGGACCTTTTCGTGATGCTTTAGATTCTGCCCCGGGTTTTGGGGACAAAAAGACTTACCAGATGGATCCTGCAAACCGTGATGAGGCTTTAAAGGAAACTCTTATGGATATTGAAGAAGGAGCCGATATTGTGATGGTAAAACCGGGACTTTGTTATCTTGATATTGTAAGGGATATAAAAAATAATGTAAATGTACCGGTGGCAGTTTACCAGGTTAGCGGGGAGTATGCTATGATTAAAGCAGCTTCAGAAAAAGGGTGGCTTGATCATGATGCTGTGATGATGGAGCAGTTAACGGCTATAAAACGTGCCGGTGCGAATTTAATAGCCAGCTATTTTGCCAAAGATGCGGTAAAATTGCTGTTCTAAAATTTCTCATAAGCCTTGGATTGCGCCAGTAAACAGCCTTAAATTTTTGATCCTCAAAAATCTTCTGTCTATAACATTGTAAATATTGAGAGGTAGGCAAAAAATCGATAGCTAAAAAGTTAGATCTGGAACTAAAAAACGCGAACGGGAAAATACCTGTGACACACCTTAGCCTTGAATTAATTAAAAATAATCTCCGTGAAAAAAGCTATGGATTTTTTTTAGGATAAAAAGGACATTCAGGTTATGATGTTGACATCCAAATTTTTATTGTAAATAAATGGGACCAGCTCATTAGAACCAACCTTTCCACATATGCATTTAAAATAAATCAACAAGCTGTTGCTCTTTAAATGAAGCAGCAGCTTTTTTTATTTACTCGGGCGAATTTATTATCTTCACAGTTAACCCGATATATGCATCTGCAGCTAAAATTTTTATGGAATTACTTATTCTTTTTGCGGTTACCTCCATTTTTTTTTCCTTTTTGTGCTCGATTCTTGAAGCTGCCTTGTTAAGTTTTACACCTACTTTTATACGAATTAAAAGGAGCGAGGGAAAGGCTTATGCTGAAACCCTCTTTAACTACAAAAGGGATATAGACAAACCTCTTATTACTATCCTGACTATTAATACCATTGCTCATACCGTTGGCGCTATCCTGGTTGGGGTGCAAGCTGAAAAAACATTCGGAGATGGAGGAAACGCTGTAGGTATTGTTTCAGCAATTATGACACTTGCCATTTTGGTTATTTCTGAAATTGTTCCTAAAACCATTGGCGCTACTTATTGGAAATCCCTTGGGAATTTTACTGCAAAAACTTTACAAATTTTAATTTTTCCCCTGAAGTACACCGGCATTTTATGGTTGATGCTATTGACTACCCGATTAATAGGAAGTTCGGCTCACGCACACACTATGAGCAGAGAGGAATTTATTGCACTTACAGATACTGCAGAAGAGGAAGGGGTTTTTGAAGAAAATGAAACTACTGTTATTAAAAATTTGCTTGTATTTAAATCTGTAGAAGCTAAGGATGTAATGACCCCGTTTTCTGTAGCGGTAGCCGAAAAAGAGAATTCAACAATCAAAGACTTTCATCAGACCCATAAGAATCTTATTTTTTCCCGAATTCCTGTTTATAGTATGAATACCAATGATATTACCGGGTTTGTACTCAAGGACGACATACTTGAGGAAATTATAAACAATAACGGCAGCAAAGAACTTGGTTCCTTAAAACGGGATATAACCGTAATAAACGCCGACAGACCTATACCTGAGGTTTTTGAACTTTTCGTGGCAAAAAGAGCCCATATTGCCATAGTTGTAGATGAATATGGAAATACAATAGGCCTTGTTACCATGGAAGACATTATTGAAACTCTCCTGGGGCTGGAGATCATGGATGAGAGCGATGATGTTGAAGATATGCGGGCCCTCGCCAGAAAGGGCTGGGAAAAGAGAGCGAAAAAACTTGGACTTTTAAAAGCCGAAGGTAATGATGAAGGAAATAAAGAGAACTTACCTTAAAACTCCTTTAGGGATTGCCGAAATTAAAGGTAACAGCCTGGGCATTTCTTCTGTTACTTTAACAGATAAAACGGAATCTGAATTTGAAATTACTCCTCCTGAATTGTTTCCTGCAGTTAAGCAGTTGGAAGAATATTTTAGAGGAAGCCTGAAGAACTTTGACCTAAAGCTGAATCCTGAAGGAACAGATTTTCAAAAAAGGGTGTGGAATATGCTGCTAAAAATTCCCTATGGCTCCACCTGGTCCTATCTGGATCTTGCCAAAAAAATGGGCGATATAAATGCAACAAGAGCAGTTGCGGCTGCGAATGGAAAGAATCCAATCTGGATCATCATTCCCTGTCACAGGGTGATAGGCTCTAACGGTACCTTAACCGGTTATGCCGGTGGGTTATGGCGAAAAAAGTGGCTGCTGGAAAAGGAAAATCCGCCGGTGCAACAACAACTATTTTAATTTTACAGACCTCCAGATTTATAATCCTGGAAATAAAATTATTTATAACTTTATTTCCATGAGAAAATTTATAAAATCCCTTGGCATCCTTCTGCTGAGCCTGCTATTACTCGTTGTACTATTATTCATTTTTGATTACGATTACCTTCTTAAAGGAGTTCGCACCATATATTTAAAAGGTCATACAACAGCCTACATAGGTGATTACACCGAATTTGAGAACAGGACTATTGAAGCGGGAGAAAATTATCAACCGTGGCCTTTGCACAGCAACTATAACGAAGCAGCTTTAACCCCTGCTTTGGAAGATCTCCATGATGAAATTGGGACTGTAGCCTTTTTAATTATTAAAAATGATAGTATTTGGTTTGAAAAGTATTATGACGGTTATGGTGAAAATAGCCTTAGCAATTCCTTTTCAATGGCAAAATCAATTACTACTGCTCTTTTAGGAAAAGCAATACAGGATGGCTATATTAATAGCCTGGAGCAACCTGTAACAGACTTTTTCCCGCAGTTCAAATCTAGTTTTAATTCTGTCCTTACCGTAGGAGATCTTTCTTCAATGTCATCGGGTTTAAACTGGAATGAGGACTACTACAACCCCTTCTCTGTAACTGCAAGAGTTTACTTTGATGAAAACATTCGGGAAGTAGTATATGATCTTGAGGTAACGGAAAAGCCAGGAGAAGAATTTGAATATTTAAGCGGGAATACTTTGTTACTGGGAATGGTAATAGAAAAAGCAACCCAAAAACAATTGTCTGAATATCTCAGTGAAAGTTTCTGGAAACCGATGGGGATGAAAAATGATGCTCTTTGGCAGCTGGACAGCGAAGAAAGCGGCCTTGAAAAAGCATATTGCTGTATCGCTTCTAATGCTAAGGATTTTGCCAGGTTTGGAAAGCTTTTTAATGACTATGGTCGATGGAATAATAAGCAGATCCTGGATTCTTCATTTGTTGCTAAAGCCATTGTTCCAAGATTTGAAGATTCACCGGAGTATGGATATGGCTTCTGGTTAAGCGATTATAAAGACAAGGAAATATTTTATATGCGGGGGGTTCAGGGGCAATATGTTATTGTTATTCCTGAAGATGATTTAATAATTGCCAGGCTCGGCCACACGTTGCAGAAAAGAAAAGAAGGTGAAAAACATTCGCCAGATTTCTACAAATATATTGATGAAACCTATAAAATGTTAAATCAGTAAATAAAAAAACCGCTTTTAAAGCGGTTTTTTTATTTACTGATTTTTTTTAATTACAGGTCAAATTTAATCCCTTGTGCAAGGGGGAGTTCTGTAGTGTAATTAATAGTGTTGGTTTGTCTCCTCATGTAGATCTTCAAGGCATCTGATCCTGACTCGCGACCGCAAAGAAGAGGAAGCTCGGCGCCAGGCTGCCGA
>CAZXEY010000048.1:0-1504 GCA_964639695.1 uncultured Antarcticibacterium sp. | reverse complement strand
AATTTCAGCCCCGCTGGTTCCAATATTCACGTTTGCGATTCCACAATCTGATCCTGCAACTGAAAGGAAACGCTCTGCTTCCCTTAAATTATTAGTCATTATTGCTGAAGATAATCCCTGGGCCACGCCGTTTTGAAGTTCCAGTGCGTCTTCAAGTTCTCCGGAATATTTTAAGAGATACAAAACAGGAGCAAAAGTTTCATGCTGAACAATTTCAAAGTGGTTTTCTGCCTCGGCTATTGCAGGCTTTACATAACATCCGCTCTCAAAACCTTCCCCTTCCAGAACTCCACCTTCAACAATAATTTTCCCTCCTTCTTCGACTACTTTATCCAGCGCATGCTGATAGTTTTTAACTGCATCTTCATCGATAAGCGGACCCACATGATTTTTTTCATCTAATGGATTTCCAATTCTCAATTGCTTGTAAGCCGCCACTATGGCATCTTTCACCTTATCATAAATGGATTCGTGAATGATCAACCTTCTGGTGGAAGTACATCTTTGGCCGGCAGTTCCCACCGCCCCAAATACAGCGCCTATCACAGTCATTTTTATATCAGCATCGGGAGTTACAATAATGGCATTATTTCCTCCAAGCTCCAGTAAAGATCTTCCAAGTCTCTCACCGACTTTTCCGGCAACTATTTTTCCCATTCTTGTGGAACCTGTTGCAGAAATTAAGGGAATTCTTTTATCTGTAGTCATCATCTCCCCAACCTTATAATCCCCTGTGACCAGGCAGGAAATACCCTCGGGCACTCCATTTTCAGCAAAAACCCGTGCAGCTATTTTTTGACAGGCTACAGAAGTGATTGGTGTTTTTTCTGATCCTTTCCAAACGCAGGCATCTCCGCAAACCCATGCTAAGGCTGTATTCCACGACCAAACTGCTACAGGAAAATTGAAAGCAGATATAATTCCTACTACTCCCAATGGGTGATATTGTTCGTACATTCTATGCCCGGGCCTTTCAGAATGCATGGTTAATCCATGCAGTTGTCTTGACAATCCAACAGCAAAATCACAGATATCTATCATCTCCTGAACCTCTCCCAGGCCTTCCTGGTAAGATTTACCCATCTCGTATGAAACCAGTTTTCCTAAAGGCTCCTTCAATCTCCTTAATTCTTCATTAAACTTCCTTACAATCTCACCTCTTTGGGGTGAAGGCATTGTTCTCCAGGTCTTAAAACCTTCGGTAGCAGCAGCCATAACTTTTTCATAGTCCTCCTTTGTTGTAGCCTTTACTTTTCCAATTAAAGCTCCGTCAACAGGAGAATAGGATTCTATTAACTCCCCACTTCCGAAGAAATTTTTACCGGTAGAAGTACCATCATTAACATCGCTAATTTCAAGATCTTTTAAAGCCTTTTTAATTCCGAACTTTTCTGCAATTTCACTCATTCAATAATCTTTTTTATATTGATTTTTGTTTTTTTATTCTAAAATATGATTATTTAATACTATGGTTATTCTGATACCGAACTTATAAAACGTTCAT
>CAZXEY010000047.1:0-21336 GCA_964639695.1 uncultured Antarcticibacterium sp. | reverse complement strand
CTATCATGATCTGGGTCCCCAGGTTTCTTCATTGTTGAAGTTCATAAAACGTGTAAGCACAGGTAAATTAAAAGATTATTCTTTACAGAATTTTACTTTTGAAAAAGATATCGATAAAGACGGCAGTATGATTGACGTTCTTAAATCGAATCAATCGCTATTGGTACAGGTGATGAAAGAACCCATCTCCACCAAGGGCCCAAGGATTAGCTCAGAGCTTTCCCTGCCGGGCCGCTATATCGTTTTAGTTCCTTTTTCAAACCGTGTTTCTGTCTCTCAAAAGATAGAAAGCAAAGAAGAAAAAGATCGTCTTAAACGATTAGTAAAAAGCATCAAACCTAAAAACTTTGGTGTTATTGTACGTACCGTAGCTGAAGGCAAAAAAGTAGCAGAATTGGACAAAGACCTGCAAAATCTTGTTGGTCGTTGGACAGCAATGTGCAAAAAGCTATATAAAGCACCTCATCCTTCCAAAGTTTTGGGGGAATTGAACAGAGCATCTTCTATATTAAGAGATGTTTTTAACGATACCTTCTCTTCTATTTGGGTAGACGATGAAACGCTTTATTCGCAAATCAAGGATTACGTGGCAGAAATTGCCCCTCACAAAGAATCAATAGTAAAATTGTATCAATCAAATGTTCCCATTTTTGAAAAATTTGGGGTCGAAAGACAAATAAAAACCTCCTTTGGCCGTACGGTCTCAATGAGTAAAGGAGCTTACCTGATTATCGAGCATACTGAAGCCATGCACGTAATAGACGTGAACAGTGGCAACAGGTCTAATAAAGCCAAAAATCAGGAAGACACAGCTTTAGAAGTTAACCTCATAAGCGCTACCGAAATCGCACGGCAATTACGCCTTCGCGATATGGGTGGTATCATTGTGATAGACTTCATAGATATGGGCAGCCCTGAGAACAGAAAAGCCCTCTTCGACCACCTTAAAAATGAAATGAGTGACGATCGAGCCAAACACAAGATTTTACCTCCAAGTAAATTTGGCCTGATACAAATTACAAGACAACGCGTAAGGCCGGAAACCAATATCAAAACCAGGGAAGAAAATCCTAATGGAAATGGTGAAATTGAAGCACCAATTATTGTTATTGATAAAATAAAAACCGACCTGGAAAGGCTGATCAAGAAAAATCACAAAAAGATCACCCTAAGTACGCACCCATTTATTGCAGCCTTTTTAACCAGAGGCTTTCCATCGCCCCGCTCTCAATGGTTTTTTGACCATAAGCGCTGGGTAAAAATATTACCAAGAGACGCTTACACGTACATGGAATATCACTTTCACGATAAAAACGGGGAAGTTATTGAATAAAGAAAAATAAATGTCAAAAACGCCTTTCAAGCAAATTGGAAGGCGTTTTTTTGTTTCCGGTAATGAATAGGAGGCATATATAAAATACATCTTTCAAAGTAGATTTCCATTAATTACCTTTGAATTTATGAAACCCGATCCTTCACAAAAATCCTATACTGTTAAGGAGGCAACAGTAAAGTTAATGCAGTACTGTGCCTATCGTGACCGCTCCCAAAAAGAAGTAGAAGAAAAACTGAAGGAAATGAAAATGATCCCTGCTGCTAGAGAGCAAATTATTATAAAACTTATGCAGGAAGATTTCCTAAACGAGGAAAGATTCGCCCGTAGTTTTGTAAGGGGAAAATTCAGAATCAAAAAATGGGGAAGAATTAAAATTAAACAAGAGCTTAAACAACGTGAGATTTCCTCTCCAATCGTAAGATTAGCTATGGAGGAGATAAATGAGGAAAATTATTATCAGACTCTTGTGGAAATAGCAGAAAAAAAAATCCGTCTCATTAAAGAAACGGATGTATACAAGAAAAAGGTAAAATTGAGCAACTTTCTGTTACAAAAAGGTTACGAATCTAATCTCGTGTACCAGGTAACAGAAGAAGTAAACTCTTAGTTTTTATTTCTCTTTAATCAGGTTAACGCCTATCTGTTTAAGAATTCCCAGCTCATCACTGCTTCCCCATCTTTCAACCAATTTTCCATCCCGAAAACGGCTTATTTGCATCCCCCTTGCCTTTATCTTTTTATTTGAGGGTGATAATCCCATAAATTCACCTTTGTGTGTTCCTGTTAACGTATACGCAAATGCTACTTTGTCTTCGTTTGCAACCATAGTTTCAACATCTACCTGCATATCTGGAAAAGCATTTCGCATCATACTAAAAAAATCAATATATCCTTGTGCTCCCGGACCTTGATTAGGCGCAGGATCATGCTCCTTTACATCATCTGCAACCAAATCTCTTAACTTTTCAAGATTTCCACTATTAATAGCTTCTCCAAATTTTTGTTGTGCTCTTTTGTTTTCTTCTACATTCATACTTTTTTATTTTATATTTCTTTATAATATCAGAAAACAAATTGTCTTAACGAATTTATTATCAATAAATTAGCATAGATTAACAGGGATTAACAGCTTGTAAAGAAGGTGTTTTAATACGAGAACTATTCCGGTAGAATATCAGGAAGAAATCTTATTTTTTGCGTGAGTACGCTTAATTGCCTGCTCATTTTTATAATCTATCCACTTTTGGCCTTTCCATTTTCGCATATAGTTATCAAAATAACGCATAAAGGCCAGATTATAAACCGCTTTGGAAAGATTAGTGACATTTCCGGGTGCTGCACGTAAACTCATGGAAAAACCCGCCGTGAGATAAGTCATCTGGTGCCAGTAACCTTCTGGCATATACAGTGCTTCTCCATGCTTTAACTCGGTTACATAACCTTTGGCATTTTTAAGAGCAGGAAATTTTTCAAAGTCTGGATTATTAAAGTCAATATCCTGTCTCGAAATCAATGCGTGTGGAACTTTATAGAGATATTTAGTTTCTGAAGGCGCAAAAAGAATACACTGCTTTTTACCGTGAAAATGAAAGTGGAAGATATTGGCAAAATCAATATCATAATGCATAAAAACCTTTGAATTTTCTCCACCAAAAAATAGCATTGGCAGTTGCTTCAAAAATCTTAATCCTATTTTTGGATAGGTAAAATCCTTTTGTAATGCAGGCACCTCCTTTAAAAGATGATAAAGAAACATCCTGTATTTCGTAGGTTTCGTTTTAAGAATATCGATATATTCCCCCAGATCCATTTTTAAATGGGGCTCATTAAATTTGTATTTAGAACTAATAGGCCGGTCATCATAAAGAGGAACCTCTTTTTTTCCTGCAACCTTTTTGATATAGTCCAAATCCCATTTTTTATAGGCAGGCCAGTCCTCAATTAATTGTTCTACTACAACAGGCTTTTGAGGTTTATAATAATTTTTTAAAAACTCAGATTTGGTAATCTTTTTTACCCGGGGAATTTCAGATAATTGTAGTCGCTCTTTCATCTTTCTTTTCCTTTAATATTCCAACAGGCAAATAATCATTTACATTTATTTAGTCAAAGCATGTCCCATTAACCTTTTGGGAAGAAATGCAAATTTAAATATTTGTTTAATATTCGAGGTAAAATTTAGTTATGTATTAAATTTAAAGCTTCGTTTTTGATCGTTTTTGCGCTTCAAGATTTCGCTCTATTTTATGTCCCGGTCTTGACCATTTAGGTTTTTCGCCTAAATTTTGAAATTTAGATTCTGCAGCTTCAACACTTTCCGGCTGTGCCTTTTTTACAAAAGGCTTTTGAGGTTGTAAACCAAGGGCTTTAAACATTTCCATATCCTCATTCACATCGGGATTAGGAGTTGTAAGAAGTTTGTCTCCGGCAAATATTGAATTGGCACCTGCAAAGAAACACATTGCCTGCCCTTCCCTGCTCATTTGGGTTCTTCCAGCAGATAATCTTACCTGGGTTTGAGGCATAACAATTCTGGTTGTTGCCACCATTCGAACCATTTCCCAAATAGAAACCGGCTGCTGTTCTTCCATAGGAGTACCCTCAACAGGAACCAACGCATTAATTGGAACACTTTCCGGTTGAGGATCCAGGGTTGCAAGTGCCACAAGCATTCCTGCCCTATCCTCAATAGTTTCTCCCATTCCTATAATACCCCCGCTACAAACGGTAACATTGGTTTTACGTACGTTGCCAATTGTATCCAGCCTGTCCTGATAACCTCTGGTGGAAATAACTTCTTTATAATATTCTTCAGAGGAATCCAAGTTATGATTATAAGCGTACAATCCTGCTTCAGCTAAACGCTGCGCCTGATTTTCGGTTATCATTCCAAGCGTACAGCATACTTCCATATCCAATTTATTTATTGTACGCACCATTTCTAAAACCGAATCAAATTCCTGCCCGTCCTTTACATTTCTCCACGCCGCTCCCATACAAACTCTTGAACTTCCCGAGGCTTTTGCTCTTAATGCCTGAGCCTTTACCTGATTCACACTCATTAAATCGTTGCCTTCAATATTAGTGTGATAACGGGCGGCTTGTGGGCAGTAACCACAATCTTCAGGACATCCACCTGTTTTTATTGAAAGTAAGGTAGAAACCTGAACAGTATTAGGATCGTGATTTTCGCGATGTAGGGAAGCTGCCTGGTAAAGCAAATCCATAAATGGCTGATTATATATTTCGAGAATTTCTTCTTTAGTCCAGTTGTGTTTAATTGTCATGAAAAAGGATTTAAATTCAAAAATAACTAAAACAAAGCTTTTACTTACCCAAGTTCAGCTTTTTTAATTAGAAAATATAGGATAAATTGAGCTGGTTAGTTTGCTGAAATTAATATAGAAACGGCATTACCTCCAAACCCTACTGCATTGATCATGACTTTGTCAAGTTTTTTTGGCTGTAAACTTATTTCTGAAAAAGGAACTTTAATAAACTCTTGGTTCTGAAGCATCAAAATTGCCAACTCAAGGCTTAGAATTCCTGACGCCCCAAAGGTGTGCCCTAATTTCCATTTATTGGAAGTTATAGCAGGTATTTTTTTAAAGACTTTTTTTACGGCATTAACTTCAGCTTTATCCCCTTTTAAAGTTCCGGGAGCGTGAAGCACTAAGGCATCCACCTCATCTGGATTATAATTGCCCAAAGCCATTTTCATCGATTTCTGCAAACATTCTGCGTTTGCTGATATTGATACAGAATGCTTTAATTCTTCGGTAGCATACCCAATCCCAATGATCTTTGCTAAACTGTTTTTTGAAGAATTCTGAAGACATACAACTCCTGCTCCTTCTCCTAAAACCATAGAATTTTTTGTCTTGGACATATCTAAAGAGCGGCAGGGATAATCCTGATCATCTAAAGCATATATTTTCATCGCTTTCATCTGGGAAATAGTAAAAGGAGTTAAGGCTGCTTCACTTCCACCGACTAAAAATTTCTCTGCCATCCCAGATTGCAACCAGGCAATCCCATTTATGATAGCGTGTAAACCCGTAGAACAGGTGACGCTATGAGAAATCTCCGGCCCCATTGATTTTAAATCCTGCGCTACCCAGGAAGAAATATTTCCAAGGGTGGTGGTTGGAGAGGCAAAAAGGTCTGCTTTTCCACTTTCTAAAAATGACCGGTAATATTTTTCGAAGAGATTAGTTGCCCCACGGGAACTACCTATATTAATTCCTATATTTTCTCCTTCTCCCCAACCTGCCTTTTCTACAGCCTTGCGGGCAACATAAATGGCATAAAGAACAGATTCATCAAGATGTTCAAATCTCCTGGATTCCCCCTTCAATGCCTCTATTTCTTTTTTCAATTCCTGCGGAAGAAAAACCGCAAAAGCCATTTCTCCAGAGAACTTTTCTTTGCTAATAAAATGATTGTCTAGTTTATAATTTTTCCAGACTTCAGCCGAAGTTCCTCCCAAAGGAGAAACTGAAGCCATGGAAGTTATAAAAACGGGATTTTTCAATTATATAATTTTTAGCAAAAATAAGGCACAGCAAATGCTTAGCTAAACTTTAATCTATAAAGTTTAACGAATAATTTTAATTGAAATACTTCCAAAAGGAGAAACTTAATTATTTGTCTCCCTGGTAATACACAGTGAAAATTGAATCCATCTCTTTTTCACCTTCCAGGATTTTGTCCAGCTTTTCCATAACTCCCTTTGAAATTAACGGCTGTAGAGGTTGAGGCACCTCTTTTATTAAAGGAAAAGCATTTTCAAGTTTTTCATCCCATTCTTTATGGAAATGTACAAGATCATCGGGGTAAACTGTAGAACGCTCTGTCCCCTCATCTTTAGCCTCGAAAGCTTCGGTCACGTTCAAGTAGCCGTAATCATCTGTCAATTCTTCACCGGGGTGGATGTCGCGAATGGCGATTTCAAAATCGTAAGCGGTTGATAGACAGTTGGACTTGAAACTGTGATTTACATATTTAGATAGATCCCAGCAAAGAACAAAATTTCCTTTGTTATTTCTAAAGGAATATTTTTCCATCATTTGCTGCGACATCTCCTGCATCGCCTCCACTTCCCGTGGTGTGTATATTTGATCGAGTTCATCCTGGACCCAGGTTATTGTGCCTTTTGGAATAAACTTAGTCGCAACAACGCCATAACCTATTTCTTCACTAATAAATTGAATTTCTGTATCGGGATGCATCATAATTTTAAAGGAAAATTTTCACCAAAGTAATAAAATTATTGTCTAAGAAATCTTAATTATTAGCAGAAGGCAAAGTTTTTAATAAATATTAACTTTAAAATTGTTCAATGGCTCCTTCAATACAATCGTAGATATAATCAAGCTCCTTTCTGGAGATAATATAAGGAGGGAGAACGTAAATTGTGCTTCCCAAAGGTCTTAGAAAAACACCTTTTTCCATAAAAAAATTAAATAACTGGTTTCTCAAACTACCATACCTCTCCATTTCAACATTTAATTCAAAAGCTAAAATAACACCTAACTGCCTGGCATTTTTAACCTTTGGGTGATCCTGGATCTTTAAAAGGAATTTACGGTGAGAACTTTCAATTTCATTAATGCCTCTTTGAATTTCTTCGGAATTAAGTAATTCAATACCTGCAAGTGCTGCTGAACAGGCCAACGGATTTGCAGAATAGGTGTGGCCGTGAAATAAACCTTTAGAAATTTCATCGGAATAAAATGCCTCATAAACTTTTTGAGAACAGGAGGTAATTGCCATTGGAAGTAAACCTGCCGTAAGCGCTTTTGAGAGACAAATCACATCGGGTTCAATCTCAAGATATTGTGACGCAAAGTTTTTTCCAGTTTTCCCAAAACCTGTCATAACCTCATCTGCAACGCAAATGATATCATTTTTCTTACATATTTTTAGGATATTCTCAAGGCCTGCAGGATCATACATTTTCATTCCTGCAGCTCCTAAAACCAAAGGTTCATAGATAAATCCGGCTATAGAATTATTGGAAATCTTTTCCTTTAAAATTTCCAGTACAGTATCGTTATTTTCACCTGTTGGAACTGGAATCCTTTCCACTTTTATGAAATGTTCTTCAAAAGGCCCGTTGTAAACAGATAAACCTGAAACTGACATTGCTCCAAATGTGTCCCCATGAAAGCCATCTTCAAAAGCCAGCATTACTTTACGGTCATTTCCCAGATTGTGGTGGTACTGTAAAGCCATTTTAATACCAATTTCGGTTGCCGTGGAACCGTTATCACTAAAAAATAATTTCTGCTGATTGGTAGGAAGGATCTTTATCAATTCTTCTGAAAGTCGTACAGCCGGTTCGTGAGTAAACCCACTAAATACTATCTGATCCAGTTGCTGCATTTGTGCTGAAACTTTTCCTGTTATAAAGGGATTGCAATGCCCGTACATAGAGGTATACCAGGAGGAAATCCCATCAATATATTCTTTCCCTGATTCATCAATTAAAATGCATCCTTTTGCCCTCACTATCGCAATCATCTCTCCCGAAAGTTTATGCTGCGTTAAAGGATGCCACAAATGATTCTTGTCGCGACTGGAAATGGAATTTAAATTCGTCATAACTGCATTTGAATCTTTCATTTCTTTTTTATGAACAGACATTTAAAAATTTATTTAGCTGTTTAAAGCTTCTCTTTAAAAATTTCAGAATATTCCCTTACCACCATTTTATCAAAATATGGCTCCTGGTTTACTCTACCCAAAAAGGAATTGCCACTCATTTCCAGAATTACGTTTTCGGTAGTTTTAACTTCAGGGCCGTTAAAAATTATACCGAAGCAATTTAAACCCCGACTTTTAATAATTTCCAGGGTCATTAAAGTATGATTGATACTTCCCAAATAATTTCTTGAAACCACAATAATTCTATCTTCGGGGTTAGCAAGATCAAGCACCGTTTCTTTGTTATTAACAGGTACTAAAACCCCTCCGGCACCTTCAATGACAAGATCATTATCTGTTACCGGTCTTTTTATTTTTTTAATATTAATTTCAACCCCGTCAATTTCGGCGGCGGCGTGAGGACTCATAGGTCTTTGCAAAGCAAAGGCATTGGGATGAAATTTGGATTTTTCATTGCTAATTAGCCTCATAACTTTATGAGTGTCTGAATTTTCGAGATCCCCGGCCTGTATAGGTTTCCAGTAATCGGCTTCCAAAGCTTCAGTTAGAATAGCCGCAGCTATAGTTTTTCCAACATCTGTTCCTATTCCGGTAATAAAATAATTCATTTTATTCTAAATTAAATTTATGTTCACACACTTCGCAACGATATTTATGCTGCACATTTATAGGCAAGGCAGTAGTTAACAGAGAAAATAGAAAAGATACCAGCGATTTAAAAGAATTAATAGCAGTATATACTTTAACCTTTTTTTCTCCACAACCTGGGCAACTGATTTCTTCCCCTTTATCATCTAAAGAATATTCTTTTACAGATTCCAAAACCCGTAAAGCCTTAACAGTATCGTGGCTATAAACCTTAAGTTTTATTCCGCCAATTGCATTACTAACCAAAGGATCTGTTTCTATCGTAAACTGGTCGGCCAGAAATACAGGAATTCCTTCGGCTTCCAATCGCCCTTTAACGATTTGAGCTTCAGTAGAATATTGAAATCTGGCTATAGTTGAAAAGGTTTTCACTTAATAAATTCTGATAATAGGTGTAGCACTCTTTTTATTTCTTCTTCGGAGTTATAACTATGAATACAAAACCTAAGCCGTTCTTGCCCTTTAGGAACAGTAGGCGACAAAATAGCTTTAACACCAAAACCTTCCTGCTCCAGATCCCTCGACACTGCTTTTACTTTCTCATTACCGGGAACAATACAGCATTGTATGGCAGATTGGCTTGAAATAAATTTATCACTTAACCGAAGGTTTTCTGCTTCTTTAATAAAAAACCTTATCTTTTCCTGCAGCTTTTCAATTTCCAGAGCTCCCTTTATCCTGTTACCAAAAAACTGATAAGATGCCCATATTGAGGCAAGGGAATGAGGTGGAAGCGCTGTGGTGTAGATAAAGCTTCTGGAAAAGTTTACCAGATAGTCTCTAAGGTCCTTACTTCCCAGGATAACTGCTCCATGACACCCAAGGGCTTTACCAAAGGTATGAATCCTCGCAAAAACCTTGGATTCCAAATTCTTTGCCTGCAGCAGCCCCTCTCCTCTTTCACCAAAAACGCCGGTGGCATGTGCTTCATCTATAACCAGTAAACAATGGCAGTCTTCAGCTATTCGTACTAGCTCTTCCAAAAACGGCGTATCCCCATCCATTGAGAAAACAGATTCTGTTACGATATAAATCTCTCCACTTATCTTTTCCTTTAAGTGCTTCCGGGCCTTCTTTTCCAGATCTCTTAAGTCATTATGACTAAATTTATAGGCGTTGGCATTGCTCATTTTGATGCCGTCCCTTATGGAAGCATGGATGTATTCATCATAAAGAATTACATCTCCACGGGAAGGCACGCAGGAAAAGAATCCAATATTTGCATCATATCCTGAATTATAGATTAACGCCCCTTCAGCATTATGAAATTCTGCTATTAAATCTTCAACAGGTGCATAAAGAATATGATTTCCAGATAATAATCTGGATCCTGTGGCGCCATTTTCCTTTAAATTATATTCATTTAAAATAGTTTGGGAAGTAGAATAAATTTCAGGTGATGAAGAAAGGCCAAGGTAATCATTTGAATAAAAATCAATTAGCTCATTAAAACTTCCTAAAGACCGAAAGGCATAATCCTTCTTTCGGTTCTCAAGATCTTTTTCCAATTTTTTTGGTAACTTCATTTTACAAAAATACGATTAAGCAGGAGAACATGATGGATATCGCGCAATTTGGAGTTAAAGTAGCTATTGCAGCAATAGTAGGTCTTTTAATTGGATTGGAGAGGGAAATAAGAGGTAAGGATGCCGGTTTAAAAACAAATGCTTTGGTCGCAGTTGGATCTTGCATCTTCGTAGTAATGTCCCTTCAATTTCGAGGGGAGCAATCTGTAGATATTACCCGGGTGCTGGGCCAGGTGGTCACAGGTATAGGTTTTATTGGGGCGGGAGCCATACTTCAACGAAAAAATAAGGTAGAAGGTTTAACAACTGCAGCTACAATTTGGTGTAGTGCCGGTGCCGGTTGCCTGGCCGCCTTTGATCTTAAGGAAGAATTAGTGGTAACCATTGTGGTGGTGCTGATTATCAATTACGGATTTGGGTTTATTGAACATCAACTTTTTGAAAGAAGAGAGAAAAAGAAAAAAGGAAGTTAACCGTTACCTCCCGGTGATTTCTTCTTTACTTTAATCTTCAATTGTTTTCCTTTTACACTGGGTTTTTCAAAACCACTTGCCAATTCGTGGGTATTTTTATCATACTTCCCTTCCATATCATCCATAACAGAATCTTTCCACATTTTAACTCCTGTTACGTAAGTTGTTCTTCCTATTAAATGAGCACTCACAGGAGCAGTGAGTAAGAGGAATAAAATAATGGCAAGTATTTTTGCTGTAATAGCGAGATCATAAGAATGTATGGCTGCCGCAAGAAGTAAAAGGCCTATTCCCAATGTTGCAGCTTTAGTGGTTACCGATATTCTTAAGTAGGTATCAGGCATTCGAATCATTCCTACTGCCGCCAATAAAACAAAGACTGCCCCCAGGAAGGTCATTATTCCTATTATTATTTCTGTCATCATTTATTTCTTTGCTGTATATAATATGAAAATGCTACTGTTCCTAAAAAGGCAATTAGTGCCAATATAAGTGCGACATCCAGAAGTGCCGGTTGATCATATAAAATACTGTAACCACAAATAAAACCTATACCTGTAGTAACAATAAGATCTAAAGCAATAACCCTGTCCACCATTTTGGGCCCTTTAATAAATCTTATAAGAATAAGAACAACAGAAAAGGCCAAAACAGGCAATACAAAATAATGTAAAAAGTTATCTAAGGTCATTTTAAAATTTGCAAAATGCGTTTCTCAAATCCATTTCTAATTCCAAGGATAAAGCTTTCTTTATCTTTTATATACATGGAATGTATGTAAAGAATCTTCTTATCATCAGATACATCAAGGCTTAATGTTCCAGGAGTAAGAGTTATAAGATTTGCCAAAAAAGTGATTTGCAGATCGCTCTTCACCGTAAGAGGAAAACCAACTATGCCCGGAGACATATTATAATGTGGCGTACTCACTTCATAAGCCACCTGTAAATTAGCTTTAATCAATTCATACAAAAAGTAAAAAACAAAAGAAATAACCTTTGGCAACATCTTGAAATACCTGGCAGTACCGGTACCACTGGTTGCCCGTTTCAAAATAAAAAAGCTAAGGATAAAGCCGAAGATAAAATTACCAAAGGTAAAAGTTCCCGTTAGAGCTAACCAGATAAGGGTTAATAATATGTTTGATAAAAACCTGCTTTTCATTACTTCAAGTTTGAGCCTGTACCTAAAACTGCTCTTATATAATATTCATTATCCATTAATTCACCGGCAATTCTGGATGATAGTTGCTGAATGTGTTCTGCTCCAAATCCAATATATAAAGATATTAAAGACAGAAAAATTATAGGTGCAACTAATTGAATTTTCCTTACACTTTTCATTTTCTGAAAATACCTGAAATTTAGCCTTTCAGGAATTTCAACTTTATCTTTCCAAAAAACATTCGCCCATACTTTAGCTATAATAATTAAAGTAATTAGACTTGCAAAAAGTATTGCACTTATTGCCCACCAGTTATTTTGGTCAATACCGGCTGTTATTAAGGATATTTTAGGCCAAAATCCTGAAAGCGGTGGAATTCCCACAAGTGAAAATAAAGGTATCGCCATTAACAGGCTGAGTTTCGGATAATCAGCATACAAACCACCCAACTTCCTGATATTATTGGTGCCGGTCAATCTATAAATTAATCCACCAACCATAAACAGGTTGGTTTTTACCACAATATCGTGAATGAGATAAAAGATAGTACCTGCAATGGCTACTTCGGTAAATAAACCCAGTCCAACTATCATATAACCAATGTGACAAATAATTAGATAGGAAAATACCTTTCTCAAATTATTCTGAATAAGAGCTCCTACTCCTCCACTTATAAGAGTAAGAATAGCCATTACCAGTATGGTGTTTTGAAGAAAGGCATCTTCTACAAAAATTAAAGTAAATACACGCAGCAAGGCATAAACACCAACTTTGGTAAGTAATCCTCCAAAAATCGCAGAAACAGCTGTTGGTGGGGTATGGTAGGAGGCAGGAAGCCAAAAATATAAAGGAAAAACTGCCGCTTTTATTCCAAAGGCTATAAGAAAGAGAATAGCCGTAATTTCAACTAATCCCCGGTTTTCTATTGCCGCAACTTTTAAAGCAAGATCTGCCATATTCAATGAGCCTGTAAGACCGTATAATACTGCAATAGCAGTAAGAAAGATCATTGATGCGAGAATATTAAGCGTGAAATATTTAACCGCTCCTTCAAGCTGGGCTTTTTCTCCTCCCAGAGTAATTAGTACAAAAGAGCTGATTATAATAATTTCAAACCACACATAAAGGTTGAAGATATCCCCGGTGAGAAAAGCTCCTATAAGTCCTAACAGCAGGAAATGAAGAATGGGAAAATAACCAAATTTTAATCTTGCCGGAATAATTGATGATGCAGAGAAACTGGAAACAGCGAGTCCTGAAATAGAAGTTAGCAGGACTAAAGTAGCTGCAAGAGTATCTGCCACGAATGTTATGCCAAAAGGGGCTTCCCAATTCCCTGCCTGTACCGTTTGGGTTCCATTAACCCATATATACCCAAACAACCATAAAGAAACACCTATGCTAATAAAACCTCCAACAATACTAATGATCCTTTGGTAGCTAATTCTATTCCACGAGAACATCAGGATTATGCTCAATATTAGTTGAAGCAATAAGGGATATAAAACTATTTGTTGTGTCATGAATCAGTATCTATTGCGTTCATTTCATCAAGATCATCTGTTTTAACGACCTTATAAGCTCTTTTAATTAATATAATTGCGAAGGATTGAAGACCAAAACTAATTACAATAGCGGTTAATATTAATGCCTGGGGCACAGGATCGGCATAGGCATCTTCAAATACCTTAAGATCTGCCGGAATAATTGGAGGCTCCCCTTTGGTAATCCTTCCCAAAAGAAAGATCAGCAAATTGGCCCCATTCCCTAAAATTATTATTCCCAGGATTAATTTTACAAGGCTTCTGCGCAGGATCATATAAATTCCAGCGGCATATAATACTCCAATCATTATGGCTAAAACTACTTCCATATCAAATAGTATCTGCTATAGTGAAAATAATCGTAAGCGTCACGCCTACCACAACAAGATAAACTCCAATATCAAAGAACAAGGCGGTTCCAATCAATCCCAATACAGGAATTTCTTCAGGATACCAGATCCCGGTCATGAAAGGAAGATCGAAGAATAAAAGCGGCAGCAAGCCACTAAAAATTGCTATAGCGAGACCAACCGGCATTAGAAACCCGGGATGGAATTTAAATAAAGGTTTAGTGTTAACCAACCCATTTGCAAAAGCGTGTAGAACAAAAGCAATGGAAGCTACTAAACCTCCCACAAATCCCCCACCGGGAAGATAATGTCCCCGCAACAAAATAAAAACTGAAAAAAGCAGCAGAACTGGCAATAAGTAAGTTGATGCTGTTTTAAGTATGATAGTTCTCATCTTCTAAATATTATCGTTGATCTGTTTCTTTCAACCGCAGTTTCAAAAGCCCAAAAACCCCTATTGCCGCAATAGCAAGAACAGAAATTTCCATTAGAGTATCACTTCCTCTAAAATCAACTAAAATTACATTGACCACGTTTTTACCGTGAGCTAATTTATAGGCATTCTGCGCATAATAATCGCTTATTTCGGTATTCTTTGGTTCTGCTAAAACTTCTAAAATAAGAACACTTATTATTGCTCCAAAAGAAATTGCCAAAACCCCGTCCTTGATTCTTGTCTTATAGTCTGATAATGTCAAATATCTTGGCAGGCGATAAAGCACTAATACAAATAGCACCACCGTTAAAGTATCTATAGAAAACTGTGTCATCGCAAGATCGGGTGCGCTGTAGAATACGAAAATCAAACAAATTGAAAGTCCAACAATTCCCATAGCTGCAACCGCTGCTAACCTGGATTTTGAAAACACCGTATAACACACTGCACAAAACATTATTGCCACCACGGCTATTTCGTAAATAGTTATTGGTGTAAAGGTGCTGTAATCAAAGGAAAAACTGGCAGTTCTAAATAAAGCAAAGCCGGTTAATCCAATCATAAATACCATAATGACCGATATATAATTTCTCAAATATCCATTTTGAAATATGTTTGTCCAACCCCTGGAAAATTTTACAAAGAGCGACCATAAGCCGGTAATAATTCCCTGTGGTGAAACAGCATTTAATTTTTTAATTTTTTTCTCACGTTCCTTAGAAGGCTTCAAAATAAAATAAAGAATTGTTCCTGCTACTATGGTCACTATACTTAGAACCAGAACGGTATTGAACCCATGCCATAACTGCAAATGTTGATTTGAAGCATCCTGGCCCATAGATTTTACTACTGGTTGAATAATGGATTTTTCTATTAATCCCGGAAATATTCCGAATAAAATCCCCAGAACTGATAAAAATACCGGTGGAAGCCATAAAAGCAATCCCGGTTTTTTGGCATTTTCAAACCTTTCCGGAAGTTCTCCCATAAAAGGTTTTATTCCCGCTACAAATCCTGCATACAACAGTAAAACTTTGGTGATAAGGATTAAAACAATCCATAACAAAGGGAAACCAACTACTGCAAGAGTGGATTCATAAGTTAATTCCTTCCCTAAAAACCCAATGGTTGGAGGAATCCCTGCACTTGAAATTGCAGCTAAAAATCCCGCGATTGCAACTGGCAGCATTACCTTTCTAAGGCCGCTTAGTACAGTAACATTCCTTGTTTTTGCTTTGTGATCAATGATTCCCGTCACAAGGAATAATGTGGCCTTGTAAAGTGCATGGACTACAATAAATATAGCTGCTGCCAATAAAGCACCTTCTGTTCCCTGGCCAATTAAAAACACCAGAATCCCTAAAGCCGAAATGGTTGAATATGCCAGAATACCTTTAAGATCGGTTCGAAATAGGGTATGGATGGCAGCGTAAACCATCGTTACCGCACCCACCACTATAAGCGTTCCATTCCAAAGGGAAGTTTCACCTAAAACCGGTGTTAATCTCATTAATAAATAGATCCCTGCCTTTACCATCGTTGCCGAATGCAGATAAGTAGATACAGGGGTAGGAGCTTTCATTGCACCCGGTAACCAGAAATGGAATGGAAACTGCGCAGACTTGGTAAAAGCTGCTCCAAAAACAAGCAGTACGATCAAGGTATAATACGAATTTCCTGATAAACCTTCAGGAGAGGTCAGGAGTTCAGCAATGCTGTAAGTTCCACCTGCAAAGCCAATCAATAAAGCACCTGCAAGTAAGGAAAGGCCTCCCAGGCCGGTAATAGCCAGCGCTGTTATAGCAGATTTCCGAGAATCGGGGTTCGTATTATTAAAACCGATAAGGAAGAAGGAAGTAATACTCGTCAATTCCCAGAACAGGAAAAGGGAAATAAGATTGTCTGATAATACCAGGCCCAGCATTGCTGCCATAAACATACTTAAATAGCCATAGAACCTGTCCAGGTATTTATGCTTTTTTAAATAGGAGGAGGTGTATACGAAGACCAAAAATCCAATCCCCGTGATCATTAGTGAGAATAGCAATGACAACCCATCTAAGGTAAATCCTAGGTTTACACCAAAGGAAGGAACCCAATTATAGGATTCATAAATTATCTCGCCGGCAGCTATTCTGTCTATATAGGTAGTAAAATATACAAATAAGCCAAGCGGGATAATGGCAGAAATTATAGCCGGTTTCCCTTTGAAAAATTTCCCGGTAAAGACCAGGAAGCATGAAAATAAAAATCCTACAAGTATTGCTATAAGCATGTGGTACTTTGAAATGTCTGTAATACGCAAATATAATAGTTATTATTGAAGATGTATAAGACGAAACCTACATAAATAGGGAGCAGCAGGTACAGGTAAATTCTAGGTGTTGAAAAATGTAGGAAAACACCGTGTAATTTTAATTCCAATTATGATTTTTAATACCTTTCAGGAAAGAAGTTTATATGAGATTTTTATTTATTTTCCTGATCTGCAGTTCCGCTTTTTCTCAAAATCCACCCGATTCAGAAATTTTTCTTTTTAAAATCAATTCTGAAGAAAATAAACTGGAAATATCTGAAGGAACTAATATTTCTGAAAATAAGGGATATGATAATCAGCCTTCCTTTTATAATAATGAGCTTCTTATTTTTGCCAAAACAAGAAATAACGGAACTGATATAGCGGGATTTGGGACCAAAGATTCCCGTGAATTTTGGATAAGCCAAACTGGTGGTGGCGGAGAGTATTCTCCTCAAAGAATACCGGGAACCAATGATGTTGCTGCAGTAAGATTAGACACCACCGGGCTACAGCGGCTTTACAGATATGATTGGAAAACCGGAGAATCTTCTGTACTTATACCCGATCTCAAAGTAGGATATTTTGCATTTCACAATGAAAATCAAATCTTAGCAGCAGTCCTTACAGATTCTTTAATGGATCTAATGTCGTACAACCTAGACAATAACAAGTCGAAGAAAATTTTAGCCGGAGTTGGCCGATCCCTCCATCAGGTTCCTAATACCAATTCAATGAGCTATACAATTCCCGGTAAGGATGGAAAAAGTTTGGACCTTTATCTTTTGGATCTGAAAAAACAGGATCCGGAAAGTTTTTATTTGTGTACATTACCTGAAGGAGTTTCAGATTATACCTGGCTGGATGAAAACAGGATAATTTTGGGGCAGGATAATAAGATCTATTTATATGATTCCCTAAACAATAGCAAATGGATTGCTGTTGCTGATCTTTCAGAATATAATCTGAAAAATATTTCCAGGATCACAGTAAACCAGAACGGAACTTTACTGGCACTTGCTGCTGAACTTGTCTCAGAAGAATAGAATTTTGATGAAATTTTTTTAAAAATTATTGTTTGTCGATAAATATACTATATTTGTTATTGTTAAACGATAACAAATGAAAGTTAAATCTTCTATTGAACCCCCAGTTCTTTTAAAGACAATTCTTGATATATTCTTTTGGTTAACATTAATAGGATTACTTTTCCAGACTGTTTTTACTTTTTATTACATATTTATCGAAAGGGATATACCTCCTAATGTAACGGTTAATAATATTGAGGTGACTGATTATAGCTTGTCCCTGGGAATAGGAATTTTATTTAAAATAATTATTTCAGCTGTATTCATCTATATAATTTATTTACTGAGGAAGGTAGTTCGAAGTTTCTTTAAACGAAGAATATTTACACCCCTTCAAATAACCGGTCTAAAATTAATAGGTCAGCTTATTATACTAGCTGCACTTGCTGATGTAGCTTTAAATTTTATTCTTAGACTAGCTTTAAAACAAGGGGCAAGTGTAAGCCTTAGTTTTGACACTTCCCTAAATTCCTTATGGTTTACACTGGCTTTAGGATTATTTTTTATCCTGCTTTCCAAAACTTTTAGTTATGCTAAACGGTTACAGGAGGAAAACGAATTAACTGTATAGCTATTAATAACAAAAAAGTGAATAAAAATTCCTTACTGCACATCGCTAATTTTTTCTATCAATTTATTAAATTTTGCTGTGGATTTGCCCTGGTACTATTGACCGTCTTTTTCATCCATTTCCAATTTAATAGAAACTTCTATGATGAATGGAAATTTGAAAAACCGGATAATGATTCTATGATACACATTGAAACAGAATCATCTGTGGGTGAAAAAATCCTTAATAAGGAGAACCAGAAATTATCTGCCTGGAACACAAGTTCGCTTTATTTTAATTATTTTAAGTTTAGTGCTATTCTTATTTTCCTTTTCCTTTCCTTCCATCAATTCAAAAAAATTTTGAAATCTGTGAGAAAGCTTAAAACTTTCCATCAAACCAATGTCACCGCTTTTAAAAAGATTGGGAATTATTGTTTATTTGTTGGGGCACTTTCAGTTTTCAGTTATTGGGAATTTGGGGATGTTGCAAAAGTGTCATTTTCTATTCCTTTTAATATTTTATTTATTGCTCTAATATCTTTCATTCTTGCGGAAATTTTCAAAGAAGGAAATAATCTAATGGAAGAAAATAAACTTACAGTCTAGAAGATGCCTATAATTGTTAATCTGGACTTAATGCTGGAAAAACGTGGTATGAGAAGTAATGAACTTGCCGATGCTATAGGTATTACAACCGCTAACTTATCAATCCTTAAAACTGGTAAAGCAAAGGCAGTAAGGTTTTCGACTTTGGAGGCCATTTGCCAGGTATTAGAGTGTCAACCAGGCGATATTTTGGAATATAAGGAGGAAATGGATTAAGATGAAAATATGTTCTGAAATGAAGATCCAGGATCAACTTTTCCCGCCAGAACAGAAAGTTGAAAATATAAATTCACCATGGATAACTTTAGCACCCGATGGTGCTCCTTATTTTGTTACTGAAACCTGTGAGAACTGGACCCCGATAGGTCAAAATGATGCTGTAAACTGGCCAGATCTAAACAATCTTTTTAATCGCAAGGATGTACAGCAGGTAGAAAATTATCTAATCTGGTTAAAAGCCCACGGGGTAACTATGCTGCGGTTAATGCTGGAATATTGTCAAGACAATTACAGATACTTCGAAAAACCTGCCGGCACTTTTAATCCTAAAATGGTAAAATTCTGGGATGATCTTTTTTTTCTTTGTGAGAAGCATGGCCTCAGGGTCTTACTTACTCCTGTAGATACTTATTGGATGTGGCTTAGATGGAAGCATCATCCCTACAACAAGAAAAACGGCGGACCCTCTTGTAAAAGAAGTGAATGGATTATTTGCAGGGACACGATAGAAGCCATTAAAACCCGACTTGCGTTTGCCACCCGACGATGGGGTGGCAGCGGTACTTTGTTTGCCTGGGACTTATGGAATGAAATCCATCCCGCGCATTGCGGCGGAAAAACAGAATATATTTCTTCTTTTATTTCAGAAATTAGTGATCACCTGAGGATGTTAGAATTGGAATTATATGGAAAATCGCATCTTCAAACGGTTAGTGTTTTTGGACCCCTACTGGAGAAACATCCCGATCTTACCGAGGTAATTTTTCACCATCCCTCTCTGGATTTTGCCACTTCGCACTTTTACGATACGGCCACTATTAATAATCCCAAGGATACAGTAAAATCTGCAATTGTAGTAGGTCAATTAGTAAGAGAAGCAATAAAATATGCTAAGGAACGACCTTTTCTGGATAGTGAACATGGGCCAATTCACGCTTTTAAAGATAGAAAAAGAACGTTATCTGAATCATTTGATGATGAATATTTTAAGCATATACAATGGGCTCATTTAGCTTCAGGCGGCGCAGGAGGGGGAATGCGATGGCCGAACCGTTTTCCTCATATTCTAACTCAAGGAATGAGAAGATCACAATCAAGTTTAAGAAATTTTCTAAATCTTCCCGACTGGAAAAATTTCCGTAGAAAAAATTTAAATGAAGAGGTAAAGATCTCTAGTAAAGCCTTTGCCAAATTTTGTTGCGGCGATCCTCAACAGGCAGTCCTTTATTTATTGAGAAAAGATTCTACAAAGAAAAAAATGGTTGATAAAGATGCTGTTCCTGTAGCTGTAAAAATTATTATTCCAGATTTGCAACCTGGCAGCTACCTGATAACAGAATTTGATACAGAAAGAGGAGAAATAAAAAATAGTTGGGAAGAGATAAACGAGCGTAAGGATTCTATAAAATTTGAAGTAAAAGAAGTAGTTACAGATGTTGTTATTGCTGTCAAACTGTTGTATACTCCAGAGGGTTAAAAATAAAAAGCCGGACTTCACGGTCCGGCTTTTCACAAATCTTTATTCTTAATCTGCCAAAACGATGGCTTTATTATCTTTCATTTCCAGTACTCCTCCTTTAATTGGGTAGTAAAGAACATTATTGTTACCGGTTTCCCTTCTAAAGTTTTTAGAAAGCTTTTTTAAACTTTCCTGGCTGGCAGAGGTTAAATTGATCTTCACCTCTCCCTCAACTAACAGAGAAACAATTGGAGCATGATGGTTAAGCATTTGAAATTCCCCACTTATCCCGGGAACTTTTACTGCTTCTACTTCAGCACCAAAAACAACTGCTTCAGGAGTTACTATTTCTAAATACATACTTTTTTATTTTAAGTTTCGATCTAAAAAAGATCCTTACTTATTTATGATTCAGCTAACATTTTTTCACCTGCTTCGATAGCCTCTTCAATAGTACCTTTAAGGTTAAATGCTGCTTCAGGATATTTATCAAGTTCTCCATCCATAATCATGTTGAAGCCTTTAATAGTTTCCTTAATATCTACAAGTACACCTTTTAAACCGGTAAATTGTTCAGCTACATGGAAGGGCTGAGACAAGAAACGCTGTACACGTCTTGCACGGCTTACAGCAAGCTTGTCTTCTTCAGAAAGTTCTTCCATACCAAGAATTGCAATAATATCCTGTAATTCTTTATATCGTTGTAAAAGCTCTTTTACTCTTTGTGCACAGTTATAATGATCTGCTCCAAGAATTTCTTTAGTAAGAATTCTTGATGTTGAATCCAAAGGATCCACCGCAGGATAAATACCAAGCTCGGCAATTTTACGTGAAAGTACTGTTGTTGCATCAAGGTGGGCAAAGGTTGTTGCCGGTGCAGGGTCAGTTAAATCATCTGCAGGTACGTAAACCGCCTGTACAGATGTAATAGATCCATTTTTTGTAGAAGTAATTCGCTCCTGCATCGCAC